>CANGGP010000027.1 GCA_947453445.1 Sphingobacteriaceae bacterium
AAAAAATTGCAAGCTTTTTTACAAAAAAATGCCTCTATCAAAATTGAAATCAGCGGTCATACTGATAACAGTGGTGATAAAAAATTAAACATAACACTATCAGCAAATCGTGCCAAAGCAGTTTATGATTATTTGATCAATACCGGAGGCATTGCCGCTTCACGATTAACTTATAAAGGTTTTGGCGACAGCAAACCAAAAGTGCCAAACGACAGTGCTGAAAACATGGCCAAGAATCGTCGTACTGAATTTAAGGTAACAGCAAAATAAATTTTAGGCAAAAACTTTACGCCACTTACTCAATACAAATAATTTAAAGAGTAGTTTATTTTGGTAGGCGTTATTAGGATTGGTGAGGTGTAATTGGGCATTATTCACAAATTCAAAATTGGCAGATTTTATTTCGCTCAACATTTGGGGATGAATTTTTTTCATCCAGTCTTGCATGGGTGTTTCAAAACCTACTTTGTCGTACCTTGTATAAATTTCATTGGGCAATTGCTTTTTAAAAGCCTCCCGCAATAAGTATTTTGAAATGCCATGTTGTATTTTTCGGTTGCCGTTAAATGAGAACATAAAATTCATTAAATCTACATCGTCGCTAAAGGGAGTTCGGCTCTCAACACTGTGCCACATGCCGCAGCGGTCTTCACACTTTAAAAAGGTTTTTAAGCGTGTATTGTAAATATCATCTAATAAAACCCCATTTACATTGTTTGGCTTTGTGATGATGTGCCGATTATCTGATTGTATAAAATCTTTTTTTAGAATTTGTGACTGCTGCGAATTTTTAAATGTGTGTTTTTGTTTTATTTTTTCTTTGATGAAAAATAGAAATGGATGTTGAATGGTTTTTGAAGCGGCATGCATTTCTTTGTAGGCTTCCACAATTTTATTTTGTGAAATTAAGTTTTGCCATTTGGCGAAAAAATGATGGTGATAACCGCCAAATAATTCGTCGGCACCTTGGCCATCGAGTACTACTTTAATGCCATTCTGTTTTGCCAGTTCCATCACTTTGTATTGTGCATAAGTGCTGGTATCCCATATGGGTGCATCTTGTGAGTAAATTAAGGTGTCGACTTCTTTTAAAAAGCCTTCTAAGCTTGGCTCTGTTTTTATGCTTTTGGCATGAATTTTTTGATTCACCAAATCGGCAAAGTTTTCTTCACTAATGCTGTTGTTGCGAAATACGGAGGTGAAGGTGTACACCTGTTTTTTTGCATTGGCTGCAATTACAGCGGCAATGATGCTGCTGTCGATTCCGCCACTGAGGCAAGTGCCCACTTCAACATCACTTCTTAAACGCAATTGTATGGCTTTTTCTAAGAGTGTCTCAATTTTATCAATGAGTTCAATGTCGCTGAGGTGATCGTTCGACAAGTGGTTGTTGTTCTTTAGATGATAGTATTCTGATTGTTTGAATGCATGTGTTTTTAAATCATAAATCAATTGTTGTCCGGGCCAAAGTTCAATGATGTTCTCAAAAAAATTATTGTGGTCATTTTCAATCAGGCCATGCAATAAATAATCATGAATGGCTTTGTTGTTATTTTTGGCCTTTACAAAACCAGCTTTCACCAAGGCTTTTTGTTCGCTGGCAAAAGCAAAACAATTGTTGTTTTCAAAATAATAAAAAGGTTTAACGCCAAGGCGATCGCGCGACATAAAACAAATTTGTTTTGCGGTATCATAAATACAAAAGGCCCACATGCCGTTAAAGCGTGAGGTGCATTCAGCGCCCCAGGCAGCATAAGCAGCAATTACAACTTCGGTGTCGGTTTCTGAATGAAATTTATAGCCGAGTAATTGTAATTCTTTTTTTAATTCAATGTAGTTGTATAATTCGCCATTGTATGTAATCCAATATTTTTTTTCAACGTCACACAAAGGTTGATGTCCGCTTTCAGTTAAATCGATAATGGAAAGACGGCGGTGTGCAAGCAGCAATTGCGTGTTGTCGTTTTGTTGAATCGTTAAAATGTTGGTTTGGGGGGCGTAAGGCAATGTTGAATTGGTTTGAACATTTTGTGCAAGGCTGCAAGTGATGTTGCCTTGTTTTGTGGCGATTAAAAAACCTTCTCCGTCGGGACCGCGGTGCTGAATGGCTTGACTTAATTGAATGATTTTTTCAATGGCATTGAAAGACTGATTGTTTTTTAAAATTATTCCGGCAATGCCACACATAAAAAAATATTATTCAACCCACATGAACACCTGATCGCTATTATTAAACTTAGAAATATCTTCTTCTTTTAGAATGACAAAGAAATCAATTAATGGCAATATACCAAAGGCGCCACCTAAACTTGCAATATATACTACCGGCACAAATGGCGCACAGCCCATGTAAATGCGGTGTAGACCAACGATTCCAAAGGGTAATGGAAAAGCCAAGATGGCAGCTGTTATTTTTTTGTTTTTGCTTTTGTGTTTGTTGAAAATAAGATGAAGTGGATTTGGTCTTGACGATACCCGCGAATTATTTTCCAAGTCAGATAATTGTATCAAGTTTAATTGTTGATTTTGAATTACCGCATTATTTGATTTGCTTGACAAACTTATGAAGCAAAAAAAAGTGCAAGCGCTAATGCATAAAATCTGACGAATTACTTTAATGTCCATTGCTGAGGTTCAAGGTCCAAAATTATAATATTAAAAACAATTGTTGATAATAATTCAATACTGTGGCGCATGATTTTTTAATTTAGAAGCCCAAAACAAAGTTTGTGACGTTAATAAAAAGTATTTCAGGAATTAGGGGCACCATCGGCGGATTGCCTGATGAAGGTTTAACACCTTTGGATATTGTAAAATTTAGTTCAGCCTATGCTGCTTGGATCAAAAGCAATAACAGCGCACAGGTTAAGCATAAAGTTGTAATAGGAAGAGATGCCAGGATGAGTGGAACGATGTTGACCAATATTGTGTCGGGCACATTGATGGGCATGGGTGTAGATGTAATTGATTTGGGTTTAAGCACAACACCAACAGTTGAGATGGCGGTAACAGCTTTTGCAGCCTCAGGCGGTGTTATTCTAACGGCATCGCATAATCCAAAGCAATGGAATGCCTTAAAGTTACTCAATAATAAAGGGGAGTTTATCAGCGAGCAAGAAGGTAAATTAATTTTGGAAATGGCAGGTGATAGTCAATTTGATTATGCAGAAGTTGATTATTTAGGACAATACGAGGTTCAGGATGATTTTCTTTCGAAACATATTCAAAAAATTATTGACTTACCCTATGTAGATTTAAAAAGTATTGCGGCTGCAAATTTTAGCGTGGTTGTTGATGCCATCAATTCATCAGGTAGTTTCGCTGTGCCGGCCTTGTTGAAAGCTTTGGGCGTGCAGCGTGTGAAGGTGATACATGGTGAGGTGGATGGTAATTTTGCACACAATCCTGAACCTTTGCCTGAGCATTTAATTGATTTGAGTGAAACAGTTGTGAAAGAAAAGGCGCATTTGGGTATCAGTGTAGATCCGGATGTTGATCGTTTGGCTTTTGTTTGTGAGGACGGAAAAATGTTCGGTGAAGAGTACACCTTGGTGGCTGTGGCGGATTATGTTTTAAAACAGCATAGCAAGGCGAATACCGTTAGTAATTTATCGAGCACAAGAGCTTTGCGTGATGTAACTGAAGCCGCGGGTGGTGAATATTCGGCTTCAGCGGTGGGTGAAGTAAATGTGGTGAAAATGATGAAGTTGAGCAAGGCGGTGATTGGTGGTGAGGGCAATGGCGGGATCATTTTACCGGAATTACATTATGGAAGAGACGCCTTGGTGGGAATTGCCATCTTTTTGACCCATTTGGCCAAATTTGGTCAGTCAATTTCTGCTTTGCGGAAATCTTATCCTGATTATTTTATTTCGAAGAATAAGATTGAATTAACCCCAAAAATTGATGTTGATCAGGTATTGTTGAAAATCAAGGCGAAATACAAAGATCAGCCGATCAATGATGTTGACGGGCTTAAAATTGAGTTTGAAAAAGAATGGGTGCATTTGCGTAAAAGCAATACTGAGCCCATTATTCGCATTTACAGCGAAAGTTCGAATGCTGAAAAGGCGGATGCCTTGGCGAAGAAAATAATTTCGGATATTCAGGCCATCATTTAAGACTGTTCGTCATTTATTTTTGATATTTTCTCTGATCATTGTCAGTTTTTGACATGTTTTTTTTAGATTTTCATAAGGCTTTTTTTATTACCTTTAATTCAAATTACAATTTATGAAAAAGTTACTTTTATTGGCGTTAAGCTTGATTTTTCTGTCAAATTCAAAGGTTAAAAGTCAGTCTGAGATTTGGGGAGTAGCACCATTGGGCGGTAACGGCTTTGGTGCGATATTCGGTATGCCAACGGGCAGCACCGGCATTGCTAATCAATACAATTTTGTAGGGGCACATGGAAATAATCCTCAACAAACCCATTTAATGTTGGCTTCAAATGGCAAATTTTACGGTACAACATTGCAAGGTGGGGCCAATAATTTGGGTGTAATTTTTGAGTATGATGCCAGTACCAATACCTATGTTAAGAAATGGGATTTTGCCACTGCTACCGGTGCTCAGCCAAGAGGGCCATTGATGCAGGCTTCTAATGGAAAATTGTATGGAATGACTGTGAATGGCGGAACAAATAATGTTGGTGTGATTTATGAATATGATATTACTTCAGGTACTTATACAAAAAAGGTTGATTTGTCGACAGCAAACGGAAGTTTGCCTTTTGGAACTTTGATGGAATTATCTACACCGAATGGCAAATTGTATGGTTTGACGCGCTCAGGTGGTGTGAATAGTGTTGGAACTATTTTTGAGTATGATATTGCTACAGCTGCCTATACAAAGAAAATTGATTTAAGTACTACTTTAGGAGGAAATCCAGGTGGTGAGTTTGTACAATCCGGCAGTTTACTTTATGCATTATGTCAAACCGGTGGTACCGCTAGTGTAGGAAGTATTGTTGAATACGATTATACAACCGGCACTGCTACAAAAAAAATTGATTTAAATTCTACCTTGGGTAGTTCTCCGCAAGGCTCATTGTTTAAAGCAAGTGATGGTAATTTATACGGACTTACAACCACAGGTGGAACCAATAATTTAGGGGTAATTTTTCAGTATAGTATAAGTACGAATGCTTATACTAAAATGTTTGATTTGTCTACTGCCAATGGTTCATCGGCGCCCGGCGACATTGTTCAGTCGTCTTCAAACGGTAAATTATATGGCTTAACGCGATTGGGCGGAGTCAATAATCAAGGTGTTATTTTTGAATTCGATTATACAACAAGTACATATACCAAGAAATTCGACCTTTCCTCTACGAATCCATTAATTGGAGGGGCACCTTTTTGTAGCCCAATTTTTGGCAGTAATGGTAAATTATATGGCCCATTAACAACAGGTGGATTGGGTTCAGGTGGTGTGATTTTTGAATTTGATATCAGCACTTCTACTTATGTGAAAAAAATTGATTTGAATTATGCACCTACCGGTGGCAATGCTTATGGGGGAATGGTTTACGCTTCAAATAATAAATTGTACGGCACTACCATAGCCGGGGGAGCAAATAATGCAGGTGTTATTTTTGAATATGACAAATCCACTTCAACTTACACTAAGAAGTTTGATATGCTGGCCGCAACCGGTTCTGCGCCTTATGGCGCCATGATTGAAGCGTCGAATTCAAAGTTATATGGCATGACTAATCTTGGTGGTACGAATTCTTTGGGGACAATTTATGAATATAATTATAGCACAAATTCATACACTAAGAAAATAGATTTAGCCAGTGCAACCGGTTCAAGTCCTTTTGGAAAACTATTACAAGCTTCAAACGGAAAGTTGTATGGATTAACAAAAACAGGTGGTGCTAATGGATTGGGTGTACTCTTCGAATATGATTATTCAACAAATACATACATCGACAAGGTAGATTTTGCCGGATCGTCAAACGGTCAAAATCCTAGCGGATCATTGATTGAAGCACCAAACGGAAAGTTATACGGATTAACTGAATTGGGTGGAGCCAATAATTTAGGTGTTGTATTTGAATATAACCCAAGTACCGGAGTACTTACCAATAAATATGATTTGAATGCTACAAGCGGTAGCCAACCTATGGGTTCTTTTGCACTCGCAAATGATGGCAACCTTTATGCAATTACAAAACTTGGGGGTACGAATAGCCTTGGAACCGTAATTCAGTATGATTTTACGAATAATGTTTTAACAAAGAAATTAGATTTAATCGCTTCAAGCGGCGGTTCGCCAAATAGTTCGTTAATCAAAGCAGCAAATGGTAAATTATATGCACCATATACATTAGGCGGTACAAACAACCAAGGGACCATTTCAGAATATGATGTTACAAGTGCAACATTAACAAAATTGTTTGACTTGAGTGCAAGCACAAGTTACTCTCCTGCATACGCCAGTTTGGTTGAAATTTGTCCTCGCCCTGCAGCAGCAGGTGCAATCGCAGTTTCAACAAACAGTGTTTGTCGTTCAAATTCATCCACCTTTAATTTTAGCATTGCAACCATACCAACAGCAAGTTCTTATTCATGGAATTTACCAAGTGGCGCTTCAATTGTTTCCGGTAGTTTAACAAATAATATCGGTGTTGATTTTAGTGGGGTGGCACAAGGTGTTTTCACTTATAGTGTAGGCGGGGTGAATCTTTGTGGAATGGGTACCGTTGCGGTGGCAAATATTACGGTTGTTCCCCTTCCAACTGTTACTGTGAATAATGGTACAATATGTTCAGGTAATTCATTTACGATGGTTCCTTCAGGAGCAACATCTTACACTTATTCAAGCGGTAGCGCTGTAGTTTCACCAATAACCAATACAACATACGTTGTTACAGGAGCCAGTTTGGGCTGTGTGTCAACAGCCACCAGTAATGTTACCGTTAATTTAACGCCAACAATTTCAGTGAACAGCGGCAGTATTTGTACCGGTAATTCATTTACCATGGTTCCAAACGGAGCAAGCACCTATACTTATTCTAGTGGTTCATCAGTGGTTTCTCCTTTAACAAATACGTCCTATACAGTAACAGGTACCAGTGCCTTGGGTTGTGTTGGAACTAATTCGGCTGTAAGTAACGTTACAGTGAATATTACACCAACTGTGTCGGTGAATAGCGGTACTTTGTGTACAGGGCTTTCATTCACCATGGTGCCTGGTGGTGCAAGTACATATACCTATTCAAGCGGATCAGCCATTGTTTCTCCGCTCACAAATACCTCTTACAGTGTTACCGGTACGAGTGCTCAGGGTTGTGTTTCAACGAATACAGCAGTTAGTAACTTAACGGTTTACGTAAGTCCATTTATTGCATCCAATAGTGGTAGTATTTGTTCAGGACAATCATTTATTATTTTAACAGCAGGAGCCAGTACATACACTTATTCAAGCGGTACACCTTTTGTAACTCCAGCAACTTCTACCAATTATAGTATTACCGGAACAAGCGCTCAAGGGTGTTTGTCAACCAATACAGCCATAAGTAGTGTAACGGTTAACATTACACCAACATTATCGGTTAACAGTGGTAGTATTTGTACAGGCAATTCATTCACCATGGTGCCAAGTGGTGCCAGCACATATACTTATTCAAGCGGCTCGGCCATTGTTTCTCCATTGGTAAATACCAATTACAGTGTAACCGGAACCAGTGCCCAAGGTTGTGCTGCCACAAACACAGCTGTAAGCAATGTAACAGTGAATATTACGCCAACTGTTTCAGTGAACAGCGGCAGCATTTGTTCGGGTAATGCCTTTACAATGGTACCGGGTGGCGCGAGTACTTATACTTATTCAAGCGGCTCGGCTATTGTGTCGCCTATAGTAAATACCAATTACAGTGTAACAGGAACCAGCGCGCAAGGATGTGTTTCAAATAACACAGCAGTGAGCACCGTAACAGTTTATATTACACCAACAGTGGCAGTAAACAGCGGCAGTATTTGTACAGGAAAGTCCTTTACAATGGTGCCAAGCGGTGCTAATTCATATACCTATTCAAGCGGCTCGGCAATTGTTTCTCCTTTGGTGAACACCAATTACAGTGTAACCGGTACCAGCGCCCAAGGTTGTGTGGCAACAAACACAGCAGTGAGCAATGTAACAGTAAACATCACACCAACATTAGCAGTTAACAGTGGTAGTATTTGTACCGGTAATTCATTTACCATGGTGCCAAGCGGTGCAAGTACATATACTTATTCAAGTGGATCAGCGATTGTTTCTCCACTCACCAATACTTCTTATAGTGTAACAGGCACCAGTGCTCAGGGTTGTGTGGCAACCAATACAGCAGTGAGTAATGTAACAGTGTTTATCACGCCAACAGTATCAGTAAACAGCGGCAGTATTTGTACAGGTAATTCATTTAC
Source organism: Sphingobacteriaceae bacterium (assembly GCA_947453445.1). Taxonomy (GTDB): domain Bacteria; phylum Bacteroidota; class Bacteroidia; order B-17B0; family Aurantibacillaceae; genus Aurantibacillus. The sequence goes on from CANGGP010000027.1 coordinate 8,415, forward strand.
CATGGTTCCAAGCGGTGCAAGCACATATACCTATTCAAGCGGCTCGGCAATTGTTTCACCATTGGTAAATACCAATTACAGTGTAACAGCAACGAGTGCCCAAGGTTGTGTGGCGACCAATACAGCGGTGAGTAATGTAACAGTGAATATCACGCCAACATTATCGGTTAACAGTGGAAGCATTTGTACCGGTAATTCATTCACCATGGTGCCAAGTGGTGCCAGCACTTATACATATTCAAGCGGCTCGGCAATTGTTTCGCCATTGGTTAACACCAATTACAGCGTAACCGGAACCAGTGCCCAAGGTTGTGTGGCAACAAACACAGCAGTGAGCAATGTTACCGTATATATTACGCCAACAATTTCAGTGAACAGCGGCAGCATTTGTTCGGGTAATTCATTTACAATGGTACCGGGCGGAGCGAGTACCTATACTTATTCAAGCGGATCGGCAATTGTCGCTCCACTTTTAAATACTAATTACAGTGTAACAGGAACCAGCGCACAAGGTTGTGTTTCAAATAATACAGCAGTTAGTACAGTAACGGTTTACGTTACACCAACAGTGGCAGTGAACAGCGGCAGTATTTGTTTTGGAAATTCAATTACCTTAACACCTAGTGTGAATCCTTCAGGCACTGCAACTTACACCATTACCGGTGGTAACTTTGTGGTTTCACCTTCAAGCAATAATTCATACACTGTAATTGCTACAAGTTCTATGGGTTGTGTTTCGGCCAATCAAGCGGTTGCGAATGTTACCGTTATAGCCTTGCCGAATGTTACTGCTGCAAGTGGTTCAGTTTGTTTGGGTTTACCTTTTACACCAACTGTAACAGGCGCCAATACTTATACTTATTCAGCATTATTGCCTCTTACTCCTTCAGTGAATACCACTTATTCGGTGATTGGAACCAATGCATTAACCGGTTGTATTTCGAATCCGGCTTCTACATTTGCTGTGATCGTGAATGCAAGGCCTTCTATTACAATAGCAGGTAACAACACCTTGTGTTTAGGCGGAACTACTACATTAACGGCAAATGGTGCGGTTTCTTATTCATGGAGCACAGTTACCGGACCTAGTGTTTCTGTTTCTCCATCCGTAACAACTAACTATAGTGTTTTTGGTACAAGTGCAGCAGGATGTAATTCAGTGGCTGTGATGGCAGTTTCAGTAATGCCAAATCCAAGTATCACTGTGTCGAGCGGTGGAATTTGTTTCGGTGATACATTCACACTTAGTCCAAACGGCGCAAGTAATTATACATTCTTGCCAAATGGACCAGTGGTAACACCATCTGCCACCACAGTATACTCAGTAAATGGTGTGAATGCCTTTGGATGTTCGATGCTTGTACCTGTTACAGCAACAGTTTCAGTTGGAAACTCACTAACAGTTACAATAACAGGAAATACCATGATTTGTAGCGGTGAAACTGTGAACTTAACAGCCAATGGCGCGTCTACTTATTCATGGAATACAGGTTCAAACCAAAACAATATTAGTGCAACACCAAGTGTGAACACAACCTATACTGTTTTGGGTTCAAGCGGAACATGTTCTGCAAATGCCATTGTGAATGTAACTGTGAATCCATTACCGATTATTAATGTAAGCAGCAGTAGAACCTTGATTTGTATTGGCGAAAGTGCAAGTTTAACAGCAAGTGGTGCAAATAATTATACATGGTCGGTGGTGAATCAACCTACTGCCAGCGTTTTGGTTATTAATCCAATTGTTACTACAGTGTATTCAGTAACCGGCGTTGATATTAATGGTTGTTCGAATGTTGGCACAATCAATCAATTGGTTCAAAATTGTGATGCTATTCACGAGCAGCAATCAACTGCTGCGGTAATCATCTATCCGAATCCAAGCACCGGCATTTTTGCCATTGAAACACCGAATCAAATTTCGATTGAAGTTTACAATCCAATTGGTGAGTTGGTGATTCAAGAAAGCATTCAAGCGGGCACTTATAAAATTAATTTGAATGAAAAGGCCAATGGTATTTATATCATTAAGGTACAAAACGGCAATAGCGTTAAATTCATGAAATTGATTAAGGAATAATACCACATCAATCATTAAAAAGCGGGCTAAAAACCCGCTTTTTTTGTTTTCTGAATAATCAAAGTAAATAACTAATTTTACCAACCAATATAAAATGAAAGTTTATTTAGATAATGCTGCCACCACCAAGATGGATGAAGCAGTTTTAGCAGCCATGATGCCTTTGTTTGCAGAGGATTTTGGCAATCCGTCTTCGATACATGCCTTTGGCAGAAAAACGCGTTCTTCGATTGAAAATGCAAGGAAAACAGTGGCAAAATTGCTCAATGTTTCTCCGGCTGAAATATTTTTCACCTCCGGTGGAACTGAAGCCGATAACATGGCCATTGTTCAAAGTGTTGCCACGTTTGGTATTCAACACATTATTTCAAGTCCTATTGAACACCATGCAGTTGAACACACCATCAAGGTATTAGAGCAAGAAGGAAAAGTGAAGGCAAGTTGGCTTAAAGTAGACCAAAGAGGAAACATCGATTTGACTGAATTGGAAACATTACTTCAATCCCATCCAAAAAGTATGGTGGCCTTGATGCATGCCAACAATGAAATAGGTACTTTATTGCCAATTGAAAAGGTGGGCGAACTGTGCGAAAAATACAATGCTATTTTTCACAGCGACACCGTTCAAACCATGGGGCATTACCCGATGGATCTTCAAAAAATGAAAGTGCATTTTGTGGCTTGTGCAGCGCATAAATTTCACGGACCAAAGGGTGTTGGTTTCTTATATATCAATCATGCCCATAAAATTAGTCCGTTTATTCATGGCGGGTCACAAGAACGTAACATGCGCGGGGGAACTGAAAACGTAGCGGGTATTGTTGGTTTGGCGAAAGCATTAGAAATGTGCTATTCGCATATGGAGGAACATCAGAAATTAATTTTCGGTTTAAAAGATTATATGCGCAGTCAATTGATGGAGAAAATTCCAGGCATTGATTTTAATGGAGAAACGAGCTTCGATAAATCATTGTACACTGTATTAAATTGTCGTTTTCCTGCGCATCCGGACGCCGAAATGATTTTGTTTAATTTAGACATTGCCGGTATTGCAGCCAGTGGCGGAAGTGCCTGTAGCAGTGGAAGCAACCAAGGCAGTCATGTGCTCAGGGGTTTGGGCATAGAAATGGAGAGACCATCGGTGCGTTTTAGTTTTAGTAAGTTTAACACCAAAGAAGAAATTGATTTTGTAGTAAAAAAATTGGTGGAATTGTTTCAGGTAAAAGTTTAATATTTAGAATAAAAAATATGTCAGAAATAAAAAGTGTTTTAGATCAAGCCAAATCCTTAATGGAAAAAGCGATTTCGCATTTAGAACTTGAATTGCAAAAAGTACGTGCCGGTAAAGCCAATCCGGTGATGTTAGAAAATGTAATGGTAGATTATTATGGCAGTAAAGTGCCAATTAGTAATACAGCGAGTGTAAATACTCAAGATTCGAGGACTTTGTTGATTCAGCCATGGGAAAAATCGATGTTAACGCCAATTGAGAAAGCGATTCAAATGGCCAATTTGGGTTTAAATCCGCAAAACGACGGGGTTATTATCCGCATTATCGTTCCACCATTAACTGAAGAAAGACGTAAAGATTTAACCAAATCGGCGAAAAACTTAGGCGAGGAAGCAAAAGTGGCCATTCGCACCATTCGTAAAGATACCATGGAGAAAATTAAAAAACTTCAAAAGGATGGTTTGCCTGAAGATGAAGCCAAAGACGGCGAAACAAAAGCGCAACAATTAACTGATACACATGTGTCAAAAGTGGATAAACACATTGAACAAAAAGAAAAAGAAATAATGACTGTTTAATAAATGAAAAACCCGCCAAAGAGCGGGTTTTTTTTTAAGTATTAAATTGATTTTGATTTAATATTTATAAGTCAACTTTAAATTCTATACTATATATAAATAATTTTTAGAAACCTTAATCATTTAATTTACCAGAGGAATTAAGCTAACTTTACGTTAACAGCGTTAGGGCCTTTTTTTCCTTCTTGGATATCAAACATTACTTCGTCGTTTTCACGAATTTCGTCTTTTAAACCCGACACGTGAACAAAAACTTCTTTTCCGGAACCTTCAACTTTAATGAATCCGAAACCTTTTGTTTGATTGAAAAATTTTACTGTACCTTTTTCCATTTTGTTTTTTTTAATTTTTTTCCCTTTTTGTATTGCTTTATAACCCGGCATGTAAAAAGGGGATGAACATGCATGGCTAATCTTTATTCAAAAAACACATAAAAATCAAGAATCCTAATGTTGTTGCTGAATGATTAATTAAAATTTTGGGAAATCGAATTAAACGAAGGGCAATCTGATATTGGGAGTAATGACTTTATTATATATTAATTTCGTTTAAAGACAATTCAAAAATAACTAAAAAAAATAAACTTCCAAAAAAATTTCAAATGGGCCTATTTTGGGCCGTAAAGGCCTGTTTTATAAGCTAATTACTATGTGTAATGATTAGGATGCGCGAAACAATCCATATTTAAGAATGCAATAAATGGCCCTAAATCCATCTTTCCAGCCTATTTTTTTGCCTTCTTCATAGGTTCTGCCGTAATATGAAATACCCACCTCATATATTCTGATGTTGGGAATCCTGGCAATTTTAGCGGTTACTTCAGGTTCAAAGCCAAAGCGTTCTTCTTTTAAATTAATTGCTTTAATTATTTCGGCGTTAAACAATTTATAACATGTTTCCATGTCGGTTAAATTTAAATTGGTAAACATGTTACTCAAAAAGGTGAGTAATTTATTGCCAATGGAATGCCAGAAAAACAAAATGCGATGCGGTTGATTACCCACAAACCTGCTGCCATAAACAATGTCGGCCATGCCTCTAATAATGGGTTTTAAAAGGGCATTGTATTCTTCCGGATCGTATTCCAAATCTGCATCTTGAATCACAATATACTCTCCTGAGGCATGTTGAATGCCGGTGTGCAAAGCGGCGCCCTTGCCTTTGTTGAAAGGGTGTTTGTAGTATTGAATGTTTAAATCAGGATTATTGCTCATGTATCGGTGTACAGATTCCTCAGTATCATCTTTGGAGTAATCATTTACAATAATCACTTCCTTTTCAAAGTTACCGTCCAATTTTACACTTTTTACCTTGTCTAAAATAAGGTGAATGGTTTTCCCTTCGTTATAAGCGGGTATGACAATTGAGAGTTTCATTGGTAAATTTTATATTGGTTAGCAGACAATTTGATTAAAACACTGTCATAATAACTCGGGCAAAGATAATTTATTATTTGTGTTTATGGTATCAAACCTATAGTTTTACATTGCCCATGAAAAAAGTACTTATTCTCACGTATTATTGGCCACCCAGCGGCGGAGCAGGGGTGCAGCGTTGGCTTAAATTTGTAAAATATTTGAGAGATTTTGGTTGGGAACCAATCGTTTATACTGCGAATAATGGCGAAATGCCTGTTGTGGATGAAAGTTTATTAAACGAAGTACCGGCAGGCATTCAGGTTATAAAGACCGATATTTGGGAGCCTTACCATGTTTACAAGCGCTTTATCGGTCGTAAAAAGGACGATAAAATCAACGCTTCGTTTTTAAGTGAAAATAAAAAAGCAGGACTGACAGAAAAAATTTCGGTATGGATTAGGGGTAATTTTTTTATCCCCGATGCCAGGAAATTTTGGATTAAACCAAGCATACAGCATTTAAAATCACTCATTCAAAAGGAAGACATCCGCTTTGTGATTAGTTCCGGTCCGCCGCACAGCATGCATTTAATTGCCTTGGGATTAAAGAAAGAATTTCACAAACTTAAATGGATTGCTGATTTTAGGGATCCCTGGACCAATATTGATTTTTATGAAAAATTAATGCTGAGTCATTTTGCCGATAAAAAGCATCATCGTTTAGAACTAGAAGTGCTCAAAAAGGCTGATTTGGTTTTAAGTATTGGTCAAACCATGAATGATGAGTTTGTTGAAATGCTTAATAATTCAGGCTTACCGAACGAATCTAAATTTAAAGTGATTTCTAACGGTTATGATGAAAGCGATTTGGTAAAACACGCTGTGCAGAAAGATGAAAAATTTTCTTTGGCCCATATTGGCACCTTGGTGAAAGATCGTAATCCGCATTTGCTTTGGAAAGTATTGAAAAAACTGGTCGACAGCAATGCCCAATTTAAAATGCAACTCGAAATAAAATTGGTAGGAAAGGTTGATATTGCAGTGAAAGAGGAGCTAAAAGCCTTGGGGCTTGAAGCATATGTGAATAAAATTGATTACCTCGATCACGATAAAGTGATTGAAGAACAACAGAAATCGCGGGTACTGCTTTTATTGGTGAACAATACCAAAAACGCAAAAGGAATTTTAACCGGCAAGTTTTTTGAATACATGGCTTCAGGCACACCTATTTTGGCCATTGGTCCTGTTGATGGCGAATTGGCAGCCTTGATGCAACAAACCGGAAGTGGCTTAATAACCGGTTTTGATGATGAAGCAGGATTAGAAAAAAACATCATGGCTTATTTTGAAGGAAAAAGCACCTTACGAAAGGAGCAGGAAATTGCAAAATACAGTCGGCGAAATTTAACCCGTAATTTGGCTGAATTGCTGAACCTTTTAAACGGTGAGCTGCATTAATTTATCATGAAAAAACTGGGCCATTTTATTGGTGTAGAATTTTTCCCTGAATTGCCCAACCCATTTTACCCCATTTACACTGTTACATAAAAACACTTCGTCGCCGTTTAAAATGGTGTAATTTGATAATGGACTTTCGAAAACCAAAATTTTATTTTCATGCGCTAAATGCATGATTTGTTTGCGCATAATGCCGGCCACACAACCTTCGGTTAATGGCGGTGTATAAAGGGTTCCGTTTTTTACAACAAAAACATTTGAGCTGATGGATTCACATACTGCGCCTGTTTCATTTAGTATAAAACACTCATCGAGTTTCATGCTTTGTTTGGCAATACCCGCCATTACGTATAACAGGGCGTTGGCTGTTTTTATATTCGATAATTTATTGACCGGTTTTTTTAAATCGCCAAATAAATCAATCCAATAACCTTTTTGATTTAATTCGTAGGTATGTGTCATTTCTTCGCTTTCAATTAAGAAAGAAATGTCGTTGGTTTCGGGGCTGTAGTAACCACCTTCGTTTCTAAACACGGTTAAACGAATTCTGGCATTGGGTGCATGGGTGTTGTGTTTTAGCAATTGAATGATAAATTCATAAATGTTTTCGCTGTTGAACTCGGCCGGTAAATTCATGCGCAAAACTGTCATGCCAATTTTTAAGCGATTTAAATGGTCTTTCAGAAACATCAATTTGTTATTGCAAAGTCTGATGGTTTCGAAAAGGGCATCGCCGTATCTGAATGCTCTGTTGTTAAAAGCAATGCTAGGCTCGTAAATACTAATTAAATGCCCGTTGTATATGCAGTATTTATCTTTAGGCATACCAAGCATAAAGATGCTAATTTTTTGAGCATGATAATCCCGAAAGCTTTACTTTTTAATAACATTGCCCGTTTCTGTTTAAAACTAATTTGTTTAAACATGACAAATTAGCGTTCATAATTATTTAGCATTGCTTTTGATATAATTGTTCTAAAAACTACATTTGGTAATTACTAAAAACACAACTATGTTCGATAAAGATGAATTCAGAAAATATGCCACCAAGCATGTTGGCATTAGCAGCTTAACTTACGATCGTTATACCTCGCGTGTACAATCGTCGTTAACCCCTTATATTATTGAGGAAAGAACCCTTAATGTGGCACAAATGGACGTGTTTTCACGTTTGATGATGGACCGTATTATATTTTTAGGCACCGGTATTAACGACCAAGTGGCCAATATTGTGCAAGCCCAATTGCTATTTTTAGAAAGTGTGGATGCCAAAAAAGACATTCAGATTTACATGAATTCGCCGGGAGGCAGTGTTTATGCCGGTTTAGGGATATACGACACCATGCAAATTATTAAACCCGATGTGGCCACCATTTGTACAGGTATGGCTGCCAGTATGGGTGCCGTACTTCAATGTGCCGGTGCAAAAGGAAAACGCACGGCCTTAAAACACGCGCGCATCATGATTCACCAACCATTGGGCGGTGCCGAAGGACAAGCCAGCGACATTGAAATTACAGCCCGTGAGATTCAAAAATTGAAAAAAGAATTGTACGAAATTATTGCGTTTCATAGTGGACAAACCTTTGAAAAGGTATGGGCCGACAGCGATAGAGATTATTGGATGATAGCCTCAGAAGCCAAGGAATATGGTATGATTGACGAAGTGTTGGAAAGAAAATAGAACCATTTTTTAAGTAGAAGGCTCTCGTTGCATGAACGGGGGCCTTTTCTTTAAATAATCACAAAATAAAAATTTCAATTTTGTGATTCGAATGCGAATAAATATATTTGACTATTGTATAAATAATATGAAAAAGATTCTCTCGATGATTTTGGTTGGTGCCGGATTTGTAATGGCTGCACAACCCAAGAAAGCCCCTAAAATGGCTCCGGTTTTAGAAGTAGGTTATTACTTAAATGGTAAAGGTGATACTGTAAAAGGTGAAATTCAAACCAATCCTGAAGACGAATTAAGCATGTACCATACTTTTGGTTTTAAGCCTGCCAAGGGTGGCAAGGTAATGCCGGTGGATACTAAAAAGGCGAAGGCTTATGCTTACGGTGATAAACAATTTGAACGCATCATTTTTGATGGTGTAGAATTGTTTGTTGAAGTGTTGGCAAAAGGTCGATTGAATTTTTATGAAATTCGCGACCATGGTAAAATTGATGGCAATGATGCCATTGTAGCTGATTATTTTATTCAAGATAACAGGGCAGAAGGTGAAGATATTGGTTTAAGAGAAGTGAAACGATTGAACCACCGCTTCTATAAAAAAGATTTAAAACCTTATATGAAAGACCAAATTAATCTTTGGAATGATTTAGACAAATACACTTTTAATAAGCAAGCTGTAACTGCCGCCATTATTGAATTTAATAAATTCTACCGCATTGGTGACAGTAAGGATAAAGAATAAAAAATTGTTTTAAAATAAAAAAGGAAGCCCGAAGAATCGGGCTTTTTTTATTTGATAATGTTGAGTTTTTTGCAGACCAATTTATCTTCCGTTTCAATGATTACCTGGTACATGCCTGTAGGAAATGTGCTTACATCGACACCCATTTTGTTGTTTCCGGAATCCAAAACTTTTGATTCATCAAACATTAATTGATTCAAAGCATTTAATAAGCGCATATGAACTGTTGCTTGCTTCTTTGATTCCATCAGTACTTCGACATAATTTGAACTAGGATTTGGAAATAATTGGATGTTGTCGGCAGTTGATTCACGATTTGTTAAACCAACTTGATTGCTTTGAGTCAAATTCACATTGTCGATGTGAAGTAGACCATTAGCAGCTGATACCGTAACAAATTTTATTAAAACCTTAGGCGAGAGGTTAGCGTTTAAATAAAACATTACCTGCTTCCATTCAGAACCGTTAACAGGATGTGTTGAGGCGTTAGAGAGCTCATAGGTGATTAAGTCGTCACCTGAATTCTCGTAAAGTAAATTCCATGTTTGTCCGCAATCTTGCGAAAATAATACACGAAGGGTATCTTGGTAATTTTGTGGATTGATATTTACTTTTGCATAAGCATAGTCGAAAGAAAAACTGATGTTATTTGAAGCACCCGATAAATCAAGTGGAGGTAACAAAAGTTCGTCGACTTGACCTTGAATATTGCTCAAATTCAATTCAGCACAGGAATGGCTATACATAAAACCACCACAGGATGCATTTTTCGACCAAGTAATTTGTTTTTTCTCGATGTTTAAAATGGTCCACATGTTGGGTGGAAAGTTTCCTTCAAATCCCTCCATGATTACTTTGTTTTGGTATTGAAGGATATTCATGAAAGTGAAGGAATTGTTTACGACATTTTGTTGAAACTGATTGAAGCCATTTACTTTTGTAAGGGAAACTGAAAATGAATGTTTGCCTGCATTTAAAGCAGGTATTGGATAAGTGAAAAAAGCCACAGAGTCAGGCGATAGATTTGTTGCATAAAATTGCTGAGCCTGCGCAATCCCATCAATATAAGGAGTGATGTTGATGGAGTTGATCAAATTACTTCCTGTATTCTTAACGCCAAATCTTGTGATTAATGATCCACAAGCGGTTTCAGGAATCAGAACCGAAACTATTTTGGCGTCGTCAATTATTTTGGCTTTATCACATAAAGCAGTTTGCCAAACTTTTTGAGTACCATCATCTTGAATAAATCCCACAAAAGCAACTTCGCTTTTGCTCCTTACATAAGCAGGTATTGGACAATTGATGGTAAAGGTTTGAGACTGGCCCGGTGCCCATGTGCTGCTTAATAATGTGCCTTGTTGTAATGTTGGGAAGGATTTTACAGCCACATTTTCAAAGTCTTTTTGGCCGTTGGTGCCTGGTGGAGTCGTAAAGTGAATTTCTCTTTCAACCATTACCAATCTAAAACGTAAAGGTCCTGATGTCGTAAAATTTGCTGAGGCATTTATTGAAACCGTTAAGTTTACTGCACCTTGTGAGCTGTTCCATTCACGTGTCATGCCTATTGAAAAAGGAGTTGTAAACGATTGGGCTGTTGCAATCACTTGACTGTTTAAATTAACTGCCTGGTCATTGCTAGCGCCAAACAAAGTTTGGGCTTGTCCATCAATTTTCCCAAAAGGAACATAGGTAATGGGAGGATTGTATCCGTAACCACCTCCTGATATTGATCTATAACGCCAATCACATTCACTGTTATTTGTTCGGTACAAGGACCATGTATTGCTAGGTGCAGATGGTATGGGGGTTTCCCATTCAATAGAAATTATTTTTGGGGTGTTGGTTGGGCTCGATAACAAAGCATACAAAGGCGGGGCTGTTGTGGCGCAAGGTGGACAATTCTCTCCGCAAAAATATTCATACAAACATGTGCGGCTAGATTGTGCGGTAATGTTTCCAAAAAAAACAAGACCAAGAAAGAATAGTAATTTTCTCATGAATCGTTTTTTTATTTGATAATGTTGAGCTTTTTGCAGACCAATTTATCTTCTGTTTCAATGATTACCTGGTACATGCCTGTAGGAAATGTGCTTACATCGACACCCATTTTGTTGTTTCCGGAATCCAAAACTTTTGATTCATCAAACATTGTTTGATTCAAGGCATTTAATAAGCGCATATGAACTGTTGCTTGCTTCTTTGATTCCATCAGTACTTCGACATAATTTGAACTAGGATTTGGAAATAATTGGATGTTGTCGGCAGTTGATTCACGATTTGTTAAACCAACTTGATTGCTTTGTATTAAATTCACATTGTCGATGTGAAGTAAACCTTTCGCACCTGAAACCGTTACAAATTTCATTAAAACATTTGGCGAGTTAAGACCGTTTAAGTAAAACATTACTTTTTTCCAATCACCATTGTAAATGGGAAGTAAATTACTGTAGGCGAAGTCGTATGTTATTAAACCGTCACCGGAATTCTCAAATAATAGATTCCATGTTTGCCCACAATCGTCGGAAAATAATACACGAAGGGTATCACTGTAATTTTGAGAATTGTAATTCACTTTTGTATAGGCATAGTCGAATGAAAAATTGATACTATTTGAGCCACCTGATAAGTCTATAGCCGGTAAGAAAAATTCGTCCACTTGGCCTAAAATATTTCTAAAATCCAATTCCGCTGACGAAAGGCTCTTCATGAAGCCGCCACAGGATGCGGTTTTTGACCATGTTATGAATTTTTTCTCAACATTCAGTATGTACCAATTGCTCGGTGGGAAATAGCCTTCAAATTCTTCAATAATGGGTTTATTTTGGTAAAGAAAGTTGTTAATAAAAGTATAAGTATTGTTCAAGGGATTTGACGGCGATTGACTATGACCATTCACTCGCACTAAGGAGATAGAAAATGTATGTTTTCCCTGCAGCAAATGTGGTAATTGAAATGTAATTATTTTTGATGAATCAGCCGGTAAATTTGTCCAAAAAAATTGCTGTGCTTGTGCAATGCCATCAATGTAAGGAATAATATTAATTGAACTTATGGTATTGTTTCCTGTGTTCTTAATAGTTAAGTTGGCGTTCAATGTTCCACAAGTAGTTTGAGGAATTTGAACAGATACTATTTTAGCATCGTCCATTAATTTCACCTTTTCACACAATGCAGTTTGCCAAACTTTTTGAGTACCATCATCTTGAATAAATCCCACAAAGGCCACTTCGCTTTTGCTCCTTACATAAGCAGGTATTGGACAATTGATGGTAAAGGTTTGTGATTGACCATTGAACCAGGTACTACTTAATGAAGTGCCTTGTTGAATATTAGGAAAAGATTTAATGGCCACATTCTCAAAGTCTTTTTGGCCATTGGTGCCGGGTTGAGTAGGAAAGTGTATTTCTCTTTCAATCATCACCAGTCTAAATCGTAAATTACCAACAGCATTAAAGTTTGCCGAAGCATTAACGTTCACTGTAACGTTTACCGAACTTGCGGTAGAATCCCATGCACGCGACATGTTAATGGAAAATGGGGTTGTATATGATTGCGCTGTTACGATAATTGAATTGGATAAAAGAGCGGGATGATCACTATAAGCGCCAAATGCGGTTTGTGCTTGCCCATCGATTTTACCATGTGGCACTGAATTAATGGGAGGGTAATATCCATATCCACCTCCAGCAATAGATTTCCAACGCCAGTCACTTTCAATTTTATTTGTTTGGTATAATGACCAGGTATTTGTAGGGGCAGAAGGTATAGGCGTTTCCCATTCAATTGAAATTATTTTTGGGGTGTTGGTTGGGCTTGATAATAATGCATACAAAGGCGGAGCTGTGGTGGCGCAGGGTGGACAAGTTTCTCCGCAAAAATATTCATACAAACATGTGCGGGTTGATTGTGCATTTAAAATGCCCGATAAAAAAATACTTAAAACGAGGATGTGTTTTTTCATGGTGTTTTGGGTTTTATCGGTTTGATTTAATGGCCTCTAATGGAATATTTTTTTGGGAATTGGTGATCACCAATAGTCCACCGTTGTTTTCAGCTACTATCTCCTTTATATTGTTGCAAGGCAAATTCGAGTTGAAGTAAGTGAACATTTTAAAATGATTGTTTTGTTTTTTTAATAATCCATGGTTTGATGTGCCAATCCAAACCGTCTCATTGTTATCTTCTACAATGCTTGTAATGCGATTATCCGTTAAATCGCTGTTTTCCATGTTAATGGTATACATGTAAAAACCATCGTAAACAATAATGCCTTGCTCAGTGCCAAACCAAACATGTCCGTTTTTGCGCACACAAATGCTATTAATTGTTGTATTGGGATTTGCTGAAACTGTAGTAGGAAAGTGTTTTTTCTTGCCGTTTTTATTTTGAATTTTAATGATACCATGATTGGTTCCGATATAAGTGAATTCTTTACCGCGACCAATGCAAGTAATTACTTTCGCACCATCGATGGTGTCATTTATTTTGTAATTGGCATTTTGTGCAAAGTTGAACTCTACAACAAATAATAATAGGATTAAATAAATAGAAACAGGGTTTTGTAATTTTTTCATCGATTTTGGTTTTAATTTGATATTACAAACTACCGTGAAAATAAAAGCCTTTTCAACTACATATTGATGTAGCTATACTCAGATACGGATCAAAAATGGAAAATGATGTAGGTTTTTGCCTTCAGAGGGCTTAAATAGCGCCGTCTTGCTTATTTTTTTAAGCCGGTTTTCACTTCTTTCCATGATACCAGGTCTCTGATTACCACTGAAGCGCAGGTTAAACCAAATGCAGCCGGCAAATAAGAAATGGTACCATAAGCCGATTTTTTGTATTTGCTGCCATCGGTATGCATAATAGAATATTTGGCGGGTAATTCGGTGCTGTAAACCGATTTTATGCCTTTGTAGATGTTCATGTAACGGAGCCGTTTGCGCAGGTATTGGGCCATCGGACAAATGTTTGTTTGTGAAATGTCTACCACTTGTATTTTGGTTGGATCCATTTTGCCGCCCGCACCCATGCTCGAAATAATGCGTTGATTGTTGTAATATGCAGTTTGAAGTAAATACAGTTTTGGTGAAATGCTGTCGATGGCATCAATCACATAAGAAAATTTCTGGGACATAAACAACTTCATGTCATCAGGATTCTTAAAATTTTCAATCACATCCAAATCAATATCAGGATTGATTAATTTTAAACGTTCGCCCATTAACACCGCTTTGTTTTGTCCGTGGGTGCTGGTTAAGGCTTGTAATTGTCGGTTGCGGTTGGTTGGGTCAACAGTATCGCCATCAATAATGGTCATTTTACCAACACCGCTTCTGCCAATGGCTTCGGCCGCATAAGAACCAACGCCCCCCAAACCAACAATTAATACATGCGCGTTGTTCAATTTTTCCAATCCCTTTTGACCAATCAAAAGCGCCGTGCGTTCCATCCAAGCAGTGTCCATTTGTATTAAGCTATTTTTAATTTAAACACCTGTTCAAAGTTATGCTGCAATTGCAATTGCAAAAATTCTTCCTCAATGCCCAAAAGATCAGCTGCTTTTTTGTAAACGTATTTGATTGATAAATCCGCATCATCTGTTTCTAAAAAGAACTGTTTTCTTCCCACCGATTTAATGGCTTTAGAGGCATTGGATTCGTAGTTCAACAAGGCTTTTCCAAATGAAAAATAATAACCATGGTCTACCATCACACGGGCAATGTTTTCGTTGTTATTAAAACCATGTACCACCACCGGTACATTGTTATCACTCAAGTTTAAGCAATTGATTAATTCATTAAAGGCCTTCACGCAGTGAATAATTAGGGGCTTCTTTACGCGGTTGGCAATTTTAATCTGGGCTTCAAAAGCTTGCACTTGCAAACTAAAATCTACAGTACTCAATTTATCTAAACCACATTCACCAATGGCCAAACAATGGCTTTCGTGTGCTTTTAATTCAAGCAATCGCAGTTGTTCATCCAAGGTAGATGCCTCAATGTACCAAGGGTGCAGTCCGTATGAATAATGTTTTGTTTGTTCGCTATTTTCCAATGGAAGATTCACCAATTCAATTTGGGCATCGTATATTTGGCTGTGTGTATGTGTGTTGATAAACAGAAGCGGAAGCGTTTTATAAAATTTTTAATTTCAAACTTAGATAAATAAAAAACCCAATAAGCTTATGACAAAATTTAATTATAACAAAGTACAGTCAATAACCTTACAGGGTTTAGAAAGCATTGTTGGTTCAGATTATATTAGCACGGCTTCGGAGGAAGTAGAGCGTTACGGACAGGATGAAACGGAGGACCTGTTGTATCGCGCTGAAGTAATTGTAAAACCACAAACGGTTGAGCAGGTGAGTGCCATTGCGAAATTGTGTCACACTGAAAAAATTCCATTAACAGTTCGGGGTGCGGGCACAGGACTCAGCGGCGGCGCATTGCCCATAGCCGGCGGTGTGCTGATGAGCATGGAATATTTTAATAAAATATTGTCGATTGATGAACGCAATCTACAAGCCACAGTAGAACCCGGCTTAATTAATTACCATTTGCAAGAGGCCGTTAAAAAGGTGGGTTTGTTTTATCCGCCTGATCCTGCTAGTTGGGGCAGCTGCTCATTGGGCGGTAACATTGCACACAGCAGCGGTGGTCCTAAAGCCGTTAAATACGGCACCACCCGTGATTATGTGTTAAACTTGGAAGTGGTGTTGCCTTCGGGTGAAATCATTTGGACCGGCGCCAATACTTTAAAATATTCAACAGGATACAACCTCACACATTTGATGATAGGTTCAGAAGGCACCTTGGGAATTGTGACCAAAATTGTGTTCAAACTCATTCCTTTTCCCCAACATGATTTGTTGATGCTGGTACCCTTTAAGAGTGCTGAAGATGCCTGTAAATCTGTGGCAGAAGTATTTAAAAGGGGCATTGTGCCAAGTGCCATGGAATTTATGGAACGTGATGCCATTGATTGGAGTATGAAATTTTCGGGCGGTGTAAATTTTGACATCAAAGCCGATTGGGAAGCCCTGTTATTGGTGGAAGTAGATGGCAATAACATGGATGTATTGCTCAAGGATTGTGAGATGATTTCGGAAGTGATGCAAAACAACCATTGCGATGAAATTTTGTTTGCCGACAGTGCCGATCAAAAAAATGCCCTTTGGAAAATTAGAAGAAAAGTAGGGGAGGCTGTAAAAAGTAATAGTGTTTATAAAGAAGAAGACACAGTGGTGCCAAGGGCTGAATTGCCTCAGCTATTAAAGGGTGTAAAGGACATTGGAAAAAAATACGGCTTTAAATCGGTGTGTTACGGGCATGCAGGCGACGGTAATTTACATGTGAACATTATTAAAGGTGATTTAAGTGATGCCGTTTGGCACAATGATTTGCCGGTGGCCATCACCGAAATATTTGAATTGTGTAAAGCATTGGGTGGCACCATTAGCGGTGAACACGGCATTGGTTTGGTGCAAAAACCATACATGCCCATTGTTTTTCCTGAAGCACAATTGGCCTTGATGCGCGGCATTAAAAAAGTATTTGATCCACATTATATTTTAAATCCCGGAAAAATCTTTGAATCCTAATCACCACATTCACATCGAAACACCAAGACTCCTCATTCGGGCCTTATTAACTGAAGATGCGGATGGCATGTTTATCATGGATTCTGACCCGGAGGTGCACCGTTATGTTGGAAAAACACCGCTTACAAAACTTGAACAAACCAAAGCAGTGATTGAAATGGTTCGCCAACAATACATTGATAACGGTATTGGCCGTTGGGCAATGATTGAAAAAACAACAAATGAATTTGTGGGTTGGACAGGTTTTAAATTGATGAAAGAAAAAATCAATGGCCATCAAAATTTTATTGATTTTGGTTACCGACTCAGTAGGAAGTTTTGGGGCAAGGGTTATGCCACCGAAGCCGGAAAGTCAGTGATGGCTTATGGTTTAAAGCATTTGAACTTGAAGGAAATTTATGGCATGACAGATCTCGACAACCTGGCTTCCCGCAGGGTGCTTGAAAAATGTGGCTTTCAATTCATTCATGTTTTTCCTTACGACGGTGATTCCACCTGGCGCGAGGCTTTGCAGGATACGACTTGGTATCAATACCAAACTGAAAAAGAGAAATAGGCTGATTAATTCTTTATTCAAAAGAATCAAAATCACTTCTGAAAGGGGATCTATTTTGATATAATCATTTTAAAGATTTGTGTATCGTTCAGATTCAGGGATTTTAAAACATAAACATTGTCTCTCAAATAGCTTAAATCAATTTCTGTGTCGCCTATCTCAATAACCGTTTCATAAATTAATTCCCCCATTAAATTATAAACTAGAATTTTTGTGCTGCAGGTAGAGCTAATGATAAAGCGGCCATTATTAGGATTTGGTTTTATTTTTATTGGTTGATTATCGCCTTTAAATTGGCTTATACTTGCGCAATACGAAACAATGGGTTTAAATGTGCTTGTGTAATCACAGCCGTTGAGGTCTTTTGCCGTAAGGGTGAAGTTTTGTCCGGGCATTGGCGATAAGGCAACATTACTTCCTGTGAGTGCTCCCGGGTTCCATGTATAACTGGATGCACCGGAAGCTAAAAGACTGAGCGTTTCGCCGGTGCATGTTAAGGTACGGCTTGGCGAAATAACAACACTTGCATTTGGAAACACCGTTACTAAAATTGTTTGACTGCTTACGCAATTATTACTTGAGCCAGTAGCTGAAAGATTGTAAATAGTGCTGAGTGTTGGCGATAAAATTTGTGTTGCTGCATTTGAATTGTTGCTCCAGGTATATGAACCCGCACCACTTGCCGTTAAGGTGGCGCTTTGACCAAGGCAAATGGAATAGTTGCCACTGATGAATAAGTTAGGTGAAAAGTTTGGGATGTTGATGACTTGATTAAGCGTATCGGTATAACAATTAAAATGGATGATGCATTGAACGCTATAATTGCCGGGATTGGGGTAGG
The DNA here is from genome assembly GCA_947453445.1 of Sphingobacteriaceae bacterium. Lineage (GTDB taxonomy): Bacteria > Bacteroidota > Bacteroidia > B-17B0 > Aurantibacillaceae > Aurantibacillus. Next base: position 26,548 of record CANGGP010000027.1, read on the forward strand.
AATGGCTTGCGTTAAGAAAAGTAGAAAAATTATTATTGCCGGAGGCAGCATCACCAAAATTCCATTGAACACTTTGTACCGGGGGTGAAGCATATGGACAAGGCACTGCGACAAAACTCGGCGTAAGGCAATTGGCGGTGGGTCCGTAATTATAATCAAATTGTTTTGCCTGCCTAAAATAGCTGCAAACAAAATTCGGTAAATTAGCAGTGTTGGTATTTGTGCCGCAGGATTGTATTTCCTGGCTATAATTTATACTCGACCCATAGTTGTTAGGGTTAGTAATGACACTCAGCGAATAGGAACCGTTATCGCTGTGATAAATTTTACCGTTACTTGCCAATTGTAATTCCCCAAAATAATTAGTTGATAGGGTATAGTGCGAATTTACAATGCCACTGTTGCTATTGTTGCATAAGTCCCATTGATGCAAGATTTTAGCAGTGTTTGGATAACTGCCTAATCCAAAAAACTTAGTGCCATCCGGCGAAAATTCACAGGATTGAATAGGAATGTTACTCGCCAAAATTAAGGAATTTGAAACCACACCTGTTGAATTATCAAAATCGTACAATTCATAATTTCCTATATAATTACTATTGATTTGAATGCCAAGACCTAATTTTTTTCCATTTGGTGATACTTTCATAGTGAAATAATCATTATTATGTATGGTGCCAATTGTTGATAACACCGGTGTGGTATTAATGCCTGCCGAAGTAAGCAGGAAGCATCGAAATGTGGCTGAAAACAAATCATGGGTGATTATCCAATAATCTTGACCATTACAGTGTTTCACGCCAGTTATTTTTCCGGTACTCATATTGAACAATGGCACGTTTTTAATGGTTACCGAACCCATGCCTGCAGCCAGCGACATGTCAATTTTTGAGTAATAAATTACATTGGTTGAGGTACCTGCTGGCGCAGTTATTACAAAATATTGATTCACCGTGCCGGGTTGTTTTAGTATTAATGCACATTGATATCCAACGCCTATTCCAGGTACACCAATCCCTCCCAATAATCCGGTGCCATTTGCCATGGGGGCGTTTAGTTGATTCCAAACCGTAACCCCATCGGTGTAAAATAATAAATTACCATTGTTATCGGCCATGCTCGCACTGCCTTCAAATGAAAATAATGCACTGCCATTAATAATCGTTGGTGGATTGGTATTAAAATCTAAGGCTTGATGGTTTCCGAAATACCATTTATTGGTTTCTTTTTGTGAATATAAAAAGAAGAAACTGAAGACAAAATATATAAATGTGAAAAATCTATACCGCATTTCTTTTTCTAAATAGCTAATTTAAATAAAAATCATGCAAATTGTTTCTCAAGGTGTAACTTCTATAACTAGCTACAATTCCTTATCCTTCATAAATCTTCTAAACTTTTCAATCACCGCTTGCATATCCGCAGGCACTTCACTGTCGAAGAATAATTTTACACCGCTGATGGGATGGGTAATGCCCAGTGTTTTGGCATGCAGGGCCTGACGAGGCAACAGATCAAAACAATTTTGTATAAATTGTTTGTATTTGGCAGTGTTTAATCCTTTTAAAATAGAATTGCCTCCATATTCATTGTCGTTAAACAATGGATGACCAATGCTTTTAAAATGCACGCGTATTTGGTGCGTGCGTCCGGTTTCTAATTTACATTCCACAACGGTTACGTATCCCAAACGTTCAATGACCTTGTAATGGGTCACCGCATGTTTGCCATATTCACTGCCTTCGGGAAAGGTGAACATTTTTTTTCTGTCTTTTAAATCCCTGCCAACATTACCAACAATGGTGCCTTCATCTTCTTTTAAATCGCCCCAACAAATGGCCACATATTTGCGGTCCATGGTGCGGTCGTAAAAGTCTTTGGCCAAGCGGGTCATGGCTAATTCGGTTTTGGCAATAATAATAATGCCCGAGGTATTTTTATCGATGCGGTGCACCAAACCCGGACGTTCGAGGTATAAATCGTTGTTTAATTTTGTTTTGGTGGTGGGCAAATTATCAAAATGATAAGCCAAGGCATTCACCAAAGTACCGGTGTAATTGCCATAAGCAGGATGCACCACCATGCCCGGTTTTTTATTCACGATTAATAAATAATCGTCTTCGTAAGTAATGTCAATCGGAATATTTTCGGGTAACACTTCTACGCTGCGCGGTGGCACCGTAAGCATAATCGAAATTTCATCCAATGGTTTTATTTTGTAATTCGATTTGGTGGGTTTGCCGTTAACCAGCACCATGCCTGCATCGCAAGCGTTTTGAATTTTGGTGCGGGTGGTATTGGCCACGCGTATCATGATAAATTTATCAATGCGCATGGTCACCTGACCTTTTTCTACCTTGATGTTGTGGTGTTCGTATAAGCCCTGTTCTTCGTCGAGTGTTTGTTCGTCGATGTCTTCATTCAACTCTTGCATGTTTAATTGTGTTGAATGATTAATTTTTGTTGGTGCACAATATCTGTTCCTTCAAACACCGTGATAAAATAAATGCCATTGGCAATGTTTGCGGTTTGAATTTGACTTTCGTTGGATTGAAAATAATCGCTCGCCACGGTACGTCCTAAGGCATCTAACAATTGATAGCTGTAATTACCTTGTTTGCTGTTACTTAAATGAATCACATCATTGGATGGATTTGGATACACCGTAAACATTAAATTGTTTTTGCTGCGCTCAGAAACAGAAACCGGTGCTGCTACTTTTTTACCGAATACCGGGTGTATCATAATGGAACCGGGTATTGAAGATTGTGTCCATCCGCTGCCGGAGTCATAATACAATCTATCCTTATGGTCGATGTTTTTATCAAATCCAACGGTAATACCTGAGGCAATTTTTTGTTGGAAGCCGATGTAATATGAACCGGGACCTAATTTTCTCAAACCCGGACTAACCGTTAGTCGGTATTCGGGATGCTCTCTAAAGCCTGTTTTGAAATAAGTAGGGTACATCACTTTGTCGGTGAAGATGAGTGTTCCCGGACCATTGCCACCATCAGACCAAAGCATGATGTTAAAACTGTAAGAGCTTGCCGCAGTGGGTACAGAGCCAACCGGATCAAAATAAATGCGTACAGCTTGCAAAGTATCGAAATAGTTCACTTTAAATTTCATGGCCATTTTTCCGCCGGTGCCATTTACATAATAACCACCCTCGGCATTACCATCATCCAAGGCATAATAATTTCTAAATTTTTGGTATTGGAAAATGGTGTCGTTGGCGGTAAAAATTTCGTTAGGAGGAGGGTTGCTGCTAACTGTACTTCCGTCGGGTGTGAGGATGTGTTTAATTTTAAAATCAGTGCTATCTGTCATAGCAGCGAAGGTATAGTTGAGTGGAGGATTGGCATGTACTTGCTCAGTACTATAGCCGCTGAAGTTGCCGCAACCCGGGTAGTTTGAAGGTTTAAAGGGGCAAAGGTTTTTATATCCGCCTGAAAATGAATTTATGAGTTGTGAAGAAGGATTGTACATGAATAAATCATAAGCATAATTCAATTTTTTAATGCTGTTATTTTTGATACGTACTGAAATTCTCTTGGCCATTTCAGTGCTGTCGTATTGTTCATAAGGCATTGCCGAATAATTTTTAAGCAATGGCGTAGGTATATTGGCAAAAGTGATGTCGTTATAATAAGCTGAATCACCAAGAAGGCTTCTGTTTTTATCGAGGATAATATAATCCACATGCCAATGGTCAAAATCTCCGGCGGTGGTAGCGGTGTTTCGGATTCTGAATTTAAAACCATCTTTAATATAAGCCGTGTCTTTAATCCAAATAAACACACGTTTAAACACGGTATCGTTGGTGTTTGAATTGGCGCTGCCTTTGCTATACCAAATGCCATTGTTCCATGCTTTTTGTGAAGGCATGTAAAAATCCAATAACAGGGAATCATTCGATTCAGGCGGTTCGCCATTGCCACGGGCTTGGTAAAAGAAACTCAATGCCAAACTGTCAGATGGCTGTAAACTGGCGCTGGATGCTGTTTGCGCCAAATTGATAGGACGTGATGTTAAAGTGTCGGCTGAAAGTGATTGGCTTAGGTTCAGTAAATTGGGGGTATAGGGATAACCATGTTTGTTTAAGCCATCGAATGTGGCTACACCAATACTTGGCGGGGCAATGGGGTAACCGGTATTTACATATACATTCGAATCAGCCCAAAGATTCATGTTGGGGTAAATGTTGTTATAGGCGTAATAAAAATCCTCCTTAAATGGTAAATAAAGCGATTGACTGGTGCCTTTTGCTTGTTGTGAAATTTCAGGTTTTGTAATTTGTGTGTGTTCGATGGTTTTGTAGTAGTAGCTAAGATTGCCATGCAGCGGACGAATGCCTTCTTGACTGATTGACAATAAACAAGCCAATATAAAAGCGCTACTGAGAATGGATTTTTTCATTAATCGAAATTAGGATTGTTTTCAACCCGGCTTGAATCGCTTGAAGCTTCGGTTGGTAGATTGTTATCGTCGCCAACCACAAGATTAATGGTACTGCCTTTTTTAACTGATACTTCGGCTGCAATTTCTTTGCCATTAATGCTTTGCGATAATACACAGCCTTTGCAATCGCCCTTTTTATAGGTGATTCGTCCAACCTTAAAACCATAGGTTTCAATGATTAAACGTGCTTGTCTTTCGCTTCTATCAATTAGTTTTGGCATTTTTATCTGTGGTGGAACCATCCCTGTAACGTACAAATAGATGTTTCTATTGTGTTTTACTTTGCTGCCGGGTTCAGGGTCTTGGCGAATCACCTTACCAAAATCTTCATTGGGATCGTAAATGCTGTCGATAATTTGGTATTTCACGCCGGTGGTATCCACAAAAGCGTCGAGGTTTTGAATCGTTTGTCCTTTAAAATCGGGTACCGATACAAATTCACCATGCCCCGTGTGATGTGCCAGCCATTTGGTTAATAAAAAAACAAGAAGGAAAACAGAAACAAGGATAATGCTTAGGTGAATAAAAAACTGTTTTGATTTAAGGAATTGCCCCAATGAATTCATTTAGATTGAATTTGGCCTAAGGTTTAGGCGTGTTCTAATTCCGGTTCGTGGATTAATATTTTTAAAATAACAATCACCATGCTACCGATAACCTGTTCGCTTATTTGCCAAACGCAATCAATCATTAAATGTTGAGCGCTGAGGTGTTTGGTTAAAGAAATATTTACGATGGTGGCTACCATAAAGAGTGAAAAACCTGCAATTAAGCCACAAATTAAGCCACGCACGAAAAAATTCTTGAAGCGTTTCATGACTGAAGCCTCGAACAAAAAGTAGGTACCGGCGCCTAATATTAAATAGGTAACAGCTGCAAAAGTAACAAACCACGAAAGGGGAAATTGAATACGTTTAAAATCGTTTAAGAAAATGCCATGCCAAACATAAAACAATGTGAACATCACCACCGCCGATACAATCCAAGAGAGGAAAAACCTTAGCCCTATTTTCATGTTTTATTAATTGGTTCCTTTGCTCGTTTTTTACCCAAGGTGTTAATACCATTCGATAGATGAGCAATATTTGTAGACAAATGTAGGTAAAAATTCGCAATTTTAAACGCGATTTACATACAATTTTGAACAGAACACCGCTTAAAAATGTAATAAAAACAGAATAATTCTTGAATATGAAAATTAGGTTGTATTTTTATCAATCTACAAAAGCAAAGCCTAAAAAAGATACATGGTTAAAAGATTTGGATTATTTGTTCTTGGATTGATTGTATTATTATCCTGTCGCAAGGCCACTACCTCAAATTGGGATGTTGATTTGGTTCTGCCCGTCACCAATAGCAGTTTAAACATTAGTAATTACTTGGGCGACTCCATTTTAAAAGCCGATGAAACGGGTCTTTTTCACCTCAAAGTAAACCGCGAATTGGCGGCCCTTACCATTGACTCTTTGTTGCATTTGCCCGATACAACCTTTGTGCAAAGTTTTACCATCCCCGCAATAGGCGATCCAACCGTTAGTCCGGGTCAAATTATTCCCATTGCAGCAGCCAACGAAACCAAATTCGATTTACCCAATGGCATACAATTAAAAAATGTAGAAATTAGAAAAAGTACTCTGCACATTAAATTTTCGAACAGCATTTCTCAGCCAATGGATGTGGTGATTACTTTGCCCGGATTGAAAAAAGACGGTCAGCCCTTAAACATTGTTGAAACCATTCCAACAGGGACAAATTCCTTGATAAAGGACATCAACCTGGCAGGCTATAAGCTCGATTTAACGGGATTAAGCGGCAAGGTGTATAACACAGTGGTGCAAAATGTGAGTATGAAAGTGAATCCGAATGCAAGTAGCGCGGTAATTAAGTACGGCCAAGGCATTACCATCGAATTGGGATACACAGATATTGTTCCCCAATTTGTGGAAGGTTATTTTGGTCAGCAAAAACTTGATTTGCCAAGTGATACCAGCAAGTTAGACATCTACAAAAATTTTTCAGCTGAGAACTTTTTACTCAGCGATGCCAGTTTAAAGTTTTCAATTGTCAACGATATAGGTGCAGATTTTTCAGGAAGTATTAGCAAATTAAGTTCGTTTAATTCAAGTAACAAAAAGGTTGTGTTGATGAACAATAACCAATTAAACCGTTTGTTTATTAATGCTGCGCAACGGGTGAATACAAACATCAATTCAAGCACATTGGCAGTTACGTTTAATACGGTGAATAGCAATGTAACCGGATTTATTTCGAATTTACCTGACAAATTAAGTTATTCGGGCAGTGTTACCATTAACCCTTTGGGGGATGAAGTTAAAAATTACAGCCAGTTTGCATTTTACAATACCGGTATTCATGTGTTGGCAGATATAGATATACCTGTTAGGTTTAGTGCCACGGCATTTAATTTATTTACTGAATCAAAAGTTGATTTTTCGGGGGTTCGTCAATTGAATGATTTTAATTACGGCAATTTTGTGATACACATCACAAATTCATTTCCATTTGCTACACAGGTTCAAGCCTACATGTTGGATGAAAATAAACAAGTACTTGATTCATTGCTTTTGCCCGGTGGAAATACCATTACTTATGGGGAGTTGAACAGTCAGAACATTGTGGTAAAAGCTGCTGAATCTACACTAAACATTGCATTTGATAAAGCTAAAATTGCAAAATTAAATTCAACCAAATATTTTAAAATAAAGAGCAGGGTGTTGTTGCCGCCAAATCCGCCTGATGTTCAGATACTGGAAAACTATCAGGTGAAGGTGAACATTGTTGCCGAATTAAATTACAATGCCAAAATTGGTCGCTAAGAAATAAGAATTGAAAAAAAATATTTTAAAATATTTGATGTTGTTTGTTTGTGTGATGAGCCTTTATGTTCAGGCACAGTACAATACCAATTTTATGAATTACAGTCAAACCGGACGATCGGTATCGGCGAATTTAGACTTTGAAGCGGGCAGCAATGGCATGAGCAGTAAATTGGTAGATAAGTTGGTGATGGGCGGGTATATTGATGACGAATTAAAAAAGGAATCCACCAAACATTTAAGGGGTTATAATAATTTTGGCATCAATTTAAATTATGATGTGTCGGCTTTTTTAAAGGGCAATAAAAATTTTGATTTTTTAATCGGTGTAAAAAATCAAGCCATTTTAAACGCCACTTACAGCAAAGATTTTTTTAATTTAATGTTTTATGGCAACGCGCCATATCGTGGACAAACCGCCAACATTGGCAATTGTAATGTAAATGCTTTGCGTTTTCAGGAAATAAAATTTGGCGCCATCATGCATTCAGTTGATTCGGTAGGTAAAATTGGCATATCGGTATCCTTTATAAAAGGTGAGCAATTATTTTACATTAAAACAAAGGCCAATTCTAATTTATACACCTCAATGTCGGGTGATGAATTAATTTTTAATTCAAACTTTAACATGGCATTGAGTGATACCACCAAGAAGAATTTTAAAAGTTTTAATGGTGTAGGGGCCAGCGCCGATATTTTTTTCGAAACCACTTATAAAAGTAAAATTGGCAAAAAAAGTGTTTTAATTGTGAATGCCAATAACATTGGTTTTATTCATTGGTTGAATAACAGTGTGCAGTACAGCAGTACAGAAACATACAAGTATACAGGCTATCAGGTAAACAGTATCACTGATTTAAAAGATTCTACATTAAACCGCATTAACCGCGACACCTTATTAACGAATTTATCGAATGCACATAAAGAAAATTTTAATGTGAACATTCCAACAAATTTGGTGATCATCAATAAAATTTATTTCGATAAAATGAAATTTTGTTTAGGCACAGGTTTTCGCTATATTTTTAATGCCAATTACAAGGGTTACGTTTTTATTGAACCCGAATACAAATACAAAAAGGTAAGTTTTTCGCTACATGCAGGTTACGGCGGTTATGTGCGTTTAAATATAGGCCTGTGGATGATGTGGAACAACAAAGACTGGTATTTGCGTTTGGGCAGCAACAGTTTACAGGGTTATATACTGCCCAAATCAGCCTATGGGCAAGCCTTATTTTTTAGTTTAGCCAAAAAATTTAAGTAGATGAGAAGTTTATTTGTCATATTCATTTTAGTACAAGTCTTTTTAATAGATGCACAGCCGCCTCAAAAATTTTATTGCCGTTATGGAGGAGAAGGAGTTGATATAGGATATTCAGTTAAAGAAACATATAACCGAAGTTATATTATAATTGGTTCAACATCAAGTTTTGGTGCTGGTGGTACTGATGCATTTATGTTATTAGTTGATAGCATGGGCAATTTAACTTGGCAGAAAACTTTTGGAGGTCTAGGTAATGATGTTGGTAAAAGCATAATTATTAATCCTGTTGACAGTGGTTTTGTTTTTGCCGGATATACAAGTTCCTTTGGAAGTGGAGGTTACGATTTTTACTTAGTAAGGACAGATAAAAATGGAAATAAGATTTGGGAGAGAAATTATGGTGGAAATGATTGGGATTTTGGAGTTGACGTTTGTCTAGCAAGTGATGGTGATATAGTAATTGGTGGAAATTCTCCAAATCCTCTTAATAATCTAAGTAATGATTGTTTGATTTTAAAAGTAAAATCACAAACCGGCGATATAGTTTGGCAGAAAAAAATTGGCGGGCAGGAGGAAGAGAATTTTCAGAAAATAAAAAGAACATCAGATGGGTTATTTACAATTTTGTTTAATAGCAAGAGTTATGGTGATTTAAACGGAGATATTGTTCTTTATAAATTAGGTGTTAATTCCGACTCAATTGCATCCAAGATAATCGGAAAATTGAATAAAACAGAAGTTGGTTACGATTTTATTGAAGATAAAAATAATGATTTAGTTGTTTGCGGGGCAATAGATACGAGCAAAACAAATTGGGGATCTTATCAGTGTTATGTTTTAAAGACTAAAATGACAGGAACTTTAATTGCTGAACAACAATTTGGAGGGGCTGGAAATGAGGATAGATTTTTTTCGATTACAGACTTCAAGAAGAGAAACAAATATTATTTTTCAAGGAGAGTATTTCATCCTTCTTTTGGCATAGATATACAACCAGTAGTCTTGGATTATTTTTTTGTATATAATGCATCGGTTACATATGGTTTTGAAGGGAATGATGAAGCATTTCAAATTATTTCAACAATTGACAATGGTGCTGTTATGATTGGATCCGCGAAACAAAATTCCGGTTCGAATAGTGATGTTTTTTTGGTGAAATTAGATAGTACAGGATATAATACAAATGAGATTACGAGTTCGAAACAGATTGAAATGTTAAGCAACGACAAGGCAAAATTATATTACAATAACTTTAAACTTTTTTTTGATAAAAGCCTAAGAAATCACGCAATAGAAATTATAAATCAATTAGGAGAAGTTGTTCAAAGGGAGACATTAAATGATACACCATTGAATTTGAAAGGATTAAAATCAAAAGAAATATATTTTATTGTGATTGATGATGAAGAACCTATAAGATTAAAATTTGTTACAGAATAAAATGAAGGGTTATATGGTAAATAAGCAGTGGGTGTTTTTGTTGTTTATTTTTCTTATCAATTTCTTATTTAAATTGGTTTATATCGCAGAGCCATCACTTTGGTATGATGAAATAATCAGTGTTAAGGACACACTTTTGGATTTTGGTCATATAAAACATGAAGCAGAATGGGATAAAAACCCGCCTTTTTACCACTATGTTTTATGGGTTTGGTGTAAAATATTTGGCATAAGTGTTTTCGCTGTTCGATCGATGAGTGCTTTTTTTAGTGCTTTAACTGCTTGTCTTATTTACAGTTTTACCACTCGGGTTTCAGATAAATCCAAAGGAATATTTGCTGTAATTGTATTTACATTACACCCTTATTTATTTTATTATGCTCAAGAAGCACGTTGTTACTCGATGCTAATCTTCTTGATAATGATAGATTTATTTTTATTATTACGACTTGTTGAAAAGCCAAGTAATGTCAATGCTATCTTATTAGGCATGGTGAATTTTTTAATTTTTTACACACACTATATTGCCGGAATTGTTCTGTTTTGTCAATTTTTGTATTTGCTTTTCATATTCAAAGTTAACTTTAAGCATCTCTTACTTACATACTTGACTCCAGTTTTATTAGTTTTAGTTCGTTTCACGGCTAAACAATACAAGGTTATTTTTTTATCAGGAGAGTCAAGTAGACAAAAAGCAAATGTGCCATTGTCAAGTTTTGACGGACTTTTCAATGCATTACCAAAATTGTTCTTTTCAAACCTTATTTTCATAATTCTTTTAATAATGATAATCTACTTTTTGTACACGCAAAAGGATAAAATTAGAAGCATTAATTCTATGCTTTATTTCATTTTTCTCACGCCTTTTCTTTCTTTGTTTATACTTTTCACGTTAGGTTTTATAACAAATGTATTTGATGCTAGATATTTAATTTTTACCACGCCTTTCATTGTAATTTCAATGAGTCAAATTTTTCCTACTCGTTCAATTGCAATTGGTTTTTTAATTTTAATAATGTGTTTTGAACTTTTGGAGTTAAAATTCATTAGTTCAAAAAAGATGGATTATAAATTTGCTGCTAATCTCGCTCGTGATATTGAAGGCAAAAAGAAAATGCCTATTTATATCCAATCAGAAGATGTTGTTACTCTCTTTATGTATTATTACGATTTTCAAGCATTTAAATTGTATCATAACAATGAACAATTAGAAAAAATGAATTTGAGTAAAGGAGATTTGTTGAAGGCCCTCAACATGACTGTAATTAATACAGCTTCAGATATAGATATCGGTCAGTTAAGCATGAAATCTAGTTTTTTATTGTTTCAAACTTATCAGAAAAAGGATGACGAATTAAAAATAGAAAAGATTATAACAGATTTAGGGTTCGATGTTTTTAAAACAAGAAGCATTGAAGGCGTTAAGTTTAGCTATTACTATAAAAACACAAGAAAGAATTGATTGAACATTAAAAAATTTGTGAATGAGGTTAAAGGAAAAGTATTTATTACTATTAATATTAATTTTATTCTTGTTTGTTTATTCAATCGTAAGTTTATTCAATCACCTCGTTTTTCGAACATACGCACTTGACTTGGGTTTGTATACCAATGCCTTATATCAGTATTCGCATTTCAATTTGGCAAATTGTAATGTTTTTAAAAATGATTACGCCTTGTTATTATCAGATCATTTTGATTTATACCTAGTTTTATTTTCTCCTCTGGTTTATTTGTTTGGATCCTTTACATTATTGATTATACAAATTCTGTTTATTGTTTTTGGTGCATACGGTGTATTTCTTTATTTTAAAGACGCTGAGCTAAATCACAGCAAAGTAGCATTGCTTTCAATGTTGTATTTTCTCACTTTTTTTGGTGTTTTTTCTGCCTTGTCATTCGACTATCATAGTAATGTAATAGCAGCATCTGTTGTGCCATGGTTTTTATATTTTCTAAAACAAGGGAAAAGGAGTAAGGCATTTTATTTGTTTATCTTCATTTTAATCGCCAAAGAAAATATGGCCATTTGGCTGGTGTTTGTGTGTTTGGGTTTATTATTACAAGAGCGAAGGAATAAGTTAAATTCTACTTTTTTGATTTACTTAATACTGATAGCGCTTATTTATTTTGTGACGGTGGTTGGCTATGTAATGCCTCATTTTTCGGTGTCGGGAAAGTATGATGGCTTCAAATATTCTTCAATCGGCACTAATCCTTTACAAGCGTTACAAACAATTTTAACACGACCATTTTATTCATTAAAACTTTTATTCATTAATCCAACTGAAAACCAAAGTTTAGATTGGATTAAATGTGAGTTTCATTTTTTTGTGCTTCTTTCAGGTTTATATTTATTACTGTTTCGACCTTCTTATCTGATTATGTTAATACCAATCTACATGCAAAAAATGTATCACAATGATTCAAGTATGTGGGGTATTGCTAAGCAATATAGTATAGAGTTTGTTCCAATTTTAACGATTGGTATATTTTCGGTGATTACTGAATTTAAATCCACCGGCTTCAGTAAGTTTATGAAATATTTTGTCTTGATAAGTTCTGTTGTGGTCACCATCAGAAGTATGGATCATACGATGACTTACACAAAGAAGTCTACAGTGCGATTCTACCAAGAGGTACATTATAAAAACACATTTAATGTATCGAATGCCCAAATGGCATTGAAATTGTTGCCGGAAAATGCTAAAATTAGTGCGCTCTCTTTTTTTGTTCCACATTTGGCTTTGCGAAAAAATATTTACCAGTTTCCAATCGTTAAAGATGCAGAGTATATTGTATTTAATTATTCGGATGATTTTTACCCCCTTAACTCGCCGAAATTCATCAGCGAAATTGCCGACTACTTAAGCAGTGGCAATTGGACTTATTTGCTCAATTCACCTGACATTGCAATTTTAAAACGTAATCAAGCAGGCCGTCATTAACAGGCTTAGGTAATTTAAATTCAATCACTGTTGAAAATTTTAAAGCACCGCAATTTGCGCCAGCGATTGAATGGAAAGCCCCCTGTAAAAATTGCGTGATGTTTTGCAGGCGAGGAGGCTGCGTAAGTATGTAGCAGACCCCGCAGCTGCAAAAACATAGCAATTTACAGGGGCTTGAAATGAAAGCGCGTTTAGCCTGCCTGTCAAAGAATGTCTATCGCAAAGGCAGGCGGGGCGCCCAAAAAATAGAAAATTACGGATTGCGCTATGGTGATCTTAATTTCCGTTTTCTTTTTTTTTAAAAACCCAAACATTTCAACAGCCCCTTGTGAACTGTAAATAACCTTTGCATAAAAAGAAATGCAAAGCCGCATTAATTTTATTCTCAGCTTTATCTTTAGCCATTGTGATGCGTGTAATTTTAAATCAATTATTGTTAGTGCTGCTGTTGTTTGGTTCTGCCCAAGCCCAGTTGCTTAATCAACGCAATTGGCGGGCCTCTGAAAAGGATTCATTGAACAAAGCATTGAATTTAATTGATGAACAAAATTACAGCGCCGCATTTGCATCGGTGCAAAACATATACGCCCATCACCCTCAGGAGGATTTTCTTAAATATGCTTACGTTAAATGTGCCATTGAATTTGACGACAGGGTAGAAGAGGCCTATAAAAAACTCAATGAACTTTTCGAAAAAAATGCAAATACCGCCGACATTCAATATTATTTGGCGAAAGGCGCTTATAAATTATCCCTGTTCGATGAAGCTTTGAGTTACATGAATGTGTTTTTAGGTAGCACTAAAGTATCCTTCCAATTATTACCTGTTGCCCAACAATTAAAAAACCGAATCAACCACGCCCGTTATTATGCTACACACACAGGCAGTGCGCGCCTGCAGGCACTCGGTCCTTTGTTCAACGACGAGGGTAATCAAGTTTCGCCGGTAATTAATTTAGCAGCCTCTCAATTGTTTTATACTGATGTTCAAAATAACCTGCGTTTGCCTTCTCAAAAAATAAACCAAAGTTTGGGCAAAATGATGTATAGCAAAAGCATCGACGAAAATTGGTTGGCCCCCGACAGTTATAAAAACTGGTTTGAAAAGGAGCATGCCCGCATTGCTGCCATTAGTGCCGATGCCAAGCACCTATTGCTGATTAAAGAAAACTGCGGACAAAACGATATTTTTATTTGTAGTGTTGTTGCTGATAAGTTTAGCAAGGCCAAACGTTTAAAGGGTAGTATTAATTCACTCTTCAATGAAAATGCTTGTTGTTTTTCGCCCGATGGCAGAAGTATTTATTTTAGTAGTAATCGTCCGGGTGGCTTTGGTGGTTATGATCTTTACCGCGCCGATTTAGAGAATGATTCAACTTGGTCGCATGTAAAAAATCTCGGGGCCTTAGTTAATTCAGATAAGGATGAAGACAGTCCATGCATGCAAGCCGATGGTAGCAGCTTTTTCTTTAGTTCGGAGGGATTTGAATCTTGTGGCGGATTTGATGTTTTTAAAGCCATTTATATTGCAGGTGATTCG
>CANGGP010000028.1 GCA_947453445.1 Sphingobacteriaceae bacterium
ATTTTCAATTTTGTATTTTACGTAAACCAGCTTACTGTTAGATTCTTTGTAAATAACTTCTTCATCGCTAACAGCGGTAAGGCTTTGCGGATCCCAATTCACCATACGCACACCGCGATAAATCAAACCTTTGTTGTACAAATGAATAAAAGTATCTAATACAGCTTCACTCATATCGGGATCCATGGTAAATTTGGTACGGTCCCAATCGCAGCTGGCACCAAGCTTTTCGAGTTGTTTTAAAATGATGCCACCATATTTATTTTTCCATTCCCAAGCATGATTTAAAAATGCTTCGCGGCTTAAATCCTTTTTTTGAATGCCTTGTTCTTTTAAAAGTGCCACAACTTTTGCTTCGGTTGCAATGCTGGCATGGTCGGTACCCGGCACCCAGCAGGCATTGTAACCCAGCATGCGGGCACGGCGAATGAGAACATCTTGAATGGTGTTATTGAGCATATGCCCCATGTGCAATACCCCCGTGACATTGGGTGGCGGAATGACAATTGTATACGGTTGACGGCTGTCAGGCGTTGATTTAAAAAATTTTTTATCCATCCAATATGGATACCACTTGTTTTCCGCTTCACCGGCGTTGTATGTTTTCGCTATGTCCATTTCTAAGGCCTTGTTCGTTTTTGTTAAATTTCGTAAAATTACGGAAAGAAACGCGTGTTTGTAATATCTTTATGGCACGATATTAGTTTAATCATTTAAAAAAAAGATTATGAAAAAATTTATTTTAACCATTGGTTTAGTAGCAGGCTTAACTGCATTTACATTTGCACAAGACGGTCACGCTGCAGGCGATGGTCATAACCACGATCAAGCAGCCCCGGCAGCAGCACCAACGAGCTTGGCTGACATTAAAATGGATAAAATGACCCATGACTATGGCAATATTAAACAAGGTGAAAATGGTGAATGTGAGTTTAAATTTACCAATAACGGTAAAGAACCATTGGTGATTACCAATTGTCAAGGCAGCTGCGGTTGTACAGTACCTCAATGTCCGAAAGAACCAATTTTACCCGGTAAAGCCGGTGTAATTAAGGTAAAATACGATACCAACCGTGTTGGCGGTATCTACAAAACCGTTACTGTAAACTCGAATGCAAAATCAGGCAATATTGTGTTAACCATTAAAGGTAATGTTGAAGCAAAACCGGTTGAGGAAGCATTTCCTGCGAACCCAACACCAAGTGGCGCGCCTGTTGAAAAGAAAGGTTAATCTGATTTAGAAAATTGAAACTATGAAAAAGTTAATGAGCTTATTAATCGCGTTCTTCGGTTTTGGAATGTTCCTTAACGCGCAAGAGTCGGTGATTCCGAGCATGGACCCGAATGCACCTGAAATGAAATTTGAAACTGAGGTGATTGATTATGGTGTTATTGATTATGATGCCAACGGTTTACGTGAGTTCAAATTTACCAATGTGGGCAAATCACCATTAACCATTACTTCTGTACAAGGAGAATGTGGTTGTACGGCTACCACCATTGATGGTAAACCGGGTTGGCCGCAAGAACCAATTTTACCGGGCAAAAGCGGTGTAATTAAAGTAAAATACGACACCAAAAGAGAAGGTCGTTTTGAGAAAAACGTAACCATTACCTCTAATGCAAAATACGCCAGTAAAAAAGTGAGAATTAAAGGTGAGATTAAAGCCAAACCGGCCGGTAATTAAGCTTTTCACAAATTTATTTTAAGAATCCCGCCCAAAGCGGGATTTTTTTATGCCTTTAATTGACGAAAAAATTCAGACAAAATAATGGAAGTGGCCATGGCTGCATTAAGCGATTCGCTGCCGTTAGCGGGAGAGGCAGGAATGGTGATGGCCTTGTTGATCAACTGAATGTTCTGCTCTGAAATGCCATTGGCTTCATTGCCAATAACAATTAAACCCCCAGAGAGTTTTTGCGTGTATAAACTAGGACTGTTGAATAATGCACCATATACATGATCAATTTTTTGATTTTCGAGTATACTGGGCAAAGTTTGGTAACTGATATTCACCCGCAAAATAGCCCCCATACTCGATTGCACCACCTTGGGATTATAACAATCGCATGTATTTGGTGAAGCAAATATTTGATGCACGCCAAACCAATCAGCCAAACGCAATATGGTGCCCATGTTACCCGGATCACGAATATCATCGAGGTACAAGCTAAATTCATTTTGAAAATCAAGTGGCTTTGATGAATCATCAAAATAATGTGCCACAATAAGGGCTTCATTGGGTGTTTCAAGCAAACTAATTTTTTTTAAGCCGGTTTCTTCAACAATGCTGTATTTAATTTTGGTTTGTGAAATAAGTGTTTGATTTGTTGTAAAAAAATGTTCAGTACAATAAAGGCTTTCGATGCTTTCAGATTTTGTTTGCATCATTTCGCGGCATAATTTGATGCCTTCGACAATGAATTTTTTTTGTTGGTCGCGGTATTTTTTATGGTGAAGAAATTGTATTTCCTTTGTTTGATTTTTACTCAGCATATTTAATACTAAATTAGCATACTTAAAGCGATAAATTGCAATACAGGCCAAATATCCATAAAAATTTCATAAGAAAAATCATTCATTTATTCTTGCTTATTTTTTTGATTTTTTTGGGCGCTTGTAATCCCGGTAAAAAACTCGCATCAAATCAATATTTGCTGAACAGGGTGGAAATAAAAAATCACCGTGAGACGAAAATTCCACTTGAAAATTTTGAAACTTTTTACCGTCAAAAACCAAACCGTAAATTACTTCGAACTGTGCATTTTTTTGTTTGGTGGTATAATTTATTTGATCAAGAAAAAATCAGTAAAAAAAAATTAGCCAGAAATTTACATTATGATCAAATAAATGCTGAACGTGCTTTAAGAACAGACAAAATAAATGCCAAACGTGCATTAAAAGGCAAAAAACCAAAAACACCGCGCTTTAAAGATAAAGAATCGCCTATGTTGATTGAAAGTATTCGCGACATCGGTGAAGCTGCGGTAATTTTAGATTCAAGTTTAATTGAGCAAACAAGGTTTCAGTTGAGTAAATATTTATTTATCAAAGGGTATTTTAACAACGAAGTAAAAGACAGCATTTTAGTGGGCAAAAATTCAAAGAAAGCCACAGTTATTTATATTTTAAAACCAAAAACACCTTATACCATTCAACAAATCAATTACCAAATTGATGATGATTATTTGGCTTCTTATGTTTTAAAGGATACCATTCATTCACTCATTAAAAGAGGCAATCACTATGACAAGGAAATATTTCAAGCCGAAAGGCAGCGCATCACCGACTTTGCGCTAAACCACGGCTTTTATTTTTTCGAAAACATTTACACCGATTTTGCAATCGATACTTCGATTAGTGCCAAAAAAATATACGTGACCATGCATATAAAAAAATATGCACAAACCTCACAATTAAACAATGATTCATTGGTATTTGTGCCACATCCCCAATACCGTTTAAAAAATGTGTACATCATCACCGATCCTGTAATTGGTAATGTTAGAGATGCTGTGTTTACAGATAGTTTGAAAGGTAGCGACGGGAAACAAATTTTTTTATTGAACAAACCCTTGGCATTCAAAAAAAACTTATTGCTCGACAATATTGATATTCGTACCGGGCAGTATTTTAAAAAAGACAGCGCCCAACACACCTATAAACAGTTATTGTCGTTGGGTGTTTTTAAAAATGTAAGCATCCAATTTTTCATCGACAAACAAAGTGTTTTGGGCTTAAATTGTTACATCATCTGCAGTCCGCTTATGAAACAATCCATCACCTCCGAAATAGAAGGCACCAATACCTCAGGCAACTTGGGTATCGACGGTAGTTTATTGTGGCAAAACAAAAACACATTTAAAGGCGGCGAACTTATTGAATTAAAGTTGCAAGGCTCTTTATCTGCACAAGCCCAATTTAACACCCAAGAAAGTTCAGGCAGTAACATCACTAATTTGAATAAAACTTTTAACACCATACAATTTGGTCCTGAAGCCACTTTCGCAGTGCCAAGAGCCTTTTTCCCATTCTCCTTGTTGCCCTTTAACCGCGACATGTCGCCACGCACCTATATTAAAACGAGTGTAAATTATCAGGCCAGACCACAATTTAACCGCATCATTTCAAGTATTGATTATGGGTTTAGTTTTAAAACCCACCAAAATACATTAAAGCACGATTTTATTCCTTTTGAATTGTATTTGGTGAAGGCCAATTTGAGCAGCGATTTTAAAAATTCATTGGTAGATTATAAAGATGCCTTTTTATTAAATTCATTTCAAAATCACATTACATCACTCACCAAATATGTGGTGACATATTTATCGAAAGAAAATTCGAATACCAGCAATAAACCTGTAAACTATTTAAGATTTTCAATTCAATCATCAGGTAATTTATTGCGTGAATTAATGCAATTAACCTCTGAAAAACCTGATAGTTTAAACCGTTATTTGATTTTGGGAATTCCTTTTGCGCAATTTTTAAAAACAGAAATCGACTACAGGCATTATGTGCCCGTGCGTAAAAAAAGCCGTTTGGTTTATCGTGTGGCAGGGGGATTTGCCAAGCCATTAACAAATTTAAATGTATTGCCTTATGAACAAAGTTTTTTTAGTGGCGGCCCAAACAGCATTCGGGCGTGGCGTGCCAGAACCCTTGGTCCGGGCGGTTACGACCCGCGCAATAGCACCACCCGTTATGATAAAATCGGCGACATGTTATTGGAGGCAAATTTAGAATACCGCTTTCATATTATTAACTCCTTCAACGGCGCTATTTTTGTTGATGCCGGAAATATTTGGCGTATCAAACGCGATGAAAATAAACCGGGCGGCGAATTTGTGCTGAATAAGTTTGCCGACCAAATTGCCATAGGCAGCGGCATGGGTATTCGATGGGATTTAAACTTTTTTGTTTTGCGATTAGATTTAGCCATCCCCGTGAAAGATCCTAAATTTGCGGTAGGAGACCGTTGGACATTTAATAAAAAACCATACGAATACTTGGTCGCTAATTTTGGCATCGGTTATCCATTTTAAAATTATGAAAGTTGCAGGATTTACCATCATTCGAAATGCGCTGAAATATGATTATCCGGTTGTGGAGGCCATTACATCGATACTGGATATCTGTGATGCCTTTTATGTGGGCTTGGGCAACAGCGACGATGATACACGGCAATTGATATTGTCGATAAAATCAAATAAAATTAAAATCATTGATACCGTTTGGGATGATACCTTAAGGGAAGGCGGAAAAGTTTTGGCCGACGAAACCAACAAAATTTTTGATGCGATACCGGCTGAATTTGATTGGTGTTTTTACATTCAAAGCGATGAATGCGTGCACGAACAAGATTTGCCGAAAATTAGTGCCGGCATGCAAAAATATTTGCAGCATCCTGAAGTAGAAGGCTTGTTATTTGAATACAAACATTTTTACGGCGATTACAAATACATTGGTATTGGGCGACGTTGGTACAAGCATGAAATACGCATTATTAGAAATGATAAAAACATTCGTTCGTATAAAGATGCCCAAGGCTTTAGAAAAATAAAGGGCGAAAAATTGCAGGTGAAAAAAATAGATGCGTTTATTCACCATTATGGTTGGGTAAAACCACCAAAGGCCCAGCAGGAAAAACAAAAATCATTTCACAAAATGTGGCACAATGATGAATGGGTGAAAAGTCATGTTAGCGCCGCTGATGAATACGATTACAGCAATATCGACTTGTTAGAAATTTACCAAGGTACACACCCCAAAGTGTTTGAAAAACGCATTGAAAAGGTGAACTGGCAATTTGCATACGACCGTAAAAAAGTAAAAACAAATAGCAAGTACCAATTGTTATTTTGGATAGAGAAACTGTGCGGTTGGCGCATTGGTGAAAACAGAAATTATAAAATTATTTAAATATGTTAGTTGTTGTTACAGGGGCATCGAAAGGCATAGGATTTGAATTGGTTAAAAAAATGAGTGCCATCAAAGGATGCATGGTGATTGCTATTTCAAGAAACATTCAAACTTTAACCACATTGCAATCGGGTAAAAACGGGCATGCCATTTTGCCTATAAAAGCTGATATCACCAAGGAAAAGGATTTAAAAAAAGTGTTGCAAACCATTCTAAAAATTAATTTACCCTTGGATGTGTTGGTAAACAATGCCGGGATGATTGTGAACAAGGCCTTCGAAAAAATAAGCACTAAAGAACTGCAAGGCGTATATGACACCAATGTGTTGGCGCCGTTTAAACTCATCCAATTGTTATTGCCGGCTCTTAAAAAATCTAAAAAAGCACATGTGGTAAACATCAGCAGCATGGGCGGTTTTCAAGGTTCAGCGAAGTTTTCGGGACTCAGTGCTTATTCAAGTAGCAAGTCAGCACTTTCGGGATTAACAGAATGTTTAGCAGAAGAATTAAAAGGATTTAAGATTAGCGTCAATTGTTTGGCCATTGGCGCCGTGCAAACCGAAATGTTGGGCAAGGCCTTCCCCGGCTACAAAGCGCCTTTAATGCCAAGCGAAATGGCAGAATACATCTGTGATTTTGCATTACAGGGACATCGTTATTTTAATGGTAAAATTATTCCGGTTTCATCAAGTACACCTTAAACATGAAACGTTTTTTATTGATGCTGTTTCTGTTGCATCAGTTTACAGCCTTTACACAAGTAATCACCCAAACCATCCGTGGACTCATTGTTGACAAACAAAGTCAAGCGCCCATGCCGGGCGTGGTGGTGCAGGTGCTTGGCACAAGCGAAGCTTTCAATTGCATCAGTGGGACCGATGGATCTTTTAAATTAAAGGAAGTGCCCTTGGGACGTTGGCAATTAAAATTTCAATTGTTGGGCTACAAAGAAAAGTTTGTAACAGTTGTATTAAATGCCGGTAAAGAAAGTGTGAGCAACATTGAATTGGAAGAACAAGTGATTGAAGGCGAAGAAGTGGTGGTAACAGCCGAACAAGACAAAACCAAAACAAACAACAAGATGAGTACCGTTAGTGCCAGGGTATTCAGTGCCGAAGAAGCTGCCCGATATGCCGGTAGCAGAAACGACCCTGCGCGCATGGCGGCAAACTTTGCCGGCGTAAGCGGTTCGAATGATTCACGCAACGATATTGTGGTGAGGGGCAATTCGCCCTTGGGTATTTTGTGGCGCTTAAATGGATTGGATATTCCAAATCCGAATCATTTTGGTAATGCAGGCGCAACAGGCGGACCCATCAGCATTTTAAACAACAACACACTCGACAATTCAGATTTTATGACCGGGGCATTTTCGGCAGATTATGGCAATGCCACCTCGGGTGTGTTTGATTTAAAAATGCGACAAGGCAACAATGAGAAACACGAATTTTTAGCCCAAGTGGGTTTTAATGGTGTAGAGCTTGGTATTGAAGGTCCTTTCTCAAAAAATAAAAACGCCTCCTATCTTTTGAATTACCGCTATTCAACCATTTCAGTATTTAAAGCCTTAAACATTGATTATGGCGCAGGTTCAGCAGTACCCCAATACCAAGACATTAGTTTTAAAAGTGATGTGAACACCAATCACTTTGGTAAATTTTCGTTGTGGGCTGTTGGAGGATTAAGTTACGTGGCCTTGCTTGAAAGTGATACCAAGCCCGGACAAGGCCTGTATGGTTTTAGCGGGCGCGACACATATTTTAAATCAAACGTGGGTGCCACTGGCTTGTCGCATACCTACCTTTTGAAAAACAACGCTTACATCAAAACGAATATTGGCATCAGTGGCAATTACAATCAAATTAAAGCCGACCGAATAGACTCTTCTTTTAAAACACCCAAAAATTTAAAGCCCGAGTATCGTCAAACCACCCAAACCCTGCGTTATTCAATCAACAGCACTTACAATAAAAAATTTAATTCACGTAACTTTTTAAACATTGGTGTGTATGCTGAACTATATCAAAGTATTTTCATCGACAGTAGTGACACCAAATATGGTCTTCACACCTTTGTGACATTGCGAAACTACAAAGGCAATACCGGTTTGTTACGCGGCTTCGCGCAATGGCAACATAAGTTCAACGAAAAAATACAATTTAATGTGGGCTTAAGTAACCAATACTTTTTATTGAATCAATCGAATGCCATTGAACCAAGGCTTGGTATAAAATACGCCATCAGTGCCAAAAAAACACTGGCGTTTGGCGGCGGGCTGCACAGCCAGTTACAGCCAACCTATATTTATTTTGCCAGTGATACAGTGATGGGCATAAATGTGGAAACAAATAAAAATTTAGATTTTACCCGTGCCATGCATGCGGTGCTGGCTTATGATCAAAGTTTTAATGCCAATTTCAGATTAAAGACAGAAATTTATTACCAGTACATTTTTCATGCACCGGTGAAAGATTATCCCAATTCGTTTTCGGTATTGAATTTAGGTGCCGATTTTACGAGTCCGAATGTAAACCACTTGGTGAGCAAGGGAAAAGGCGAAAACTACGGCATTGAAATTACCCTCGAAAAATTTTACAGCAAAGGATTTTATTTTCTATTCACGGGTAGCTTTTTTGAAAGTAAATATGCAGGCAGCGACAACATCACGCGCAACACGGCTTTTAACGGCAATTACGTGATAAATGCATTGGGCGGAAAAGAAATTAAAATAAAACAGAAACACACCTTGAGCATTGATACACGCATCACCTATGCCGGCGGGAAAAGATACACCCCCATTGATTTGGCTGCCAGCATCGCAGCTAATAATGAAGTACGTGACAATAGTCGGGCTTACGACATGCAATACCCCGATTATTTTCGCATGGATGTAAAACCCGGTTATCGTTACAACAGTAAAAAAGTGACCCACGAATTTTCAATCGATATTCAAAATGTTACACGCAACCTCAATGTGTTTCAGCAAACTTATAATGTGGTGCAAAAAAACATTCAAACAGATTACCAATTGAAATTTTTTGTGATTCCGCAGTACCGTGTTTTATTTTAGTGAAGCCCTAACAACGGCTAAATGCTTGTTTTGTTTTTGGTACACGATTCGATTTTAGTTTTTGAATCAAATCGTATTTTCCGCTCACTACTTCTGAAGAATAGTCGAACCAATAATTTTCAATTTTATTGCCCGCAAACTGAATAATGGCGATTTGACTCGAATTGCTTCGGCTGCCATTATAACAAGCAATAATTAAACAGTTCGCGTCTATGCCGGCATATATTAATTTTTTATTCGGTAAATTTTTCTGAACCAATTGCACTTCAGCCAGTGAATCATGAAGGGCGGCGTTATAATATTTCTTTCCTGTAAAAATGGGCTCCAAATTACACAATGTTCCATTTTGCCATTCTTCATCTTTTGCAGCCATTTTAAAATCGTCGACAAACTGAACTTCTTTTAAAAAACTTTGAATAAAGCTTGGAATATTTTTGGCAGTTGTAATCTCTGTAAAGTTTTGTGAAAAGAGATTTTTCGTTAAATCTTTTTTATTCAGATTTTGCTCAATGATGTGAAGGTTAATGTGGTATGCACTCCCAACTTTTTCAACGCTTTTCTGATGTTCAGTCGAAGACGGTAATGTTTGATCCTTCTTGGCAACATTTTGTTTGTTGCAAGAAAAATAGCTTACACCAATTGCAAGCAGAAATAGTTTAAACTTTAAACGCATTGTATATTGGTATTAAAATAAATCCTATTACTAAGGCCTAAGGGGCGTTTCAATCCATCTAAAACACAAACACCCTATTCCCTCACCAACTTCAACAACTGCACTTTATTGTCGCTTGTTTTCACCTTAATGGTGTATACGCCAATTGCCAATGATGATAAGTTGAGCACTGTTTCATTTTTATCACGCTTAAAGGTTAGGCTTTGTTTATACACTTGTTTTCCTGTAATGTCCATCACTTCAATTTCGGCTTGTACAATTTTATCGCTTTTACAAGTTAAGGTTACTTTGCCCGTGCTAGGATTTGGAAACACAGAAAACCAATTTAATGAATTGGCAATGGTAGCAATTCCATCACACTTCGACACAAAAATGCTTAATGAATCCACATCGGTACAACCGTTAGGATCTTGTGCATTCACTGTAAAAGTTTGCGAAACACCCGCTGTGAAGGTGATTGACGAAGCTACTGTAAAACCAGGTGACCAAGTAAAATTTTGTGCGCCGCTCACTGAAACAGTTACTTCTTCATCGATACAAACTGTATTTGAAGGAATACTAAAACTAATATTCGGACTAGCGAGAACCGTTATGGTTTTTGTTGACACATTGCCGGCGCCAATGCTATTTGATGCCATCATTTGAACTGTGTAAGTGCCTGCGTTGGCAAAACTCACCGTTGGATTTTGTGCGCTTGCATTAAAGCTAACGCCTGTGTTTGGCGACACCGACCAGCTCCAGGTTGAAGGACTGTTGTTGGATGCATCCTTAAAAACCTTGCTGGTACCTGAACAAATAGTGCCAGTATAAGTATAATTACTTACCGGTGGGGCTGTTACTTGAAATACATCTACTTGATAAACCCCTCTACCATAAGTTGCCGCGCGCAATTTACCCGGGCTTGCCGGAGAAATCTCCATGTCATGCACAGGTACATTTGGCAAGCCAGTATTATACAAAGTCCAAGTGTTGGTGTTGATGTCTTTAAAATAAACACCAACATCCATGCCCACGTAAATTAAATCGCTAGAGCCCGGTTGATACACAGAACAGTTTGCAGGAATATTAGGAAGGTTGTAAGTAATGTTGGTCCAAGTGCTGCCACCATTGATAGATTGAAACACTTTATTAGGTGCAGAATAACCGCTTAAGGTCACCCATACTTTGTTAGGATCGGTAGGACTAACGGTGATGAAAGTTGGTGCACCAAAAGAAGTTGGCACGCCCGAAAGGCCCGTCCATGTAACTCCGCCATCGGTGGTTTTTCTTAAACTGGTGCCATGAATCACATAAATCACTTGGTTGTTTGATGGTGCAATGGCAAACTCAACAATGGTGCCGCTTCCGCCGGTAGCTGTTAATTGTATCCATGATGCGCCCAAATTATTCGACACAAACATTTGCGAGAACCCGGCATACAAGCGCGAAGCCACCGTAGGATCTTGTTTCCAAGGTGTTACCCATCCTCCAGTGCCGCTAATGCCCGAGGTAGCACCGGTCCATGATGTGCCGCCTGTGGTTGATCGGTTTAATCCGCCATTAGGATTTGAAGCAAACATGTTTAAATCATTTGTGCGGTCAATAAAACAATCCATGCCATCACCGGCCATACTGGCGGTATATGTGGTGCCTGTGTAAATGTTCGAACCGTTATCTTGGTGACCGGTAATCCATTTGTTTGGTGAAATAGATGATAAACCAATTTTATAAATCTGTGCAATGTTACGGCTGTTGTTTAAATCGAGCCAATTGGTGGTGTTGTATTTAAACACCCCTCCATCGGTAGCGGCATATAAGGCGCCTGAAGGATTATAATCCAAATCGTGGTGATCGGCTTTTAAGTAAACTGAAGGCGCGGTTGTGCCAATCCAGCAGCCGGTGCAGGTCCATGAGCCTGTTGCGCCGCCAGAATTACTCGACCAAACATTCACACCACCCACACTTACCTTATTTTTATCTAAAGGCGAAACGGCCAAAGCCAAATCGTACCAGCCTTGTCCACCACCCGCAGTGCCTGCACAAGAGTTGGCCAAAATATCAGGTGAACTCGACATTAAGCTGAAAGCCGCGCCACTGTTTACGGAGCGGTATAATCCAAGAAATCCATTTGAGGTGCTGTTGGAAGCTAACAAATAAACGTAAGTTGGGTCATTGGCTGTTACAGCAATACACATTCTGTTGGCACCGGTTGAAATACCTGCGCTAATGGTGGTGAATGAGCTTCCGCCATTGGTTGAAAGGAAAAAAGCTGTGCCTGAAGCATATACTGTTGTAGTGTCGCCCGGTTTGAATTCAACATCGTATGTATTGTTGCCATTAACTGAAGTCCAAGTAACACCGCCATTTAAAGTGCGATAAATACCAATACTGGTGGCAGCAAAAACAGTGTTGTGGTTTAAGGGATTTACAATCAAACGGCGTATTTGGCGTTGTTGACTCAAGGCAAAAGTAAGTGAAGTGGCCGCCCATGTTTGGCCGCCATCGGTTGATTTTAAAATACCCATTGAAGGGGTATCACCTGCATCGCCATCGCCGGTGGCCAAATACATAATATTTGTGTTGGTTGATGCCACTGCTAAATCAGAACAGCCAATAATTGAAAGGTTATCAGTATTGGTGGTCCATGTAACGCCGTCGTCGGTTGTTTTCCATAAGCCACCTGCAGGAGCGCCTGCCCAAAAAGTTGTTGGTGTGGTTGGATGAAAAGTAATAAAATTATCACGGCCTGCTTTGCGCGGAAATCCATTGGTGGCAAGGCCTTGCATAGGTCCCATAGGGCCCATAGCGGTCCATGTAGTTGAAGCTGTTTGGCTGTTATGATTTAATCTGCCCGGTTGTGTTGTAGCCGGTTTAAAGTTCATGTAGTTTAGCCAGGTTTGGTTCAATAAACTTAAATCACCGCTCGGGTAAACACGTTGCTCAACATAATTCTCCCAACGTTTAAATGGTTTGTATCCGTTACCTGAAACCGTAACATCTTTGTCCTTCCAATATTCATTAAAGGCTTTTTGTATATCGTAAAAATTTGCACCAGGTTGTTGCAACATTTCGACCCAAGATTGTGATTTGGCAAATGTTGTACAAAAGATGATCAGAATGGCTAAAAATTTCTTCATAATATTTAATTGATTTATAAAGCTATTAAATCCTTTTTAGTTAATCAAAAAAAAGATGACCCTTGAACAGAAGCGAGCTTTTGTTTAATGAGAATTGGAATTGTACAATATTCAAAGCCCAAACAAATTATTATATTTGAGCATGCATAAAATTCAAACTTTGTTATTGTTTTTTTCTTTTATAAGTATTGGGCTTTTAAAAGCTCAAAAAGAAAAAATTACCTTGGTTTTTACTTTTAAATCACAATACTGCAATGGCGCACGCCCAACACCTGAAATGTTGCTTGAGGCTGAAAAAAGTAAGGCATACGCCAATAAAACCATTGTGATTGTAAGTGATAAATTTAAAGTGGACTCCGGCAAAACCGATGCAAAAGGCCAATTGAAAATAAAAATCAAGAAAGGCCAGTACAAAGTTTATGAAGCTTGGAAGTTTTACAAATTAGGTCCCGGTGGCGCCGATGTTTCGAAGTTTGACAAAGAGTGTTTAAAAATGGAATGGGAAAGGCAATTGTATGTAATAACCAAAGACGGGAAATCTACCAAGATTGATGCCAGTGGCGAAATTTTGGAGCAATGCCCTTGGGGTTTACCTTGTATACGTCCCGAAAACATTGGTCCCATTCCTGAATAATCTCAATGCCTTGGAAGCATGAAAAAAACCCTAGTTGTATTCAATATTACTTGCATTTGCACTTTGATTCTTTTATTCAATGCCTGTAATTCTAATCCTGAAAAAACAGGCGGCGAAAAAATTGTTTATTTCGAAGACGGTAAAACCATCCGACAAAAAATAAATTATCAAAACGAATTAAAAAACGGTCCGGCTTTCGAGTACTTTGAGAATGGGCGCATCAAGGTAAAACGATTTTATGTGAACGATACTTTAAATGATTCTTCTTTGATATTTTACAAAGACGGTAAGCTTAAATCTGCGCAATTTTATTTGAATAAATTAAAACACGGTTGTTGGCGTGAGTATAATAAAGAAGGGCATCTGTATTCTGAAATTTATTTCAAGAAAGGACTTCTAGACAGTACATCAACGGAATATACATACAGAACCGGAAAAGTATTGACCCGGGTAACTTACAAAGATGGGCTAAAAAATGGCTTGGAAGAATTGTATTACAGCAACGGCAAACCTAAAAGCAAGGCATACTATGCTTTTGGATTACCATGTTACGGTACCGAAGAGTGGCTCGACAACGGCAAAAAAATAAACAACGATTTTAAAATTAACATTCAAGAGAATGATCAGATTGCACTTCAAAACAAATTGAGTTATATCATTACACTTGAAAACCCTGAAGAAGACGATGTTGTTTACCGCGTTTTGCAGGTCGGAGAAGGACAAGCAGTGGGCTCTACTTACCCCTTAATAAAAACAAATGGAAGATTTGTGCTTGAATTTGATGTACCCAAAGGTGGGTTTGTGATGGAAAACGTAGTTTTGGCAGCCTACCGCAGCACAGGATTTAAAAACACTTACATCAAAAAAACAAGTTTCAATATTTCAAAAAATAGTTTTTAACGCACTTGCATTAATCGCATTTGTAAACCAAAATTATTTGGCGCATAAATTAAACCCGTTTTTAGTAAGCTTTTGGTTTTATTTACATTCCCTTTCGTATAATAATACGCGGCCGCCTCTGAAAAGGCACGCTCTACTGCAATTTCTTTGGGATAGATGTCTTTTTTTGATTTCATTATTTGTGTAAAAACTTGCAAATATGCTTCGCCCTCGTTTGCGTTTTTTAAATAAAAATTTCGGTATATCAAGTCCAAAACACATGTGGCTTTTAAAATCACATATTGATCATTGTCTTTTAAATAATCAAATTCGTTGGCATAGGCTTCCAATAATTTGATATTATTTTCAGGTTGTTCATTTTGTTCGAGATCCAATATTAAACGGTTTGATATAATGCCTTGCAAGTTTACATGCTTAGGATTTATTTGATAAGCCGTTTTCATGTGATCAAAAGTAGATGGTTTATCAGTGCGATTAAACAAGGCCAAACGCGCCAATTCATAGTGGTATTCGAAGGTAATTTCAGCTTTAACACTCGAATCCTGCAAACAGTTGGTCATTACATCAAATGCCTCTTTTGTTTTTGGCTCATCTGAATTCGCGATTAATACATCATTCATCAGTCTGAGAAATTCATTTCGAAGATATTGGTTTGTAATTTCAGGGTCTTTGTTATTATGAAATCGACACAAACACAAGAGTTCTTTTAAATGGGTATCGGTTTTGTAATTGTTATTGCTTGTTTGATACAATAATAAATAACGCAACAAGTATTTATTTCTAAGGCTGGGATCTACCACATAAGCTTTTTTAATCTCCTGCAAGGCCAGGTCGAACTGACTGTTGTCGGCATAATACAAAGCGTAATTGGCGTATTGAATGCCCGGCATATGTTCGAAATCAATGCCTGCACTAGTGTAATAATGTTTAGCGAAAATCGAATCCGGAGGCTCGTTGTCGTATTCTTCTTTGGTGATGAGCTTAGAATTCAATAAATATTTGTTGTACTTCTGCACCAATGCCGGACTAATTTGAAGGTAACCATTTTCGGGACTGGTGGTTTCAATTAAAATCGCTTCTTGTTGCGGAAACGCTGTGATGTAAACATGTTGCGGTTGTTCTTGAATACGAAAAGGAATATTCATTTTATCCAATACAATGGCAAACAAGGCAGTTGATGAAACACAATTGTACTCGCCCCTTTCGAAGATGTCTGAAAAACTGTTTTGCATTTTATAAACCCTCAAAAACTCCCTGTGTACAGCCTTATAAACCGCTTTCACTTTTTTAGCGTTTGATAGGCCTTTGGTTTGTTGCATTAAATCAGAAACAAAAAGATTAATCAGCAAGTGTGCTTTTACTGAACTAAAAAAGTTATCGCGATTGTACGACATCAACATTAAATCAATAATGTCTTTTTTTTGATTTTGCGAAGTGAAGTTTTGGAAAAATTCTTTTTCACTACCGTTTTTAAAAACCAATTCCGAAAATTTCACCAAAGAATCGTTATTTGCCTTGAAGCTGAACGCAAACAATAAAAAGAGGTAAAATATGGGCTTTGTTATTTTCAATTTCACCTGAAATTAAATCATTTCAATAAAATAATCAATTATTTGTTTTTCTACTTTGCGAAAAATTAAGCGATGCCCCTTGATTTTTTAATGTGCTCGTAGGCTTCCTGTACTTTTTGAAATTTTTCCTTAGCGCCTTTTTGATATTCCTCACCCATGTGAATCACTTTATCAGGATGATAGCGGATGGCCATTTGGCGGTAAGCTTTTTTAATTTCTTCCTCTGTTGCGCTTGGCTCAATGCCCAATACATGGTAATCGGCATTGGCATCGCGGTAAAACATGCTTTTGATACTTTCAAAATCACTGCTAGGAATATCCAATAATTGGGCAATGTGTTTTAAAACTTGTATTTCGCTATCGGCCACATGACCGTCGGATTTGGCCAAACCGAACAAATAATGCAAAAGTTGAATACGAACTTCAACTTGGGTGCGCATTTTTATGTCGCCACAAATTTGTTGCAAAGGAATTTCGGCCCCGTCTAAAAAATGTTTTAATACCTGTAGATGTTCGGTGGTAAAAGCCGGGCCGAATTGTTGTGAAAAAAAAGACTTGATAAAATCCAATTCTGATTTTAACACCTTGCCATCGGCGCGCATCACGGCTGCCGAAAGCGACATGAGCATGGTGGCAAAATCGCTGCGAGCACCACCGGCATGTTGACGGTAATATGTAAACACATCATCGGCGCTTTCCTTGCCGTTTTTTGAATTTCCGCCGGCTGCAAAAGCATCAATCACCGAGCCAATAACAAAACCAATAACAGCACCAAAAACGCTGCGTCCTAAAAGAAAAAAACCAATAAAAGCTCCGGCAAATTTGTACACAAATAATTAATTAAAATGAGGGTTAAAGATACAATTTGTTGCCCTGAAAAGTGATTTTTGACAAGGAAAATAAACCGTTAAACATTATTTTCGGGTGTCCATGCCCCACATCATTTTATTGCGCAGTGTGCTGAAAAAATGTTGGCCTTCGAGGTTGATGAGGTTTAAGCGGAAAGCGGCTTTTTTGATTTTTATTTCGGTTTGAAAAGGAATTTCAGAAGTGCGGCTGTCTAGTGATACATTAAAGCTGCTGCCTCTGCCCGACACCACAAAACGGGCCTCCTTATCGTTGGAAATCACAATTGGGCGTACCGATAAATTATGCGGTGCAATGGGTGTAATAATAAAATTATCCGAATCAGGCATCATAATTGGTCCGCCGCAACTCAATGAATAAGCCGTTGAGCCGGTAGGTGTAGAAACAATTAAACCATCCGAAAAGTACGAGTTTAGAAAAATATCATCCACATAAGTATCGATGTGAATCATCGAACTACTATCCTTTTTATGAATGGTAAATTCATTTAATGCGTAATTCACTTCGCCGAAATGATCCGAACAGCCAACCAATTTAATGAGCACCCGTTTATCGAGTGTATATTTTTCTTTGAGTAAAAGTTCGATGGCTTTGGCCAAATCACTTTTATTCACTGTTGCCAAAAAACCTAAACGACCTGTGTTGACGCCTAATATTGGAATGCCCGAATTGCGCACATGGGTAATGGTTTCGAGCATGGTACCATCACCGCCCAAACAAATCACATAATATGCTTTGGCAATTAGTTGTTCGGAAGTAGAAAAAGTAGGGAGATCTAATTTAAAATTGTGTTTTGTTTTTAGAAAACGGTAGAAAGGCTCATAAATCATGAGATCTACATTTTCCTGTTTTAGCAACTGGTAAATTTGCTCCACGTATGCCGAGTGGTTATCTTTTGTTGATCGAGCGTAAACGGCAATAGTCATACTTCAAAGATAAGCATTAATTTATTTTTTTACACGTATCAATGTTTCTGATTGGGGAATAAATTTTCCAATGGCTTTGCAATAATCTTGTAAGCCGTTTTGGGCCATTAAACGCGATAAATCTTCAAGTCCACTTTCATCAACGGCAAACATTAAGCCCCCATTGGTTTGCGGATCAGGTAACAACTGAAACGATTGCATGGCATCGACCGCTTCATCTATTTTTACAAAAGCGCTATAGGCATTCCAATTGCGGTAAGTGGCATCGGGAATACAATTTAATCCCAAATAATATTCAATGCTTTTCATTTTTGGGATGGCATCATAATACAATTCAGCCGATAATTTGCTGCCTTCGGTCATTTCATGCAAATGGCCCAGCAAACCAAATCCCGTAATATCGGTCATGGCTGTTACATAGGCTTTTTCTCCCAGCAAGGCACCAAATTTGTTCAAGGTAATTAATTGTTTAAGCCACACTTGTTGATCTTCTTCCTTTAAATGACCACGTTTTTGTGCTGTTGAAAGTATGCCTGAGCCCAAGGCTTTGGTGAGAAAAATATAATTGCCTGCTTGTGCCGTGTTGTTTTTTTTAAGCATGTTTTTTTGAATCAGGCCATTGACCGATAAACCAAAAATGGGTTCGAGGCTATCGATGCTGTGCCCGCCGGCCAAGGGAATGTTAGCTTCTTCGCAAATGCTACGTGCGCCTTCAAGCACACGTTTGGCAAGCGAAGCAGGAAGTTTATTCACCGGCCATCCCAAAATGGCCAATGCCATCATCGGCTTTCCACCCATGGCATACACATCGCTAATGGCGTTGGCTGCAGCAATTTGACCGAATTCAAATGCGTCGTTCACAATTGGTGTAAAAAAATCGGTGGTAGAAATTAAGGCCTGGTTGTTGCCAAGGTCGTAAACCGCAGCATCATCATTAGAGCTATTGCCCACCAATAAATTTTCGTATTGCTTGCCCGAAACATTGCTGTGTAAAATTTCTTTTAAAACTTTCGGTTCTATTTTGCAGCCGCAACCAGCGCCGTGCGAAAATTCAGTTAAATTATATGTTTTATTTTCTTGGTTCATGGCTTAAAATAACTTGTGCATTTAAATTGGCATTTGTACTATCAAAATTTAAAACATTGGTGAGGGCATCATTTGACTTGCCGCTCAGCGCACTTCGTTTATACAATCGGTCGTAATATTTTAAAATAATTTCAAAACAATCTTTCAAGTTCTTTTCCTTTAAAAAACCCAATGCCAATTTGGTTTCCAATCCACCTAATTTTTTGGTGATGCGCAAAATGGCCCTTTCAATTTTTTCTTCATCATAAACGCCATATTCATTTAAAATGTGGTTTAACCGCGCTTCGAATGGAATATCGATTTGGGTTGAAGTAGCCGAAAGCATATTCAAATAAAATTGTTTGGGAATGTTCACCTGCCCTATCCTTTGGCTTTCACCTTCAATCCATATTTTATTTCCATGGTGTTGCAATTGAAAAAGATTTTCAGCTAATAAATTTTCAAATTGTTCTTGTGATGGTTGCGGGTGTTCGTTTAAATTTCCAAAAGTAGAGCCTTTGTGTTTAGCAATGGCTTCGAGATCAATCACATTTTCATTTTTGTTTTTGAGTTCCATCAACAAGCCTGTTTTATTGCTGCCCGTGCATCCTGAAATAACATGCAAAGGATAATTTTTTTCAAATTGTTGTAAAACCCAATGCCGATAAACCTTATAGCCACCTTGTAAGAGATACACTTTAAAGCCATATAAATCAAGCAACCAAGCCATGGCGGCACTGCGCATGCCGCCGCGCCAACAATGCACAATGAGTTCGCGTTTTGCATCTTGGTTATTTTGAACAATCAGTTCTGCGTCATCAATTAATGTTAGGAGTTTTTTGCCGAAAAAATCAAGACCAATACGAATGGCTTTTTCTCTGCTTTCTTGTTTATAAGCTGTGCCGATGATCTTTCGTTCTTCATCGTTAAAAATGGGTAATGAAAAAGCCTTGGGCACATGTGCCCGCTTGTATTCGCCACTGCTTCGCACATCCACCACACAAACGTGTTGTTTGAATTGAAGAAATTGTTCTAAATCTATTTTGGTGATTGACATGCTTCTCTTTAAGGCATTGTAAACATAAGTAATTGCGGCAAGCTCTCAAAGGTGTTTGTTCACTAATGCATTTTAAATTGCTTCTGAATTGTTTTTTAATCTTTATGATGTAACAACATCGAATAGTATGACTCTTATCAATACCAAGCACTTTGTCGATTATTAGACCTAACTTCATGTAATGATCGGCATAAAACAATAACATGAAATCAGAGGCCTTTAAAAATTTATTACTCGAAACGGGGGACCTGTATTATTTTGTAATTCGATTTTTTAAAGAATGTTTTAGGCCAAGATATGAGTTTGCCGAATTGCTTCGTCAGTGTTATTTAATTGGCAACAAAACCTTGCCGCTGGTAGGCCTCACCGGCTTTATTATGGGCTTGGTCATCACCATACAATCACATCCTTCGATGGAAGCCTTTGGCGCGCAATCGTGGTTACCGTCGGTGGTGTCGGTATCGCTAGTGCGCGAAATTGTGCCCGTAATTACTGCCTTAATTTGTGCAGGAAAAATTGGTTCGAGCATTGGTGCTGAATTGGGTTCAATGGCGGTTACTGAACAGATAGATGCCATGGAAGTTTCAGGCACCAATCCCTTTAAATATTTGGTGGTTACACGTGTTTTTGCTGCTGTGTTGATGTTGCCGCTTTTAATTGTATTAAGCGATACCATCGCACTTTATGGATCTTTTTTAGGTATTAATATGAAACAAGTGGTGAGCTTTCATTTGTTCACCAATCAAATATTTTTAAAATTATCCTTTGGTGATTTATTACCTTCTTTGATTAAAGCACTTTTCTTTGGCTTTGCCATTGGGATCATTGGTTGTTTTAAAGGATTTTACACACGCAATGGTACGCAGGGAGTTGGACGTGCCGCCAATTCTGCGGTTGTACTTTCAACCTTTGCTGTATTTATTATTGATTTGGTGGCGGCACAAATTGCAGATATTTTTCACATCATTTGAGCGATAGCATTACATATTCGAAAGATCCGGTAATTAGCATCAGTAACCTAAAGAAGTCGTTTGGCAACAACCATGTTTTAAATGATTTTAATTTAAAATTACAACAAGGCGAAAACGTGGTGGTGCTCGGCAAATCAGGTTCAGGAAAATCGGTGCTGATTAAATGCATCATTGGTTTATTAAAACCCGACAGCGGCAGTATAAGCGTATATGGAGAGGAAGTGCCCGAATTATCGCAAGAAGCGCTTGATTTAATGCGGGTAAAAGTTGGATTTCTCTTTCAAGGCAATGCCTTATACGACTCCATGTCGGTTCGTGAAAATTTAGAATTTCCATTAAGGCGACATTGGAATAAACAATCGAAACAAACCTTAAATGAATTGGTGATGGAAGCTTTGGAGCATGTGGGCTTACCACACACTGTCGACATGAAACCCGGTGAACTGTCGGGCGGCATGCGCAAAAGAATTGCTTTGGCACGAACCTTAATTTTAAAACCCAGTATTATTTTATATGATGAACCAACCACAGGATTAGACCCCATCACCGCAAAAGAAATTAGCAATTTATTGGTGCAGCTGCAAAAAGAATTCAACACCTCTTCCATTTTAATTTCGCACGACATGAACTGCGTTAAAATTACTGCCAATCGAATTGTGTTGCTGATTGACGGGAAATGTTATGCAGAAGGTACTTATGAAGAATTAAAAAAGTCGAATGACATTTACATTAAACAATTTTTTGATTAAACCATGAAAGAAGAATCAGTTAACAGAGCAAAACTAGGCGCTTTTGTATTAATCGGCATCACTTTTTTGGTGTTGGGTTTGTACTTTATTGGCAGTAAAAAAAACATTTTTCATTCTTCAATAAAGGTGAGCGCAAATTTTAACAATGTAGGCGGATTGTTGCCGGGTAACAACGTGCGTTTTAACGGCATCAATGTTGGAACCGTGAGTAAAGTGTACGCCATTGCCGATACACTCATCAAAGTTGAATTTACGGTTGATGAAGACCAAATACAATTTATACACCAAGATGCACTGGCTTCGATTGGCACAGATGGTTTATTGGGAAACAAATTAATCAATCTCACACCGGGCAGAGGTAAAGCTGATTTACTCAAAGAAGGTTTTTCACTTCGCTCCATTAATCCATTACAAATTGACGTTGCCTTAAGAACACTCACCGAAACAAACAGCAATTTAAAACTCATTACCGAAGATTTAAAAGATATTTCAGGAAAGGTGGCCGGGCGAAATTCATTACTCGATTTATTTAAAGACACCATATTTGCAAGCAATGTAAAAGCCTCGATTGTGAATTTAAAAATCATGAGTAATCAGGCCTTATCAGTTACCGGCGATTTATCGGCCATCACTAACGATATTCGTAAAGGCAAAGGCAGCATTGGTGCATTAATTACCGATACCATGATGTCGAAACAAATTAAACAAACAGTTGTGACCTTTAAAAAGTTAAGCGATTCGGTGGCCATTATTTCGGGAGACTTAGCACAAATTATTAAAAACATCAACCGCGGCAAAGGCTCTGTTGGGGTTTTATTAAAAGACACCATGGTGGTGCATAATCTAAACCAAAGTATTATGCGAATTGATACCGCAGCCGGACATTTTAGTGATGACATGGAAGCACTCAAACACATTTGGCCATTTAAAAAATATTTCAAAAAGGAAAAAAAATAAGACCTTCAAGGTCTGATTAAATTCAAAATCTTACTTACAATTAAAAATCATCACATGTACAAATTAAAAATCATCACCTCCACTGTTCGCCCCGGTCGCAAAGGACCGGTAGTAGCGGCATGGGTTGCAGAAAAGGCAAAACAAAACGGAAACTTTGAAGTGGAAGTGCTCGAACTAGGCGAAATCAATTTACCCATGATGAACGAGGCCAACCATCCAATTTTGAAAAAATACGAGCATGCGCATACAAAAAACTGGAGTGCTAAAATTGAAGCGGCAGATGCTTTTATCTTTGTAACAGCAGAGTATGATTATAATTATCCGGCACCTCTGCGTAATGCCATTGAATACTTATTACATGAGTGGGCATACAAGGCTGCAGGTATAGTAAGTTATGGTGGCGTGTCGGCCGGCACAAGAGCGGCCAACAGCTTAAAAGCCGATTTGGCTACAATGGGTGTTGTGCCATTATCTCAAGGCGTTAATTTCCCCATGTTTGCACAGTTTTTCAATGATCAAAATGAATTTGTTCCTCCGGCAGTTTCGCACACAGCAGCTGAAAAAATGCTCAATGAAATTATACGCTGGACCAAAGGTTTGGTGCAAATTAAGAATGATCAATAATTAAAGAAAAAGTTTTTGATTAACGATGGACGCATATTTACCCATTTACTTCCTGGAATAAGGATTTAAGATTAAAAATAGTGAATGGAAATTTGCATGAACAGCATACTGTTTTTTCTAGGAAACCTCTTAATCAGTCATGTGATAAATCCGCTACTGAATAATAATTTTTTTCAAAAGATTTATTGATTCATTGTGCGCCCTCAAAAAATAAACGCCACTTTTTTGATCAGCCACATCAATT
This sequence comes from Sphingobacteriaceae bacterium, assembly GCA_947453445.1. Taxonomy (GTDB): domain Bacteria; phylum Bacteroidota; class Bacteroidia; order B-17B0; family Aurantibacillaceae; genus Aurantibacillus. The sequence goes on from CANGGP010000028.1 coordinate 23,348, forward strand.
TCATGCAACTGCTGATTAACAAAAAATGTTTTAAGTAATGAGCCATCAAGCGAGTATAATTCGATTTGCATTTCAAGCTCAGTTTCAATTTGAATAATATCATTTGCCGGGTTTGGATATACATTCAATAGAATATGATTTTGTTGTTCATTTAAAGCGCCACAAATATTTACTTTTATTAAGACTTGTGCTTGACCTATACAACCAAAACCATTTTGACCCAACACAGAATAAGTGGTGCTGGTTGTAGGTGTTATTTGCACTTGTGATAGATTTGAAGACAATCCCGACCAGGTATAAGTACTGGCTCCAATTACTGTTAGCGTACTTGCATTTCCCTTACATATAACTGTTGGACTTGCAATGACTGTTAAGCTGGGTAATGGATTTACTTGTACAGATGTATAATGTGTACTGAAACAATTGGTGTTTAATGAACTTGTTTTGGCAATAAGTGTATAAACACTATTGCTCAGCGGACTAACGGTTTGGGTGGCGTTTGATCCCAAAGGAATTCCATTCCACGTATATGAAGATGCACCATTGGCTGTGAGTGTAGCAACAGCACCAATGCATACATTTAAACTTGAGGCAAAGGTGACACTTGGAATTATAACTGCCACGGCAATGGTTTCTGTTGCTGTACATGAATTTGAAATGCCTGTTGCGGTGGCAGTATACACCTGATACGGCGATGTTGGCATTTGTGCCAAACTAAAAGTATTTGCGCCGGTATTCCAAGTATAACTGTTTGCACCACTTGCGTACAAGGTCACCGTTTCGCCTGAACAAATCAAAGTACCAGCACTCGTTATTGAGAAACTTGGTTTTGCCAATACCAAAACAGGTAGTTGCGCAGTAGAAGTACATCCCAGTGAATTGGTGCCAATTACACTATACAATGTTGTTACACTTGGACTAACAGTTACGCTAGCCGTATTACCTGCACCTTGCGACCAAGTATAAGTGCCATTTGTGCCTGCACCACCGGCAGAAATGCCCACTGATTGTCCTTCACAAATTGTAACCAAGCTGCTGCTTGCAGTGATAGTTGGACTTGCTAAAGTGGAAATTTGAATGGTTTGTGTTCCAATACAAGTGCCGTTACCGGCTGTAACAGTATAAATGCTTGCTGCAAAAGGTGCAACAATAATGCTTGAACCCGTTTGGGCACCGGGCATCCAAGTATAAGTTGAAGCTGCTGCTCCGGCTGTTAAATTACAAGTATAGCCTGAACAGACAACACTTGAATTCGCTGAAACATTTACCGGCAAAGGAGCAACCGTTATACTTTGCACGGCCGAAGCAGTTCCGCAGGCATTTGCCGCAAACACAGTGTATGTAGCAGTGCTACTAGGCGTGAATAACTGTCCGTTTAAGATCCCACCCGACCAAGTATAGCTGCTAGCCCCCGTTGCCGTAAAACTTGCAGAAGCACCTAAACAAATTGGATTTTGTAAACTTAATATTGTTAAAGTTGGTGCTGCATTATTAACACTTACGGTAAGCGCCGATGATACCAAACAACCGATAACATTCATTGCTGAAACTGAATAGGTTGTTGTAACAGTTGGGCTAACACTGATCAATGTTGCACTTGAATTACCTGTACTCCAAGTATAATTCGTAAGGGCGTTTGTAGAAAGAGAGAAAGAAGTTCCCGTGCAAATATTATTCCCAATATTTGAGACAATACTAGGCGCAGCATTCGTAATTCTTCCTGGTACCCAATTCGACGCAGCACCTGTAAGTGTAAAGGAATTGAGTGTACCATGATTGGCATTACCCGAATAATCAGTAGCAGTAATTGAACCAGTGTTATTCGCAGTTGGAATACCTTCATTTAATTTGTAATATGCCACTAAACCCGATTGAGGGCCACAATATTCTATCGTATCGGCGGCTATTTGGGTTTGTGTTCTTGGATAGTTATAAACTTTAACTTCATCAATCGAACCATTAAAAAAATTAATGCCGTCGGACCTAACACCAATTCTGAATCCTACAGTAGTTGTAGTAGTTAAAACTGTATAACCGGTAAAAGTAGCTGCTGCTTCCAAAGCCCCATTTAAATACAAAAAAGCATTTGCTCCACTTGTAATGCTAGGTGAATAAACGGCAGTAACATGACACCACTGCCCGGTATTGACATTGGTTGTTCCCGTAAAACCAACGCCGCCTACTTCAATTCTTAGTTTATTATTAATAACATTTAATGTAAACCGACAGCCGTTAGGTGTGGTTGAACCCCAATCGCAAATCACCATTTGTGTTGTTATTGTGCTGGTTGTTTTTATCCAAGCATCAACTGTTCGTGGCAAATTATTAAGTACCGGAGAGCCATTGGTTGAAACATAATTATTCACACCATTAAAAGCCAATGCCACCTGCGAATTTAAATGATTAAAAGAGAAAATTAGACCTAAAAAAAGAGTCTTAAAAAATATTGAAAAACGTTTCATAAAAAATTAAATCAAAAGTACTTCATTTATAACAACCCTAATCTCTTGTTAATACTATATATCAAAGGGGAACAGTACCCAAGTTTTAACTGTGTTGGTGAAGTGGAATCATGCATGATTTAATTAAAATTCAATCTATGTTCCACATTAAATGAATCATATACCATGACTCAAATTAATTTTTCTTTTCCTGATTTTTAAATTATTAAACGAAGCAATTTACACTAAACCCGGTACTGCAACCACCTCATTCACTTCTTTCAGATAATTGATTTCAGGCACCTTAAATCCGAATAATTGGTAAAAATCTGAAGTATACCCTTCTAAATCGCCCAATTGACTCAGGTTTTCGCTATTTGCTTGGATCCAAAGTTCGGCCACTTTTGCCTGCACATCTTCACGCATTTCCCAATCGTCAACGCGAATTCTTCCCTTATCATCCAGCGGAATTGCATGGCCTGTGTATAATCTTTCATGAAACAAGCGCTGTATTTGTTCAATACAACCTTCGTGAATACCAAGGTCTTTCATGGTTTTATACAACAATGAAATATACAAAGGGATAACCGGAATGGCTGAACTGGCCTGCGTAACCAGCGCTTTGTTAACCGATACATAAGCCTTTCCGCCAATATCAGCCAGGTGTTCTGAAATGGTAAAAGCACTGGCTTCTAAGTGATCTTTAGCGCGACCAATGGTGCCTTTGCGATATACCGCTTCAGTGAGGGCAGGACCTATATAAGAATAGGCAACTGTGCGAACGTTTGGTGCCAATAAATTTTCTTTTTTCAATTGATCCATCCACATACCCCAATCTTCTCCTCCCATTACCGCAACCGTGTTTTGAATGTCTTCTTCATTACAAGGTTCAATTGAAATGGTTGAAACAATGCCCGTATGAAAATCAACCGTTTTATTGCTGAAGGTGCTGCCAATTGGTTTTAATACCGATTTATGTGTGATGCCGGTGATGGGATTGGTGCGCACCGGCGAAGCCAAACTGTAAATCACCAAATCAACTTGACCCAAATCTTGCTTTATTAAATCAATGGTTTTTTGTTTTACCTCGTTCGAAAACGCATCCCCATTAATACTTTTGGCATACAATCCTGCTGCATGTGCTTCATTTTCAAAAGCAGCAGAATTATACCAACCGGGTGAAGCAGGCTTTCCTTCGGCTGAAGGTTTTTCGAAAAATACGCCTATGGTGGCAGCTCCTGAACCAAACGCTGCGGTAATGCGCGAAGCCAAACCAAATCCGGTGGAGGCCCCAATCACCAATACTTTTTTTGGTCCTGCGATTTTACCTTTGGATTGAACATAATTAATTTGATTGCGCACATTTTTAGCACAACCATCGGGGTGTGCCGTTAAACAAATAAATCCGCGCATTCTTGGTTCAATTATCATCATATCAATTCGTTTTAATATTTTACTTTTATTGATGTTTAATAAACATACAATTTAGTTCCAAAAATAAGAAAATATCGATGGAACAATTTATCTTAATTGTTTATAAATGTATTGTTAAAGAATAGGATAACCTCTCTATGAAGTTAATTTCTTGAGAAATAGCCACATATAGAATTGTGTGTTTTTATACTTTAGTTAAATATTCTATATAATATTTGCAAGAAAAATAAGGCTTACTTAACTTTTTGATATATTATAAATAAATATCAAATATGAAATTTGAAGCTATTAATATTTATTAAGTATATCCAAAACTTCATTCCATTTTGGTATTAGAATAATTTCTATTCTCCTATTTTTTTCCTTATTAACAGCATTTATATTAACAATTGGGTCAAATTCACCACGCCCCGCTGAAGTGATTCTTGAGCCATTAATTTTTCCGTTTTTTAATAGCATTTTAGTCACTGCACTTGCCCTAATAACACTTAAATCCCAATTATCTTTTATTTCACCATGGCCATGATAAGGAACATTATCTGTATGCCCCTCAACAACAATGTTTATAGACAAATTTTCTTCAAGCATTGTACATATTTTATTCAACACTTTAATACCAGATTCTTGTATTTTATATTTGCCACTTTCAAAAAGAAGTGTATCATCTAAACGTAAGTATATTTTACCTTCCTTAATATCTACTCCAATCCCCTGGGTATGAATGTTTTTAAATGACTGCATTATTTCATACTTCAGATGTGACAATGTAGAATCTTTTTGCCGCACTACATTTTCTAACTCTACAACTCTTTCTTCCCTTCCTTTCAACCTTAAAGTAATTGAATTTAATAACTTTCTTTTTTCATCTATTAACAATGAAAGCATCCTAATTTTATCCTGTTTATCAAGTATGTCATCCTGTGCCAATTTTATTGTTTTACTATAATTGTCATAATCTTGCTCATTTCCTGCTAACAATTTCTTATACAAAAATTCTAATTCAATATACTTTTTGTGTTCAAAATTAAACGCTTCTTCTAATTCGCTTATTTTTGAATTCAATAAATTAGTGTCAAGGCATAAAACTTCTTTCTCACTTTTTGTCACTCTAAGTAAATCATTTAATTCTGTCCATCTAATGTTATTTGATAGTTCTAGTGAGTTAATTTCTTTTTTTTGTTCCTTAACTATAGTTTGTAATTCATGTAATTTACTTATAGGTGCGCAGGATATTAAAACAGATGAAAAAAAAGGAAATATCAATTGTTTATTTGACATAGATTAATCAACTTCAAATTCTATTTCTGCAGTCTGTAGAGCAACAATATCGCCGAAATCAATAACTGCAATACCAGCATACTTGCCCTTTGGTAAATCTGGAGGTAAAGAAAAATTTATTTCTTTTTCATATCCAGGTAAAACCCCAAATTGATTAACTCTAAACTTTCTTGTCTTCCCAGTTGCCAAATTTGTTAATTCAAGATAGTATAAGCAATATCCAATTCCATCGCCTTTATTTTTAACAATCAGGTTCAATATGTTGTGTTTTTTTTCTTTTCTTATATGACTAAGTTTTAGAATTTCAATATCATTCAAAATAACATTAGGCGGATTTTGACTAACTTGAATCATAAATCCAATGCCGGTTGAAATGCCAAGAGCAATTGTGTTTGAGTTATTATTTGGCACCTCTAATTTTCCTCTTTCATTGACTTCATCAATTATTAAATTTGTCCACATCGCGATATAACCACTCTCGCTATTTGGAATTGAGGCTGTAATTGTTATTACTTTTAATTCACCAGGCTTTAATTCGATAAAATTTTGGGATAGATTTAAGAATTTAGACAAAGAATATTTACTTTCAGGTTTTTTTGCGATTTCAGTTTTACCATCAATATCAAGTCCATAATCTTGAAAAAATATTTGAAATGTCATTTTCCTTGAAGTGTAATTATTTACTTTAAATGTCTTAGTTTGAATTGTTCCTGCTTTTGCATTAAATCTTATGATTGATGGAGAAATAGAAACCCCTGAGGCTTCTTGACCCTTTTCTTCTAAATTTTTCGTCGTCTTATTTGTAACATTATTTATCGAATCCTTAGTGGATTGTGATTTTACAATTTGATTAAACAGAAAAATATTTATCAAGATTATTACATTAATTTGTTTCATTGCTTTCATAATTAATTTACTTTTTGAACGTTCATAATCTCAATATCGAAAATTAATATTTGATTTTTAGGTATGCTAGCTGCTTTGCTACCATCAATTCCAAATGCTAATGAAGGGGGGATAATTAATCGCCTACAATCACCAGTGCCCATTCCTATTAGCGCCTCCTTAATTCCTTTGATCACATGCTCTTTTTTCAAATTAACAATTAATAATTGGCCACTTTCTCTACTTGCGTCGAAAATGTGTTTTTGGCGCAAACTATCAATATAAAACCCTGTATAACCGATAGTAACCTGATCATTCGTGTCGATTGTATCACTATTAAACTTTCTAATTTCTATATATTTCAGGCCTGAATGTTTCAATATTGTATCTTTACCAACTGTTTCAAAATACGGATAATCATTAATTTCAAGAATTTCTATCTGATGAAAAATTGTTTTGTTTTTTAATTCATAATTGTTGAATGAATTTCCATAATCAAGGCCTTTGGGTGAAATTATCAACCCAGTATCTCCAATTTGAAAATACCTTAACGCTGATGCAAGTCCTGCGATATTATGTTTAGAGCCGATCCGCATTTGAATAGGCGTATTTTGACCTTCATGGGTGTTACTAAATATTTTTGGGGCTCCATTCTCGTTAAAGAAATAACTTACACAATGGAATTTAACAATTTTATCATCATAATTAATCACTTGACAGTTATTTCTATTTTTAATATATCTCACTCTATTCGAAAGACAGTTCATTTCATCTTGTTTGATGACATGAAAAGGATTGTTTTGTTGAATAATTTCGATATCAAAATAAAGCGTTGAATTAGGAGGAATAACACCATTTTGTTTACTACCGTAAGCCAATTCAGGTGATATAATAAAAGTTGCTTTTTCGCCTACGCGCATTGTTTTAATGCCATCATCCAAGCCCTTTATAAACTTTCCCACTCCTAATTGAAAGTACGCCTTATTAAATTCATTTGATGTATATTCGAAAATCCTACGATTGCCTTCGTTAGTAATTAAATAACCAGTGAAGGCTAACACAACATAATTAAATAGTTTCAGAGAGTCATGACCCTTAGCAATCAAGAATTTTTTTAAACCATTAGACAATATAATTAATTCCCCTTTTTCGAAATCAAAGTATGCTTTTTTAATATCTTTAATTTTTATTGTTGTGTTAATAATCGCATTCGGAGGAACTTTTCCAACTTTTCGATTTCCATATGCTAAATTCGAAGGTATGATTAAATCAATTGAATCGCCCTTATAAAAAATTGGCAGGGCCTCATCCCATCCTTTTATTCCTTCATTTTGACCAACAATAAATGAAAAATCGGTCGCCTCATCGATAATAGTGCCGTCAAGTAACTTGGATCGATATGAAAGAAAAACTCTATCATTTATTTCTACTTTTTCATTTCTATTATTCCTCCCAATTACTTTGTATTGAATCCCTGTTCGCGTTATTTGATAACCCTTCTGGTTCACTTGCCCGAATGACTTAACGCTACACAAGGAGGTTATGAATACTAATACAACTAATCTGTTCAATTTATAATTTGAATACATTTTATTTTTTTGATTTTGTTATGATTATTGGTCGTTTAATACCCCTGTCTTGTAATTGATTTGCTGTCTTTTCTGCTTCTTTTATTGAATTATAAAAACCTGTAAAATATTCTTTTGAACCGTCTTTATTAAGAACTGAATCAACCATGTTTAATCTTATGAGTTGTTTTAATGCAACTCCTGGAAATTGATCCTTATTTAGAACTTCCAATTTTAATGTAAATCCAACATTTAACTCACTAGACAATGTATCAACCTGACTTTCTATTGATTGAATAATTTTTCCATTTTGCATAGGCTTCACTAAATTTTTATTTACAATCGAAGTCAAGCTGTCTAAGTATCGCATTTTATATGCTTTAACATTAGGAGAAAATGAAGTAGAAAGATTATCAATTTGTTGACCCGAGCTATTAAACTTCTTAGTATTAATAGATTTGCGTTTTTCAACCAAATGAAAAGAATAATAATACCTTTCTATGCCAAAGTCTAGATCAATAGGTATATTGTTTTCAACAAGCTCTAAGTCACGGCCTAAAATTGTTTCGTCGAACTTCAAATTGTATTTATTATAAGGTACATAAAACGAGAATTTTCCTTTAGCATCAGTAATACTAGTTAGGGTGTTACCTGCAGTGTCACATAAAACGATTCTAAGTCTTGAGATATCCAAATCACCCTTCATTTCCAAACTGTATTTTTCTCTATCGATAACCACATTTCCAATTACTTCAACGCCTTTTACAAATGGAATAAATAGTGTATCTGAGGAAAAGATTGATATCGAATCCTTGATAACTGGAAACCAAGCACCAATATCATCAAGTGAGAGAACTTTTAATTTATAATTTCCCTTATTTATATTTATAAAAGTGGCATTTCCTCCTTTTTCTGTTTGACACTCAAACTGATTTAAGGCAACCACCACATTTTCAATAGGTAAATCTTGGCCATCAAATTTTAAATTCCCATTTAAATCTAAATAAACTTTAACATTCAGATTTGCAAATTGAATTTTTGATGTCTTTTTAGAAATTGGAATACTAAAATCTTTTTTCAATCCAAAACCTATTACATAGTTTACTGAATTAGTTCTTTGCGGATTAGTTTCAATTGCGTTTGAATTTATTGAACCAGGGAGATATGAATATTTTAAACTTTCTGATATGGCATAGCCCCAATTGACATTGATATCAAATCGCCAGCCATTTTCGGCATAATAAAATAATTGAGAATATATATTGAAGGCATTACGATTATTAGTATTAAGATAAGAATATACAAAATTATTTTCGAGTAAAAAATGAACGCTTTTAAATTGATATTGATGATTCAATCGCAGATTCATGTTTTGGAAATACGGCTTACCATTGCTCAATTCATGCACAACGTCACCTTGTGTGTAGGGGCCAAATTGATAATTCAATATAACATTCCACACTCTGTAATTCATATAAACTGTGGATTTACTTGTAAAAAAAGGGCTGATATTTTTGTAATTAATTAATTTATTATAAGCAGCGGAAAAATTTGCGCCAACCCTAAAATATTTTTCATAATTAGAATTACTAATCCCAAGTTGCACGCCGGTGGATACTAATTTTTGATTTAAATTATTACCATAATTTAGAAAGACGCCAGGTAAATAACAAATATCTTGGTTTGAATTATTTTTTAAAAAAGTTAATGAATTTGTAATGAACAGCTGGGTTATTGACGAATTATTTGAGGCATAGGTATCATTTTCGCTTAAAGTATGTAGACTTAATAATTGAAATTGACCCTTGGGAAGAATGATCCGATTTTGCAAATTAAAATTATTTAATTTGTTAAAAAGGATTGAGTCCTTTCTATTTGAATCAAAATTATATGGGTTACGAATAAAAGAGTAATTAATATTAGTCGAAGATTGCTTTTTGTTGTATGTAATTTGATAATTTGCATTCACGAACTCTGCATATGTTTTTATTGATCTATTGATTAATTGGTCAATTCCTAATTGAAGATTTAAGATTTGGCGTGAACTTAGTTTTACATTTAGACCAGTACTAATTGTGTTGATTTTTACCTGGTTATTATTTTGATAATCATAACCAAATCCATAATTAAGCTTACGTACCTTCGCAGAAAAACCAAAGGCGAAATTGTAATTTTGACCGTTAGAAAAAGTGGTACTCTTAGAAATCGCAATTCCAATTTTACTTTTTGAACTCAGCTTATAAGAGCCTGAAATACCAGTGCCTCCTGAACCTCGCATGCGAAGGTATGGCATATTTAAATTTACTGAATTACCCAGCTGCAAATTTATCTTTGAATTTGAATAAATAAGGTTACCACTCACGCTCTTGAATGAATTCTCTGAAAAGCTATGGCCCATAAAAGAAGACTGAAGATAGTATGATAAATTAGAGTTGGCCGTAATCATATAATTTCCATATAACATGTTACTTGACACTGGCTGAATTCTGAAAAAATTTATACTTGAAATAAATGTCACCGGTAAGCAATTTGAGCCATATGGATTAACCTTAATTGAATTCCCTAGCTTTATGAATTTTATGGTCTTATTTACCCTAAATTGATTAAGCGTTAAAGTGCTGTCAATTTTCTTTTGAATACTATTAGGTTTTGAGGCAACTATATAAACACTTGAATTAAAATTGTTCTGCTTTGTTATGCAATAGTTAAAATTATCTACTCTCCTCAAATTTCGAATAGAATTAAAAACCTTTAGTTTGAACGGAATCACTGTATCAGCATATGGGTTTAAATTTAGTTGAAGAAATTCCCTTTGAAGTAATTTTCCCGCTGAATCTGTCACAACCAAATCTTTTCCGGATTTTCTTAACGTTAGAAACACCAATTGGTTTTCGTTTGACTCATTGTTAATACTGACTTGGAAGTTCGCAGCATTTTCCTTATTCCTAAGATATATGCTTGTTGACGGAGTAATCAACAATGAAATTTTATTTTGTTGTTTCTTCACAACAAAAAAACTTATGACATTATTTTGTCCGCCGTTTGTTTCTTTAACATTTACACTAATAGCGTAACTTGTACCGTTTAAAAAAATTTTTTTTTCAGGCAACAAGCGAATTGGAATAAATACAGAATCTCCTCCCTTAATTGAATATTCTTTATCGGAGTTATATAAAGAGCGGATTCCTTCAGGAACGCTTACTTCTGCTTTTATTTTTGAGATCGTATAATTTGAGCGATTAACTATTTTTAGCACATTAGTTAAGGTCGTATATTCTTCATATTCTATTTTCTTTTCGGTGAAAGTTAACACCAACCTTTTTGCACCATTCAATTCCATTTTTCTTTGTGAAAAACATACTTGACTTAAGAGAGTTAAAAAAAAGATTAATTTTGTTATTAAATATCCTACATTACTTTTACTCATGATGTAAATTCAACTCAATTACATTTCGGATAAACAAAAAATTATTTTAATTGAGTATATCCCTGGCTTTTTAGAGTAACCAGGAATAATTCTATAATCGACTGTAAAATTGTACTCCCCATAATTACTTGAAAAATCTCCTGCACCATTAACCTGACTTAAACAAGTGCCCGCAGGAGTTAATATAGCAGAATTAATTATATCAAGGGAAGCGCCATTTAGAGCCGAAAATCTTTGCCATATGCCTGAATTCGAAGCAGTGTGACAAAAATTATCAACCCTTATTTCGAGCAAATCTAACTGAGGTATTACACCAACGGCCGCACTACCATAACTCACTTGATTACTCCAGTCAGTAGGCGATGTTGTACCACTGAAATTACTGACATACATTACCAATTTCCATTGACAGGTAGAGGAAGGATTATTTTTCGTCTTAATCCTGATTTGGGTTGAACCCGATTGTACTATCCCCCCATTTATTTCATTAAATCGCGTGAAATTAAAGTCTACATTGCCTGAATGAACAAGAGATATAGTAGAAAGGGCCGGATCACACAATGTATGCGTCCCAGCGCTTAAACCCGGACATTGAGCCCACAAGCTATTAATTGAGATAAAAAATGAAAAAAAAAGGATGTAAAAATTTTTCTCTTTACCCATTTTGTTTTCATTGTTAACTAGATCTGGTATAAATTTAATGTGAGTGATTAATTTTGAACCAAGACATATTTCACATTCATTGTATAAACACCAGGCTGAGCATAGTTTGTTGCAACACCACCAAGATGAATAGCACTTGCTACACCTGCATTACTAAATGTATTAGGGAATACAGCAGGTAACCCAGGTACAATTCTATAATCGATAGTATACCAATAATTACTTCCTGCGCCGACATTTCCTCCCCCTAAAACCAAATAAGTGCCCCCTGCCACAAAATCAGCTCCAGCATTTCCCCCAGCAATATATTTCAATCCAACTGGCGGTTTTGTGTATGGATTTGCATTCGTGTATATATTATTCGCACCAGTTGCAACCGGACTTTTTCCAAAAGCAGAAGAATAGTCATTAAAGTTCGCCGCTACCGCCGTAGTTCCGGGATTAGCTTTATCTTGTCTTAATTCTAATAACTCACAATCTAGGCGATTACTGGCATTTGTTGGCGCAGCAGTTCCGTATGTAACTTGGTTATCCATTAACAATGGGTTAGCATTTGTATTCCCTGAACTGTATCCAACTGCATACAAGTCCCAATCCACACTTGCACTTACTTTTAACTGGGTAACCCCGTATTTTGTTATGCCGCCAACATACTTATATACTTCGTCAAAAACGAAATCTACATTCTGAGGCCCATTCATTTCAAGTTGCAAAATTGGCTGAAGATCCATAGTAATAGTAACATTTTGTTCATCTACTAACTGAGCATTTAAATTCGTGCCAATTATTAAAGATATAGTAAATACCATTGTTTTAACTCTTTGGTTCCAAACAATATTCTTTTTTGATTTCATTTTTGATTTCATTTTTTGTGGATTAATTAATATTTGAATGATTGTATTTTAGTAATTTACTTTATTCTGATTTCTTCTTTCTTGAATTATAGTTGATGAAAAAATAATAGCTGCTGCAATGGATGAAATAATTAATAAAAATTGCTGGTGTGAACTTAGTCTACTTTTAAGGCTGTAACAAGATCTAATAGAGCTTTTATTTATTTTTACAAGAATTTTTTGATTTTCATTAGAATGAACGCGACTCAATTTATATTTTCCAATCATATAAATTTCGTTTCTTAAATTTTGATATATTCTTTTGAAACCAATGCTCTCTTTCATTTCCGGAACTAAAATATTAGAACTTGAAATAATTCCCAAGTTAGAATTACAAACCAATCTTTCAGAATTAAAATTTTGGGTTGATTTAACACAAGGTTTTATACCACGAATTGAATTGTTGTTTGAATAAACAATATTATCATAAGGAATTATTGATAATAAAAATAACGAAATAGGGTATTTATATTTTTTCAATATTTTCAATCTTTTAATTTTACAATGTTAATTTTTAGTTCTTCTAAAACTTATCATGATTAATACCTAAAATAAAAGAGTAGATAAATAAACCTATCATGATTGTCATGAATAAGAATAAAAAAGCTAGTCTTATTGAATGATAGATATTTTTCAAATTTTTATTTATTAATCAAATATGCAGTATTAATAGACGTAACAATAAAATCAAAAAATTCATTTCAATCGTTGTATTCATATTTTTTCCATTTTTTGTAAATTATTAAATGTTTCATTTTAACTATTTAATTCGCGCAATACTTATACTACACAATTAACTTTTAAGAAAAATCCAAATTCAATTGACGAAACACCAAATTTTAATCGAGATTCAATTCTTAAAATTTTTTTATAAAAAAAGCCTCCAGATTTCTTTGGAGGCTTTCTACTATTATTCAACTTCACATATTACTCCTTAATTACTGATGTTCTATAAACGATTTTGTTGTTCTTTAATACATGAATAAAGTAAACTCCATTATCAAACTTCTTCAAATCAATTGTATTAACTGATTTAGCTTTGGTTGATAGCATTTTTTGTCCTATCATATTGGTTATGAATATTTCGACTTCACTCGTTTCAGGTAATTCAATTGTGAATACACCACTGTTTGGACTCGGGTAAACCCTTGATGTTTGGGTAAGCCAAACTGATTCATTAACCGATTCACATTTTGAAACAATCAAAGTTACACTATCTTTATTCATACAATTGTTCGTGTCACTTCCAACAACACTGTATGTGCTAGTGATTGTTGGACTCACAGAAATACTTGTTGCATTTGCAGCAGTACTCCACGTGTAAGTATTGGCACCATTAACGTTTATTGTTGCATTTTCTCCCAAACAAATAGTCTTTGAACTAGCCGTTAAACTCAAAACAGGAAGTGCGTATACTGTAATAGCTGTCTGAGCTGTATCCAAACATCCGATTCCAATTGCTCCAACCAATGAATAAGTAGTACTTGTAGTTGGCTTAACTACCACAACACTGTTGGTTGAACCTGTGCTCCATGTATATGTATTGGCACCATTTGCAACCAAGGTTAATGAATCACCATAACACATCGCCGTATTACTCGTAATGGCAACTATTGGAAATGATACTACTGTCACGTTGTTTACCGATGTTCCGGAACAACCGACACTGCTGGTTCCAACCACAGAATATGAGGTGTTAACGCTTGGAGTTACTGCAATACTATTACTTGTTGAGCCATTACTCCAGCTGTAGGTTGAAGCTCCAGAAACACTTAAATTTAATGTGTTACCATTACAAACATAATTGCCGCCAGTGATCGTTAAATTTGGAATAGCATTTACTACGACAGAATCTAATCTTGCTCTTGTACATCCAACCGATGAGCTACCGATAACACTAAAAGTGTAACTACCCGCAGTGATGCTTGGCGTTACTACAATACTACTTGAATTTGAACCTGTACTCCATGTATATGTATTTGCACCATTAATGCTAAGTGTGAGACTATCACCTGCACATATTGCAGTATTACCGCTCAAGACAAGTGTTGGTCTTGCATTAACTGTGATGGTTTTTATACTACTGTTCGCACAACCATTTGTATTGGTTCCAGTTGCCGTGTAAGTCAAGTTTATACTTGGACTCACACTAATACTTGCGCTTGTTGCTGAGTTGCTCCAGCTATATGTATTTGCTCCCGATGCAATTAAAATTGTAGTATCACCCGAACAAATAAATCCATTACCACTAATACTTACCGTAGGTAAATTGTAAACAGTGATGGCTGTTGTTTGGGTGTTATTACAACCTGTACTAAAACTTCCTATAACACTATAGTTTGTGGTCGTTGAAGGATTCAAAGCCGCAGATGAACTTGTAACACCAGACGTCCAACTGTAGCTTGTGGCTCCCGATGCGCTGAGTGTCGCTGTTTTACCACTACAAATAGAGGTGCTGCCACTAATGGCTACTGTTGGATTTGGATTAACCGCTACTGTAAATATTGCAGAGTTAGAGCAAGTTCCGCTTGCACCCAAAACACTAAACGTTGTTGTAGTTGTTATAGTTGGCGCAATACTTGATGTGGTTGCTCCAGTATTCCACGTGTAAGTTACCCCGCCTAATCCTGAAAGATTTGCCGATTGACCATAACAAACAACAGTTGGCCCTGAAACGCTAACCGATAAAGAAGCTTGAACGGCTACCGATTGATTTGCGCTTGTTGTACAACCTTGAGTCGAAAGTCCTATTACTGTGTAAACAGTATTGGTTATCGGACTAACAACAATAGCGGAGCTCGTTGATCCTGTAGTCCATGAGTAGGTATTTGCCCCGCTCACACTTAAACTCGCGTTTTGACCGGTACAAATGCCGGTTGCACCCGAAATTGTAAGTGTAGGATTTGGATTAACCGTTAGGGCTAATGTTGCCATGTTGCCTGAGCAGCCTACAGAACTTTTACCTATTAAACTATATGTTGTCGTTAGGCTTGGAGAAACAACTATGCTATTTGAATTTGATGAAGTACTCCATGTGTAGGTACTCGCACCACCTGCTGTTAAACTCACCGAACTGCCTGCACAAACAGCATTTGTTCCTGTAATTGAAATCACTGGTAAGGTGTTTACCGCTACCGCCAAGGTTGCTGTATTACCTATACATCCTAAAGAAGTTGATCCTGTTAAGCTATACGTAGTGTTAGTTGTTGGTGATACCGAAATGTTGTTTGAATTCGATGTTGTACTCCAAGTATATGTATTTGCGCCGCCAGCCGTTAAAGTTACCGAACCTCCTGAACACAATGCATTTGTACCTGTAATAGACACTATCGGTAA
>CANGGP010000029.1 GCA_947453445.1 Sphingobacteriaceae bacterium
AACGCACGGGATGCCCTGTGTGTGCTTCGCGGCATTATCTCAGTAATTTATTCTAACGAAAGTTACTTTACCGGATTGAGAGGGGCAACTGTTATAAACTTGATGCAAAAGAAACAATCCCGATGGTTATCGGGATCAAGGCTGCCGAGAAATTTCTCGAAGTCCACTCTTGACCACCATTACTCGAAATCCGTTTAGGCTAGCAGAAAATTACAGTAATTTCTTAAAGCGAATTGTGGCCTTACTTATTAACTTAAAGGTTCATAAACGCAAAATGGAAGAAACGCTCTCGTTCTAAAAAATGCTAATTTAAAATTATCCCGGACACTAGCGATTTTTAATTCTTAATTAATTTTCACTCACACATGAGATCGAATTGCGAATGTAAAAAAGCCTGTAATTTTCCGAATTTGGCTATCAAAATAAAACTTGCGTAAAAGTTGAGCAGCATTTTGTATATTTGATATAAGCCGCTAAACCTATAATCATGCTAAAATCCATTCAAAAAAAAATACTCATTACAGGATTATTATTTCCTCATCTTCTTTTTTGCCAACTTGACTGGACATGGGTAAGTGGAGGCGGTGCTTCAACCCTTTATCAGGCTCCTGTTTTTGGAACAAAAGGTGTTTCAGCCCCTGCAAATACGCCGGGCAATAATGCCAATGCGCTTACTTGGAACGACAATAGCGGAAACTTCTGGTTGTATGGAGGCAGAAATAATAATTCGGTTGACCGTGGTGAGCTCTGGAAATACGATATACTTAGCAAGCAATGGACCTGGATAACAGGATCGGGTAGTGGTTCCGGTGCAGAAGCACCTGTATATGGCACAAAGAACTTGGCTTCACCATCAAATGATCCGGGTGCCAGAGTTGGTTCTGTTACTTGGACGGACAATGCCGGCGACTTATGGTTGTTTGGCGGCACTAATTTTATGTTGGGAGTAAGCAACGATCTTTGGAAATACAACATCTCAACAAATATGTGGACCTGGATGAATGGACCTTCAGTAAATACCAATATCACAAGGCAGCCCGTTTATGGCACGCAGGGCGTTTCTTCTTCTACCAACAGACCTCCGGCTGTAACAGGTGCACTTTCGTGGAAAGATAATAATGGGGATTTTTGGCTTTTTGGAGGCGTAGGTGTAGATAACGCTTCCAATTATGGTGTATTTAATGATCTTTGGAAATACTCAGTTTCAACGAATCAATGGACTTGGGTAAAAGGCGGAGCTGCAGTGAATCAAATAGGGAACTATGGAACTTTAAATATTGCCTCTTCCACAAATATGCCTGGAGGAAAATCATTTACATCCGGCTGGGTTTCTAACGCTGGTGATTTGTATCTTTTTGGAGGAGAAAATAATGTTGCTTTGTTAAATGACTTGTGGAAATTCAACATTGGCTCAGGCAATTGGACATGGTTAGGTGGCTCTTCATTACCCGGACAAAGCGGTGTTTACGGTACACAAGGCACTGCTTCAGCACAGAATATTCCGGGCGCGAGGTCACAATTTTATACTTGGAAAGATAACAATGGCGATTTTTGGTTGTTCGGTGGAATAGATACGTATTGGTCATCGCATGTAATAAATGATCTTTGGAGATACTCGGTATCGACAGGACTTTGGACATGGATGAAAGGATCATCAGTTGCTTTACAATCGGGTGTGTATGGAACCCTGGGTGTGTCTAATCCCTCGAATACGCCGGGCGCTAGGAGCAACGGCGCAAGATGGACCGACAACCATGGTGATTTTTGGCTTTATAGTGGAGTAACAGCGAGCATGTCATTTATGCCAAGTGATATGTGGAAGTTCACATTAAATATTGCTTCGACTGTTGGCATTAAAGAAGAAGGCATTTCAACTATTTTAATTTACCCTAACCCAACAGATAATCAATTTAGTATTGAAATATCATCGGCTAAGGATAATGTAAGTTTCCAATTGTATAATTCTATAGGATCTATAGTGCGTTACGGTAAGCTGGCCGATACAGCCAATTCTATTTCCGTTGAAGATTTGAACAGTGGCATCTATTTCTTACAAATTTATAAAGACGGTAAACTCATGGCTTCGAAAAAAGTAATTATCAAGTAGAAGAAAGTGTTTTTTGAAATATTAATCTGATTTTAATTTTGCTTCTTAATTGTATGTCTTTCACATTTATGTGGTTTTGTAAATTTTAGCTTTTCCCAATTTATTCGCGAATAATTGCAAATACCCAATCATTAATTTTAATATTGTTAATAAATATCTTTCAAATATTATTGAAAGTTTAGAAAATAGCCGTATATTTGTGGCATGAAATACAACCTCGCAAAAGATAAATTCATACAAACCTGGGGTACATTGGGCAGTAGCTGGGGAATCAGTCGAACAATGGCACAGGTGCATGCGCTACTTTTAATTAGTCCTGAAGCTTTAAGTGCAGAAGAAATAATGGCAGATTTGAAGATATCTCGCGGCAATGCAAATATGACGATTCGTGATTTAATGGGTTGGGGACTTGTTTTTAAAGAATTGCGTGCAGGTGATAGAAAAGAGTATTTTATTGCAGAAAAAGATATTTGGAAAGTAGCAAAACAAATCATAAAAGAACGTCGTAAACGTGAAATAGAACCGGTTTTAGCCGTTCTTGAAGAACTAAAGAAAATTGAAGGAGCTAAAGACGATAAAAAAAATAAAGCATTTGTTGAAGCTGTTACCAACATTGAAAGCGTTGTTGAAAAAGCCGATTTCGCATTAGACAGAGCCATTAAACTCGATGAAAATGCCTTGGTTAATGCTTTGTTTAAATTATTTAAATAAAAAAATGTCCAAATGTTTCAATAAATACTGAAAGTACAGAAACAAGATTTATATGTATACAATTACTGCATATCTCATTTATTTAACCTGTAGTTTAATAACTGTATTTATTGTCGGTAAAAATTTGCACAGCAATGGCTTAAATTATTTATTTGGTGAGTGTCCCGACGAAGCCATGAGTAATAGCGCCAACAATTTTCTTTATGTTGGTTACTGTCTTTTAAACTCAGCATTCGCATTATTCTTTTTAGAAACGACACCTCAATTAATAAATTCAGCTCAAGTTGTTGAATTTATCTCAGCTTCTCAGGGAATTATTTTTTTATCCTTAGGGATACTTCATATTTTGAATCTTTTTATTGCTCCAAAAATTATAAATCAATTGCTCAAAAAGAAATTATTAACCAATAAAAATCAGAAATCATGAATTACCACATCATCGCTTACAGCATTTATTTACCGGTTACTTTCGCACTTAGTATCTGGATTGCAAAAAGTTTGCATAAAAATACCAGGGCATTTCTGCTCGAAAAGTTTAATGCCAGAGAAGAATTGGCTTCTGCAACAAATAACCTTATTCAAACAGGCTTTTATCTTATTGCTTTGGGTTTTTCATTTATGCACATGCGCATAGAAGGAAAGCTGGAATATGAGAATGGAATTGGTAAATGGGTACAGATGAATGGAAGTAAAGAAACCATTGAGACGCTAGCATCAAAACTTGGGAGTTTTACGCTGGTATTAGGTTTGCTATTGTTTTTAAATTTCTTCGTCATGATCATGATACAGTCGCCTAAGAAAGTGGAAAAAAAAGTTTAATTTAAAATTGACATCATGAAAAAATTAATAATAGCTGGTGGGTCGGGTTTTTTAGGTAAAGAACTGATCGACCATTTAAACAATCAATTCGATAAAATAATTATACTTTCAAGAACAGTCGGTAAAGATGAAGGCAAAATTAACTATCGCAAATGGGATGCGCGGACTTCAGGAAATTGGAGCGAAGATTTTGAAGAGGCCGATGTAATCATCAATCTCTGTGGAAAAAGTGTTGATTGCAGATACACCAAAAAAAACAAAGCTGAAATTTTTTCTTCAAGATTGGATTCAACTAAAATAATAGGTGAAGCAATACTAAAATGCAAAAACCCACCAAAGTTGTGGATTAATGGGGCTTCTGCAACTATTTATACGCATAGTGAAGATACACCTATGACAGAAAGTACCGGAAAAATAGGTTCAGGTTTTTCAGTGGAAGTTTGCAAAGCATGGGAAAAAACATTCAACGAATTTAATTTGCCTCATACCCGAAAAATAAACCTGCGCATTTCGATGGTGTTTGGTAACACAGGGGGTGTTTTTCCGGTTTTAGTAGGATTAACAAAAAAAGGGCTAGGAGGCACAATGGGTAAAGGAACCCAACAAGTTAGCTGGATACACATTGATGATTTTTGCGAAAGTGTTAAGTGGATTATAGAAAATAAAAACAAATCCGGCGTATACAATCTGGTAGCACCGGAGCCGGTTGTGAACAAAAAATTGATGGCACTTTTACGCCAGTTAACTAGTATTAAAATAGGTCTGCCTGCCACTTCATGGATGCTTGAAGTCGGGGCTTTCTTTTTAAGAACCGAAACTGAACTGATCCTCAAAAGCCGCTATTCGTATCCTGAAAAACTTTTGAATGAAGGGTTTAAGTTCAAGTATAACAAAATTGAGGAAGCCTTGATGTCTTTGATAAAACCCCACTAACAAAAGAAAACAGCACTAATTTTTTCTTATTCTCAAACATTCCTTAACTTTAAGCCTCAATTCTAATTTTTAATTTTTCATTCTTAATTTTTAATTGCACATATGTCAGCAACTCCCGAAGGACGTCAGATAATTTTTAGCATGGTGAACGTATCGAAGATACATCCACCGCAAAAACAAGTTTTAAAGGACATTTACATTTCGTTTTATTACGGCGCTAAAATTGGCGTTTTGGGTTTAAACGGTTCAGGTAAATCTTCTTTGTTGCGTATCATGGCCGGTATGGATAAAGATTATATTGGGGAAATTCACCAATCGCCGGGATATTCGGTGGGCATGTTGGAGCAAGAACCGAAATTGGATGAAAGTAAAACGGTGATTGAAATTGTGCGTGAAGGCGTTCAGAAATACGTGGATATTTTGAATGAATTTGAAGAGGTGAACAACAAGTTTGGCGATGAAGAAATTTTGAATGATCCTGATAAAATGGATAAGCTCATTAACCGTCAGGCCCAATTACAAGAACTAATTGACCAACATGATTTATGGAATTTAGACAACCGTTTGGAGCGATCGATGGATGCTTTGCGCTGTCCTGAAAGCGATGCGTCGATAAAAGTATTATCAGGTGGTGAGCGCCGCCGTGTGGCCTTGTGCCGCTTGTTGTTGCAAGAACCCGATATTTTATTGTTGGATGAGCCCACCAACCACTTGGATGCTGAGAGCGTTGATTGGTTAGAACAACATTTAAAACAATACAAGGGCACCATTATAGCCGTAACCCACGATAGATATTTCTTAGACAATGTTGCAGGATGGATTTTGGAATTAGATAGGGGCGAAGGTATTCCTTGGAAAGGCAATTACAGCAGTTGGTTGGAGCAAAAAGGTGCCCGTTTAAAACAAGAAGAAAAAACAGAAAGCAAACGTCAGAAAACATTGGCGCGTGAATTGGATTGGGTACGTCAGGGTGTTAAAGGCCGCGGTGTGAAACAAAAAGCACGTTTAAACAACTATGAAAAAATGTTGAACGAGGATGTAAAATCGAAAGAAGAAAACTTGGAGATTTTTATTCCTAACGGTCCGCGCTTGGGTACAGAAGTCATTGAATCGATTGGTGTTTCGAAAGGATTTGGCAACCGCTTGTTGTATGAAGGATTAAACTTTAAGTTACCGCCTGCGGGTATTGTTGGTATTATTGGTCCGAATGGTGCAGGTAAAACCACCTTGTTTCGCATGATCATGAAGGAGGAGCAACCCAACAGCGGGGAGTTTAAAGTAGGACCAACGGTTAAGTTGGCTTATGTGGATCAAAACCACAAGGAGTTAGATCCGAATAAAACTGTGTATGATGTGATTAGTGGGGGGTTAGACAATTTGATGTTGGGTGGTAAAGCCATGAATTCAAGGGCCTATATTTCACGTTTTAATTTTGCAGGCAGTGATCAGGGTAAAAAAGTCTCAGTTTTATCAGGTGGTGAGCGTAACCGTTTGCATTTGGCCATGGCTTTAAAAGAAGAAGGTAACGTATTGCTGCTTGACGAACCAACCAATGATTTAGATGTAAATACATTGCGTGCTTTGGAAGAGGGTTTAGAAAACTTTGCCGGTTGTGCGGTGATCATTAGTCACGACCGTTGGTTTTTAGACCGTGTGTGTACGCACATATTGGCTTTTGAAGGCGATAGCTCTGTTTATTGGTTTGAAGGCGGTTACAGTGAGTATGAAGAAAACCGCAAAAAACGTGTGGGCAATGTTGAACCAAAACGCCCGCGCTATAAAAAATTGGCGTTATAAGGTGTTTTTGTCAATAAGATTTACTATTATTACTAGCGAATTTAATTACATAATAACTTAGGTTTATGATTCATTTTAAGCATTCTAAAATTTTAATACCGGTTGATTTTAGTGAAACATCAATGTTAGCTATTCGTCACGGTGCCTTTATTGCTTCTTTTGTGAAGGCCGATTTACATTTGTTGCATGTGGTGAACCAAAACTATGGTTCTCAAAACATGTTTTTGCCTTTGGTGAGTTTGGAAATACAAACGGAGATTGAGAAAAAAGCCGTTGAGCGTTTAAATGAATTGGCTGAAGAGTTAAAACACCAATATCAAATAGAAATACATAAAATTGTAAAATTGGGTTCTGCCAGTACCGAAATTTCGCAAGTGGCCAGGGAAATTGGTGCTTCGTTGATTGTGATGGGAACGCATGGTTATTCGGTGATTAAGGAATTGGTAATTGGTTCAACGGCCATGAAAGTGCTTACCAAAGCGCCTTGTCCTACCATGGTTACCAGCGTTACAACCGATCGCATAGGGTACACTAAAATTGTGTTGCCAATTGATAATACAGTAAACACCAAACAAAAAGTACAGTATGCCATTGAAATGGCGAAACAATTTTCTGCAACATTATATCCTTTGGGCTTATTGGATTCGGATGAAGGAGACCAAGCGCCGCATATGGAAATGGTGATTCATCAAATTGAAGAAGTAGCCAAGAGCAAAGGGGTGATGTTTAGAAGCAATATTATTAAAAACGTTAAAAACCGCGCCAATACTTCTGTTGAATATGCCCATTCGGTAAATGCCGATTTGATGATTATCATGACGGATCAGGATGCTGAATTGAGCGGCTTTTTCCTCGGACCTTATTCACAACAAATTATCCACTTAAGTAAGATTCCGGTTATTGCCATTCGTCCTGAAGAATTATATCAAACTGATGGATCTTTATTAACCGGTACTAGTAGCGGATAATTTTTATACTATGCTCATAAAACCATTTATTATTGAAAATGATATTGAGTGGGCAGAACTTGATTTATTTGGCCATGTGAACAACGTGGCCTTTTTCTTTTATGTGCAAAAAGCAAGGTTAAAATTTTGTGAGTACTTGGGTTTAACAAGTTTGAATGAAAGCGGTAAAAATGGATTTATTGTAGCCTCTAGTCACTGCGATTTTTTGCAACCCTTGTTTTATCCTGGCAAGGTTCAATTGATTGTAAATGTAGAAGCTGTAAATAACAGCAGTTTTGTACTCACTTATCAAATCATTAATCAACAGCAAGTCATAGCAGCCAAAGCCAAAGATGTGTTGGTGGTTTTTGATTACCAAAATCGTAAAAAGGTGTTGATGGATGCATCCATCAAAGAAAAATTAAAAGTATATCAATTGTAAAATTATTCTTTCAAAAATTTTGCCATTTGGGCATTGATTGAAATAAAATACATTCCTTTGCTTAAAGCCGAAACATCAAGTTGCACTTGCGCTTTATCTGCATTGATAATGATTGGCACACTCAATTCTTTTCCGCTGATATCAAATACTTTTGGTTTTGTTAACTTGTTGGCATTGGCAAAAGAAACATTTAATTGATTCGAGGCGGGATTAGGATACAAATTAATTTGTTGATCTTTTTCTAAGTTTGATAATCCTGTGAGGTTACAAAATTGGGTGATGTTGTTAACGATTACGGGTTCTGAAAGTACATAGGCATTTTGACCGTAAGGCACATTTACCACATAAGAGCCGGTGCTAATAACCGGAATGATTTGCGAGCTGCTGCCGGTGTTCCATTTATAATTACTTAAGCCGCTTTGTGCCTTTAAATATAAAACCCCTAGCGAATCGAAGCAAGTAACGGTGGGTTGTTGTATATCCCATGGCATGCTGGGATAATAAAACGATCGGTAACTGTAAAGGCCTGAATTTGGGAAACTCAAATTAAAAACTTCTTGTCCTAAACTATCCACCACATTAAAACACACCGAATTTGTATTGGTTGCACCATAATTAACCAAGGTTTGTTTATTAGGCAGGCGCTGTACATTGCCCATGGCGTTACTAAACATAAGACTGTCGTAAACATACGACCAAACCAATTTCGCTGTCATGGCTTCTTCATCTAATTCGTATTCGAGGGCTCTGGCAGGATGTGCATTAAAGTGGTTGCCATTGTCGAACAAAGTAATGTGTCCGTTTTTTAGTCGGCGTACATCATGTTGACCATAAAAAGGTGTGGTATCTCCCAATAAAGCAAATTGGTTGTATTTGCCGCCAAATCGCCACATTACGGCACCTGTTGTGCGGTTAATTTTGGTGATTTCGTTAAAATGACGCGAGGACATTAAAATATTTCCATCGGTATCAGGTTCTAAAGCGTTTGAATGGGTCCAATCAACAATATCAGAATCGTTTAACCAAAAGGGATCAGCTGAATCGAATTGAAAATGTGTATTGGCGTGCCAATTAAAATGAACAATGTTATTCGAATCGAGTTCTTGAATCACTGCGGCTTGCCATTTGGCGGTTGTGCTACCGGCGGCATGCGTGTGTTTAAACATGTGATAAGCACTTAAATCGGTAACTGTTGTTTCAATGCCCATAAGCAGATAATGGCCATTGGGTAATATAATTAAATCATGTACATCAGTGTAATAACCTACCGTTGAAACCGTGTCGATGTTTTTAAACAAACTATCCATCACAATAAAATAGTTATGGAAAGAATCAAAGTAGCTTACTTTGCCATTTTTGTGCTTTTTAAAATCAAAGGTTCTGTAGGTTGGAAAGCTTCGGTAAAAAACCATGTCACCATCTCCATCCACCAAATACTGATCTGAATTGGCTTGTGTGAATCTGATGGGCGCAAACATATAATAACCTTTGGGTGCCTGATTGGTTACGGTAACAGAATAGGCAGGGGCTTGGGCAAATACTTGTTGGCAAAAAAACAAAAAAACGAAGCTGAGTTGTTTCATGGATTAATTTGATTTAATGGTTGTTAAACTTTGATGCTAAATGTGCATTGAAGTTTAATTGTTTTCAAAGTTAGATTAATTACTTGAATGAAAAAGTACAGTACCGTATAAAAAGACATGATACACCTTTTTTTTAACTTGTTTAAAACATAATATGCTTTAAATTTGTTTAAATCATACTAACGATACATCTCATGATAAAAAAAGGAATTTTATTTGTTGCAGCAGTTTTTGTAACAAAATTGACAATGGCGCAAGGCAGCTGTTGTATGAAAAGCAATTCAGGTGAAGCATTTGCCATGTTAACACACAACAAACAATTTGTGGCGGCACACCTTGATCCAAAACCGTTTGCCTTGGAAAATCCCATGGGGCAAGACATTTCGGTTAAATCGAGCGATGGTCAAGATGCCCACGCCTATGAAATTAAGGCCGCCAAGCCAAGTAAAAATTATGTGCTTGTGTTTCACGAATGGTGGGGTTTGAACGATTATATAAAACAAGAGGCAGAGCGCATTTATAAAAACCTTGGCGATGTAAACGTGATTGCCATAGATTTATACGATCGCAAAGTGGCAACGGTAAAGGATTCGGCGGCAAAATACATGCAAAGTGTAAATGCCGAAAGGGCACAAAAAATTATCCAAGCAGTGCTTGCATACATGGGTAACGATGTAAAAGTGGCCACCATTGGTTGGTGCTTTGGCGGTGGCTGGAGCATGCAAGCATCATTGTTGGCTGAGAAAAAAAGCAAAGCCTGTGTGATGTATTACGGTATGCCTGAAGATAAAATGGAAAAAATTAAAACTTTAAATCCTCCTGTATTATTTATTTGGCCTGAGTTAGATCAGTGGATCAACAAAGACATTGTATCGAAATTTGAAGCCAATATGAAAACTGCAAAAAAAACATTAACCGTTAAACAATACAATGCCAATCATGCCTTCGCAAATCCAAGCAATCCTATTTACAACAAAGAATTTGCCGACGATGCCTTTGCGCATGCCATGACTTTTATTAAAGCCAATTTAAAATAAAGCTATTTCATTTTTTTAAAGCTGTTTCGAAAAAGAAACAGCTTTTTTTTTGCCTTTTCGACTGCTAAAAACAATTCACAAATTGTTTAAAATTAGCCTTTAGATGTAAGTTTAGTTTGCGCTTCAACATTAACTTTGCATCCTAAAATTTTTACTATGCAAAATTCAGAACATATACATTGTTTGATTATTGGTTCAGGTCCTGCCGGCTACACAGCCGCAATTTATGCTGCACGTGCCGATTTAAAGCCGGTTTTATATACAGGTTTAACGCCCGGCGGGCAATTAACTGAAACCACCGAAGTGGATAATTTTCCCGGCTATCCAAAAGGGGTAACGGGTCCGGTGTTAATGGAAGATTTAAAAGCCCAAGCTGAGCGTTTTGGCACCCAAGTGCGATTTGGCATGGTTACCAAAGCTGATTTAAACTGTACACCCAAAAAAGTGTGGGTGGATGACACAATTGAATTAACCGCTGATACAGTAATTATTTCAACCGGTGCAAGTGCCAAGTGGTTAGGACTTGAAAATGAAACCCGTTTAAGAATGAATGCCGGGGGTGTAAGTGCTTGTGCTGTGTGTGACGGTTTTTTCTTTAAAGGTCAGGAAGTGGCCATTGTAGGCGCAGGCGATACTGCTGCTGAAGAAGCCACCTATTTGTCGAAGTTGTGTAAAAAAGTATACATGATTGTTCGTCGTGATCAAATGCGTGCCAGTAAAGCCATGCAGCGTAGGGTTGAAACCACAGCCAACATCGAAATTCTTTGGAATTCAGAAACTGCAGATATTTTAGGAAAAGAAACTGTTGAAGGAGTTGTGGTGAAAAATAGCAACGACGGCAGCTTAAAAACTTTGAACGTAACCGGCTTTTTTGTGGCCATTGGTCACAAACCAAACACCGATATCTTTAAGGGTCAATTAAACATGGATGATCAAGGCTACTTGGTGGTTCAAGCGGGTAGCACCCGTACCAATATTGAAGGGGTTTTTGCCGTGGGCGATTGCGCCGATAAAACCTACCGTCAGGCAGTTACAGCCGCTGGTAGTGGTTGTATGGGCGCCTTAGATGCCGAGCGTTACTTGGCTACTTTGGGGCATTGATAAAAGGATTTGAATTGCAAGAATAATGTTTATCTTGCGTATTTAAATTCATTATGGTGAAAGCTAAATCCACGCAAAAAACAAGCGGTAAAAAAGAATCTATTGACCTTCGTGAAGATTTGAAAGATTTTAAGAACACTAAAAAATCGATTCAAGCTTTAATGAAAGTGAAACAAGACAATAAGCTGAAAGGTGAATCGGATGCAGCGCAGAAGAGTGCCTTGAAAAAAATCGAAGACAAAGCCATCTCTTCTTTGGATAAACTCTTTAAAGGCAAAAGCAAATAATTTTGTCTACTTTTTATACATTTGGCCATCATAAAAAGACTTAAAAATTGTTTGTACAAGCCATAACACAAATAAAATTGTTATGTTTATGTTGAATTTAGGGATATGAGGCAGTTTCTTATTATTTTATTATTTCCGGTTTTAATTTTTGCACAAAAATCCCAACGTTATCCCAGTTTATTATGGAAAATTTCGGGTAATGGTATAAAAAAACCATCCTACTTGTACGGCACCATGCACGTGAGTAATAAATTGGCATTTAACTTATCGGAACAATTTTTCGAAGCTTTACAAAGTGTTGAAGTGGTTGGCTTAGAAACGAACCCGGGTGAGTGGCTCGATGGCATGGAACATACCGGCGAATTGTCGGAATTAAATCGTTTTAGGCCAACAGCTTTAAGTGCCAATTTTTATGAAAGTGCCTTTAAGCCTAATTTGGCAGATAGGCGCATGCTGCAAGGTATTTTAAGTTATGATCCGGATATTATTGATGGTTTGTTATACCGACAAAACAAACAAAGTCAAAACTTTGAAGTGAGCACATACATCGACTTATTCATTTTTCAAAGTGCAGCCAAGTTGAATAAAAAAATCATCAGTCTCGAAAGTTTTGGTATGTCAGAAATTAAAGCCCGATTGGCAGCTATACCTGATTCGGGTGAAACAAATAATTACGGTGATAGGAATGCCTATTTAACTTTCCAAAAAATTGAAGATGCTTACCGTGAAGGTGATTTGGATTTACTCGACAGCTTGAGCAAACTCACCGGAAGTAAAAACAACCAACGTTATTTAATTGATGATAGAAACGATTTTTTTGTCAATACCATTGATTCAGTTTTAAAAAACCAAAGTATCTTTTCAGGGGTAGGTGCGGCGCATTTACCGGGCAAACATGGCTTAATTGAATTGCTTCGATTAAAGGGTTACAAAGTGGAGCCTGTGTTTCCGAGTATTACCAAACGCAGTCACAAACGCCGTGAAGAATTAGATGCAATAGTAAAACCCGTTACTTTTCAAAAACAATACGCCGTTGATTCTATTTTTTCGGTGCAAGTACCGGGAAAATTATACAGCTTGGTAAATCTTGAAAATTTAAAATACCAAATCAATGCCGATATGGTAAATGGAAGTTTTTACACCATTGTTCGTTTAAATTATTTTGGTCCACTGGCTCATTTAAGCGCCAATCAAATTGTGGTGAAATTAGACAGTTTGGTGTTTGAAAATATACCGGGTCGCATTGTTAAACACAATGCCATTGAATCAAACAACGGTATTAAGGGAATTGAAATTATCAATGAAACACGCTCGGGCGATTTACAGCACTATCAGATATTTGTAACCGACATGGAAGTGATTTTGTTTAAGTTGGGCGGAAAAAATGCTTATGCCACCGGCAGTGAAGCAAAACAATTTTTTAATTCCATCAGCTTTAAATCGGCCTCTACGCGTGTGGTTGATTTTGTGCCGCCTACCAAAGGTTTTACCGTTAAATTACCGGCCAATTATGTGTATACCAAAAATGATAATTCTTCATTATTGGGTTTGGTAGAAGATTTATATGCATATGATTTGAACAACAAATTGTATTATGGCGTAAAACAAGTGGTGTACAATGATTTTAATTATTTGGAACAAGACACTTTTGAGCTGAACCAATTGGCCAAGCGCAGTTTATTGAATTACGGCTTTACCATTACACCCTCATGCAGTATTACCATCGAACAAGGATATCCCGGTATACTCCTAAGCGGTAAAAATGTTTTTGGTGAATTTTTAAGCGGAAAAATTATCATCAAAGGTGTTCACTATTATTTTCAATACCTCATTGGTAATAAAGAGAAGCAGTTTGAAACTGATTTTATGAAATCATTCAAACTAACACAGTTTGCCTATGTGAATACATTGAAAGACATCACTGATAAGGAGTTTTGTTTTAAAGCCAAAGATGAAGTATCGGAGGATGCACTGAGTAAATTTAATGAAGCCCTTACAAAAGCTTATGAAAAGGCTTTACCCAAACAAGTTATTGCCAATGATTATGATTACCGCAGTTCGGCAAAATATTATTATTCACCCTCAAGCAATGAATATGTGAATTTAATTTTTGAAAAGTACAATAATTATGATTTTCGCGATAGCACTGAAATGGCAAAAAAGGTGGATGAAACCATTAAAAACACCACCAGTTTATATGTGACCGGTAAAAACATCAGTTTTAAAAATGGCGTTTACAAGTACGAGTGCAGACTAAGAGATACTGCCACCACGCGTGCCATTGCCATGAAGTTAATTTATAAACATGGCATTTCGGTTGAACTTACTGCACCATACGATACCATTGGTGGCATGCACGGATGGATGAAGGGTTTTTACGATTCTTTTACCTTAACCGATACACTTTTAGGGAAAAATTTATTTCAAAATAAATTCGATTTACTCTTAAACGATTTAAGAAGCAACGATACCACCATTCGCGCAGCTGCAAACAATTCATTGCGCAATGCCGTGGTGATGGACAAGGCTTACCTCAATGGTTTTGTGCATTTTTTGGGGCAAAGTAATTTAAGCGACATTAATGAAGACAGCAGAGCACAATTGTTTGTGAATGGCGGCACTTTAAAAAGTGAAAGAATTATTGAGCCCTATAAAAAATTATATAAACAATACACCGATAGTTTTTATTTGCAATTGTGTTTATTAAAAGGATTGGGTTTGCTGAAAACGCAAAATTCTTATAACACATTTTTAAATTTATTGATGAGCGAAACCCCATTATTGGGAAATGAATCAACCATTGATGATGTGTTTTGGGTTTTGCATGATTCATTGCCTTTGTGTAAATCATTCTTCCCGCAAATATTAAAATTAACCCGATACGACGAATACAAAGCTTCGGTTTATTCTTTGCTGTCGGATTTGTTGCACCACAATTTAATGTCTTACAATGTTTATTTGGCTTACAAAGAACAAATATTGGATGATGCTTTTTTAAATGTAAAACGCTTCAATCCTTATGCCTCTAAAATAATTGGGCAAACCGATAATGTATTTGACCGCTTGGATAAAAACGATCGTGAAACTGCCGAAAACTTAAAATTAAGTTTAGAAAGTTTCGACAGCAATGTGTTGAATAGAAATATGGGCGTAGCAGGCAAGTATGATTTTTACCGTCGTCCGAAATTAATTGATTACGCTATTATTTTGGCCCCATATTATAAAACAGATGAAAAAGTAAAACAATATTTCGCCAAGTTGTCGAAAATTAAATCCCAAAGCATTGCCATGCCTTTGTTGTTGGTAGGTTTAAAACACAATATCGTGGTTAACGATTCATTAAAAAATGTTTATTGGAAAAACAATTTCACCAAAACCTATTTTTACAGTGAACTTGAAAAGGAAAATTTATTATCGCACTTCAATACCAATAACATTAGTCAAAGGGCTTTGGTTGAATCGTTGTTAAGCAGCGAATACCAACTATCGAAATATTACGCATCAAATGGGCAAAAAATAAAATCGGATACCATTTCTTTGGTGGATGTGATGTACATTGAAAATAAGTACCAAAAAGGCGAGTTGTACATTTATCGCAAGCCACAAGTAAAATCAGAATCAGAGGCCTGGATGATTGTGTTTGTGCCTAAAACCAAAGAAAAACCAACCACCAACTTATCATTGATTTCGGCCAATTATTTCATCGACCCTAGTTTAAGTCAAAAAGAAAATTTACAAAATTTAGCCGATTACTTTAGCATACGTTACCGCGCGAGGGCCGGAGAATATTTTGATAACAATCAACAGGAAACAGAAAATTAAATTGTTTTGAGCAGACCATGAGATACAACAGTGATACCGAAGCCTTACAGGACTTCATCAAAAAATACAATCAATTAAACACTGAAATAAGTAAGGTAATTGTGGGGCAGGAGGAAACCATTCAAAATGTTTTGATTTCCATTTTTAGCAAGGGCCATTGTTTATTGGTTGGTGTTCCAGGATTGGCCAAAACGCTTTTGGTGAATACCATTGCCGATGCATTGGGCTTAAGTTTTAACCGCATTCAATTCACACCCGATCTTATGCCAAGTGATATCATTGGCAGCGAAGTATTGGATGAACACCGTAATTTTAAATTCATCAAAGGTCCTTTGTTTTCGAACATTATTTTGGCCGATGAAATTAACCGCACCCCGCCTAAAACACAAGCCGCTTTGTTAGAGGCCATGCAAGAACGACAAGTTACTGCCGCCGGGGTGAAATACCATTTAGATAATCCGTTTTTTGTTTTGGCCACCCAAAACCCCATTGAGCAAGAAGGTACATATCCTTTGCCTGAGGCACAATTAGACCGATTTATGTTTAACGTGTGGCTCGATTACCCTAATTTTGCAGAAGAGCTTCAGGTGGTGAAGTTAACCACCGCCAACTTAAAGGTGCAGTTAAATAAAGTATTAAATGCCGAAGAAATCGTTTTCTTTCAAGATTTGATTCGTAAAATTCCGGTGGCAGATAACGTAATTGAGTATGCCGTAAAACTGGTCAACAAAACACGTTTAAATTCAGAGTTTTCATCCGACATCAGTAAAAAATATTTGCAATGGGGTGCCGGTCCGCGCGCCTCGCAATATTTAATAATCGGCGCCAAATGCCATGCCGCCATTCACGGCAAATACAGTCCGGATATTGAAGACGTGAAGGCTATTGCCATACCTATATTGCGACATCGCGTGGTGTTGAATTATAAAGCAGAAGCTGAAAATATTTCGGTGGAAGAAATTATCAAACAATTAATGTAGTTAAAAATGGCAGTAGACGAGCTATTAGACGAGAGTGCATTTGATCCCAAAAAATTATTTAATGAGGAAGAATATAGCACATTAATCATCAAAAGGGATGGTTTTTCGAAACAAGAAAACAGTGATGCCGACTTAGTAGAAGCCTTATTGGACAATAAAAACACCAGACAAGAAGATGAAGCCATCTTTGCAAGTTTAAAGGAATTAAAGGCCCAAGATTTATTGGTGAATGCCATTCAATCGACGGAAGTAATTGACTTTAAAATAAAATTATTGGCGGCCTGTTGGGAAACCGGTTTGGAATTCGCCAATCACTTTTTGTTTTTTGTATCAATGGCTTGCGATACAAATTTTCAAATTGCCATGGAAGCCCTTACGGTGATTGAGAATGAAGAAGGGACTATTACACCTGAAGTTTTACACGCGGCCTTGGCACTGGCCACGAATAATTCGGGAGGACACTCGGTTTTAAAGCAAGATTTAATCGAACACATTCAATCACGCATCAATTCTTAAAAATTTAGCAATGACACACATACACTTAAGCACATGGATGAGCATAGCAGCTGATTCAGATTTTAGTATATACAATATTCCTTTCGGCGTTTATAGCGATCAAAATGTTCAGCACCATGCCTGTTCAGCCATTGGTGATGAAATAATTGATTTGTTCGAATTGGCTGAAGCCGGCTTAATTCAGGTGGATAAAAATACCTTGAATCAATCTACATTAAACGATTTTATTGCCTTAGGCAAATCCACCACAAACGCCGTGCGTTTAAGAATTCAACAACTGATGCTTGCATCAAACAATGAATTACAAAGCAATGTAGTTTTAAAACAGAAAGTTTTTAAGAAGCAATCGCAAATAAAAATGCTCATGCCGATTAGGGTAGGGGACTATACTGATTTTTACAGCAGCATCGACCATGCCACTAATATTGGCACCATGATTCGTGATCCTAAAAACGCACTCATGCCCAATTGGAAACACTTACCGGTAGGTTATCATGGCCGCGCCAGTTCGGTTTGTGTGAGCGGTCATTCATTCCACCGTCCAAAAGGCCAACAAAAACCTGCCGACAGCGAAATGCCGGTGTTTGGACCAACCAAAGCATTAGACATTGAATTGGAAACAGCCTTTGTAATTGGTAAATCAACAAACATGGGCGACAGTGTGAATACGGCCAGTGCCGATGATTATATTTTTGGCATGGTATTGTTTAACGACTGGAGCGCAAGAGACATTCAAACATGGGAATATGTACCACTTGGTCCATTTTTGGCCAAGAATTTTGCAAGTACCATTTCACCATGGATTGTAACTTTAGAAGCATTGGAGCCTTTCAGAACCAAGGGTTATGTGCAAGATCCAAAAGTATTGCCATACTTGGAATACAGCGGCAATAAAAATTTAGATATTCATTTGGATGTTTATTTACAAGCCGATAAAGCTGCGCCGCACAAAATTTGCAGTTCAAATTACAAGTATATGTATTGGACCATGGAACAACAATTGGCGCATCACACCGTGAACGGTTGTAATTTAAATGTTGGTGATTTAATGGGAAGTGGCACCATTAGTGGTCCGCAAGCCAGCGAATATGGCAGCTTGATGGAATTAACCTGGCGAGGCACCAAACCAATTACTTTGCCCGATGGCAGCGAAAGAAAATATGTGAACGATGGCGATACCATTATCATGAAGGGCTACTGCGAAAAAAATGGTATGCGTTTGGGTTTTGGTGAGTGTAGAGCCTCTGTGTTGCCCGCCAATTAATTGATACGCAGGCAGCCAAAACAAAATATACTTCAGTGATATTAAGGTAAAAAAATAAAACATCTTTTATGAAAAATTTTACTTCCAACTTTTTTTTGTTTGTCTTTGGCTTTTTAATGGTTTCGATGCAAGGCCAAATTACGGCTGAATTTTTCGGCACAAAAGAAGATTTTAAAAATCTGTCGCATCGCATTTTGATTGTTGAAACCTTGGTTGAAAATCAAAATGTAATTAGTCATTTGAAGAAAAAAGACAACCCTGCAAAATTGGTTGAGGAGTATAAAAATTTCATTAAAAAATACAACGAATACATTCAAATAACCGCCTACAAGTACTGGAAGTTTAATGATTCGATTGAATTTAAATCAGAGTTAGAAGTAAATGAATTAAAAAAAACACGTTCGCACCATTATGCTTTGTTGAGTTATGTGGAGTTGCGCGACCAAGAAGGTGAATCAAATGTTGAATCTATTTATTCTATTCCTGCGATTAAATACACCAGACTTGAAACCCCAATTGATAAGCCCGATTATAAAATCTATATTCCTTCAAGTTACATTCGTCAAGGTAATCGTTACATAGAAGCCGATTTTAGAGTGGCCATTATGGCCATGCAAGAAAATATTAAATATGTGATGAAGCACAATGAAAACATTGAGTTTCAAGAGTTCATTTTAGACATGGCAGATAAGAACTGTAAAAAATTAAAAAAGACGACGGTTTTGGTTGAACAAGATATGCTTGATAAAGAATTGCCTGAATCAAAGGCTAAATTGCATTGTGGCGCCAAGGTTGAGTTTGTAAGCATTGATGAAATTGACCAACACATGTTTTATAAAACCAAGGGCAAATCGGCTGTGATTGCTTTTCCTTTAGCC
Organism: Sphingobacteriaceae bacterium; assembly: GCA_947453445.1. Classification (GTDB taxonomy): domain Bacteria; phylum Bacteroidota; class Bacteroidia; order B-17B0; family Aurantibacillaceae; genus Aurantibacillus. The sequence goes on from CANGGP010000029.1 coordinate 19,225, forward strand.
ATTTTACAAGGCAAGGGAGATAAAAGCCATATTACCACTGTGGTGTATTTTAAAATTGCCGTTGATTGCGAAACAGGCAGCATTATTTGGACCAATGGCGGAAGTTTAGGACACATCGCATACGATAACAACCACAGTCGATGGATGACTGAACGTGATTTTAAGCACATGCAACCATGTGACTAATGACTCTTTCTATTCATTGTTGGGTGTTAAACCCAGTTTTGTAAAAAAACTTTCTCTGTCGATTTCCATTACTTGTCCTGCTTGCAAAGGCCCCAACTCTAAATTTTCGATTTTGGTACGAATAAGTCTTTTACACTTATGTTTTACGGCCTTACACATTTTTCGAATTTGCCGATTTTTACCTTCGGTTAATACAAATTCCAGCCAGGTATGCGGAATTTTATCTAAATAATCTTTGTCAATAAAAGCCAAGTTTTCGGGTTTGTTGATTCTGTTCACTTCACAAGGCATGGTGGTGTATTCTCCACGCTGCTTCAAGATGATTTCAATGCCATTGCGCAATTGCTGAAGTGTGGTATCCGACATTTCTTTTTGCACTTGCACCACATAATGGCGGTTGTGCTGTTTGTCGGGATGTAATAATAGGCGTGTAATGCTTTTATCAGTGGTTAGAATCAATAAACCTTCGCTAAATTCATCCAATCGTCCGATGGCGTGCGAACCCTGCGGGAATTTAAAATCAAGGTCGCCAAGCAGCCGGTGGTGCGGATAAGGACTCACAAACTGCGACAACATATTGTATGGTTTGTTTAAAATGTAATAACGGTTTTCCATGTGCAGCAGTTGTTCAAGCAGAGCCAACAAACTTACTGTATTTTTTTAGCTTAAAATAAAATGATAGATTTAAAAAAAATAATGGCACGATTATTGAAAAAGTGTTAAAAGATTGACCGCAGTACCGGTAAAGGTCATTGCAATTTTCGTTGTTATTCATTTTAAAATTAAATCCTATGAGAACAATTATCGCCTTTGTATTATTGATATGTATACATATTGGTAATGCGCAAACAAGTTGTCAAAATGCCCAGCCATTCTGTGCCGGAGGGGTATCAGGAGTAACTTATCCGGCTTCCATTAATTCAGGGGCGGCACAGTCTGGTCCTAATTATGGTTGCTTAATTACGCAACCCAATCCGGCATGGTACTATTTGCAAGTTGCCAATCCGGGTAACCTAATCATTCAAATCCAAGGGCAAAACATTTCACCGCCGGGTCCGGGGCAAGATGTGGATTTTATTTGCTGGGGTCCCTTTAGTTCATTGGCAGGCATTTGCAATAGTTTAACCGCATCCAATATTGTTGATTGCAGTTATTCATCGAGCTTTACCGAAACATTAACCATTCCAACGGGTTTAACAGGTCAATATTATTTGGTGTTAATTACAAATTTCGCAAATGTTACACAAAATATCAGTTTTAATCAGATTGCAGGAACAGGCAACACCAATTGCTCATTGATTAATGCCAATTATAGCCTCTGCATGGGCAGCAGTTTAAGTTTAACCATGAATCCGCCAATTGGTTTGAGCAATTTAAATTATACTTTATTGCCCAACAATGTGGTATCACAAACACCTTCATTTGTGGTGACACCTTTGGCTAACACAAATTATTCGATTGTTGCAGGTGGCCTTACCTCTCAAAATATTGCCACTTCTCAAACCGCTGTGTCGCATGTTACTGTGAATCCCGTGGCTGTTTTAAATCCAACGGTCACCAATGCAACCTGTGCCAGTTCAATCAATGGATTTAATTTAGGATTAACCTTTAATCCGGTCAATGCCAATCCCAGTTATACCGTTGTTTGGAACAATATTCCTAATGGTGTAGGTTCGCCAACACAAGTATCGGCCAATGGTGGTATTGTTCCCGGGGCCTACAGCGCTAGTGTTCTGGTAGCTGGTGGTTGCAATGCCAGTACTTCCTTTACCATTGAACCTTTACCGGCCACGGCTAATTTTACTGTAACACCATCAGCCAATGTGTATTCAATTACTTGTTATCAACCCACTTTAAATTTGCTGGCCACCAATGCCAATTGTACTTACACGTGGACCAATTTAGGGGCACCTTATACAGTACAATCGGCAACTGCCGGCATCAATTATGTGGGGCAGGGCACTTGGACCATCCACGCTGTAAATGCTATTTCGGGATGTGTTGATACAAAAACAATTTTGGTTGTTACCAATACAATTACGCCCTTTAGTTCGGTTACACCATCTTTTCAAACCATCAATTGTAATTTAACCAGCATTACACCTGTTACCTTGGTGGCAACACCAACAGTAAACGTCGAGCATCAGGTTACAGCACCTTCAGGCGGACAATTTGTGTCACCTAATCCAATAACGATTTATGTGCCCGGAGGATCGGGAATTTACACACACTGCGTAAAAAACTTAAACAACGGTTGCACAAGTTGTCAAACTTTCACCTTGTTTTCAAATCAAGGTTATCCGGTGTTTAATCTCACCAGTCCGCAAAATTACACCTTGGGTTGTGGTAGTAAGAGTGTTGCATCGGTACAAATTATCAATGCCAATACAACACCTCCAGGCGGTGTATTGTCTTTTACAGCATTGGCACCGGGCAGTTCAACTGTTTTAAATGGCACACTGTCAACCGTTGGTATTTACACTATTAATACACCCGGTACATGGACAATTGTAACCAAGGATAATAATAGTTTATGCGAAACACGTTTACCCATAAGTATATTGCTGAATAATTTTGGTCCAGACATTTCAAATTTGGTGGTGCCAAAAAACATTTTGGATTGCAATACCCCAAGCTTGGTGCTAGAGGCCTATAGCAGCAATACGAATGTTGATTTCAATTGGCAATTTAAGTCGGGTTTACAAACTTTAAACTTAATGACCAATACCGTGGTTGTGAATGTTAACTTTTTGAATCCTAAAACAGTTTTAATTTCAAATTACACCATTAGTATTACCGATAAAAGCAATTTATGTACAACCAGTTCGGTAATTGCAATGTCGCAAAATATTTTCCCGCCCAAAGCCGGAATTACTGCCGGAAGTGTGGCATCTATTACATGTGTGAATGCAACTGTTGTGTTGAATAATAGCAGCACAACAAGTATTCCAAATGGAATAGGATTAATCAATAGTGCACCGGTGGTGGCTGCATTGTGGAAAGGACCATCGCCGCAAATAGATTTGCAATTTTATTCTTCATATGTGGCCTCAGTGCCCGGTATATACACTTTATCTGCACTGGATTTAAACAATGGCTGTACTGCTACTTCAACATTGCATGTGGGCGACAATAGAATTTATCCTGTGGTAAATATTCCGGCTCCAAGGGCAGCCATTCTTGATTGCGCGGCAACAAGTACAACACTTTCACCCAATGTGAGTGGTAATCAAAATAATTTAGAATACACTTGGGTGCCGCCTTTGGATGCAAAATTTACAGGTACTGTGAAGGATAAAATTTTCCGTGTTTCAACAGTAGGAATTTACCGTGTTGTGGTAAAAGATTTAAACAACGGATGCTCTTCTTCAGGTGTAGATTCAGTTAAATACGGGTATTTAACCGCCGATGTTGAAGCCGATGTGTTAAGCGGATTCGCACCACTCAGTGTTACATTTAAAAATAATTCTACATCTACGCTCGACAGTACAAAAATTAAAACAATTTGGAGTTTTTCGAATGGTAAAAGTGAAATAACGAATTATGCCGGACAAAACGTGACCAGCATTTTTAATACAGCCGGTACTTATACTGTAAATGTTTTTGCCTCAAAAGGCGATTGTATGGCATCAACAAGTAAAGTTATTCGAGTGGAAGTACCCTCATCATTGCAAGTGCCTAATATCTTTACACCCAATGGCGATGGCATTAACGATGAATTTTTCTTAAAGGCAAATAATTTGGTGCAAATTAATTTTAAAGTATATGACCGTTGGGGAAATACAGTGTTTGAGAGCAATTCTGACAAAGGTAATATACGTTGGGATGGAAAAAACGCAAACGGACAAATGGTGGTTGACGGGGTTTATTTTTACGAGTTAAAAGCCTCGGGTGCCGATAACAAAAACTTCAAACAAAATGGAACAATAACAGTGGCTAAGTAATTAGCCATTGTTTAATGTTCTTCATGGTCTTCGTCGAAGCCCATGCTGTCGTTGCCTTCAAAGTCTTCTTCAGATCCAGATTCCTCTTCGCCTTCCTCGCCTTCTAAACTTTCTAAATCATCTTCTTCAACTCCTTCTTCAACTTCACCAATGGTTTTTAAAATTTCATCATCATCGGGTTCATCAATTTCGCCAAGTAAACCGACCAAGGCCATTTCAGGACCAAGTTCTTCTTTGGCCATATTGGTTTGTTTGTATTGTTTTGGCGCAACGCCGACACTTTTAATGATGCAAGGATAATTAAGCTTCTCGTTTACATCCACAATGCGCATCATTTCAATTAAAAAACTCCATTGAACCGATGGATCGAAAACATAAACAAAACGTTGGTGGGGTTGTTCGATGTACTTAGCAATTTTTACATCGGACATTAATTTTTTGGGATCAACTTTTTTTCTGATTTCTTCTTCATCCAAAGGCAAGTCTTCTTTGCGTAATGTTATTTCTTGACCTTTACGCCAATAATCATCGCTTACAAAAAAAGAAGCCGCATGTTTAGCATCAAATTTAAATGCTTCTTGAATGATGGTATGAAAATCTTGAAAATTTTGAACGGCTTTAATGTCGATATCTCTAAAAATATCTTCATTTTCTTCCAAACACACTTTAAAGCGGTAAGCAGCCATTTTTATTGATGTTTAGGTTGTTGGTAAATAGTTGATTTCATCAATCCTAAGCGATTAAAGAAATGCGTGAATGATACACCCAGTACACCCATGCCATATTTCATACTTCTTCTGAAATTAATCGAACTGGCTTCAGGGAAATATTTGGTAGGACAAGTTACTTCTGCGATGTCGAAACCTGCGTAAAATATTTGAGAGATCATTTGGTTATCGAACACAAAATCATCTGAATTGGCGTGGTAATTAATGCTTACAAGCACTTCTTTCGAAAAAGCACGGTAACCGGTGTGGTACTCCGATAATTTTTGATTAATCAATAGATTTTGAGTGAAGGTTAAAAAGCGGTTAAAAATGTATTTATACATGGGCATGCCACCTTTAAGGGCACCTTTGCCTAAAATACGGGATCCAAAAGCCACCGGGTATAAATCGTTGGCAATTAAATAACTTAAACTTTGAATCAATAGGGGAGTATATTGGTAATCGGGATGCAACATGATCACGATATCTGCATTTAATTCCAAAGCCTTGTCGTAGCAAGTTTTTTGATTTCCGCCGTAACCCTTGTTTTGTTCGTGACGAATAACGTGCTTAATGCCAATGCTTTTGGCTACTTCAGAGGTATTGTCCTTACTGTGATCATCTACCAATACCACATCATCCACTATATCAAATGGTATTTCATCATATGTCTTTTTTAAAGTCAATGCGGCATTGTAAGCGGGCAGTACCGCGATAATTTTTTTTCCGTTAATCATAGGTCAGCAAAAATAACAAAGTTTGTTTAATTTATTAAATTAAAAGTAAGCAAATAAATGTATTTTTAAGGCATTATTGTGTTTCTCAAAAAGCTACATAGCCTTACCCTCAAGTCGTTTATACCCCCGTTTGTAATTACGCTTTTTGTAAGCGTGTTTTTGTTCTTTTTGGTGCAGGTGGTCATTACTTATTTGGATGACTTTATTGGTAAGGGCTTAAAGACATTTGACTTGTTAAAATTATTCACTTATGCTTGGATTGCGATTATTCCGCAGTGTATACCATTGGCTGTATTACTGGCATCCATTATGAGTTTTGGCAATTTGGCCGAAAATTACGAATTGGCCGCCATGAAATCTTCAGGCTTATCCTTGTTTAAAATTATTCAACCGGTGTTTGTGTTTATTGTTGTTTTGGCCGGTGTAACCTTTTTGTTCAATAATTTTATTCTGCCAGTTGTGCATTTAAAATCAACCTCATTACTATACGATATCCGTCAAAAGAAACCCACTGTAAACATCAAAGAAGGTATTTTTTACAATGGCATCGATAACTACAGTTTAAGGGTGGGCAAAAAATCGCATAATAAAGATACTTTGAAAGAGATTTTTATTTATGATCATAGTCAACACCAAGGCAACACCATTCAAACCTATGCCAAAACCGGTAAAATTACTACTACAGCTGATACTTCTGATTTGGTTTTAACGCTGCGCGACGGTAACCGTTATGAAGAAAATATTGAATCGGGTAATCCGGGAAAGCACAATTTATCGCAAATAAGTTTTAAGCAATTACAGGTAAACATACCGCTTGAAGACTTTAAATTAAAACGCACCAATGAAGAATTGTTCAAAGGCAATGAAGAAATGTTAAATATCTGGCAATTGGATTCTGTGATTGATTCTACCAGTCGAATAACACAGAAGCGTATACAGAACTTAAAAAAACAATCCAGTGAATTGTTTTATACCCGAACAGCTTCATTTATGAAACTAAAAACACATTATGAATTGGTGGGTGTAAAAAATTTTTACGACAGTTTAAACAACCAGCAATTTCAACAAGCCGTACAAAACGCTTTGAACATTAGTCGCACCGCCTCAGGCAATGTGGATGCCTTGGAAAACGGCATCAAAGAAGAAGAAAACTCCAAACTGCGTTTTTTAATTGAATGGCATAAAAAAATTGTGATTTGTTTGGCTTGTATCATCCTTTTCTTTATTGGTGCACCGCTTGGGGCCATCATCAAAAAAGGGGGATTGGGTTTGCCTGTGATTGTTTCGGTGTTTTTCTTTTTGGCCTATTATATTTTAACCGAAATGTTTTTGCAGCTGGCCATCGATGGTAATATGGAACCGCGCTATGCCATGTGGATGCCCTTGGTGATATTTTTGCCCATTAGTGTTTTTCTTACTTACAAGGCCGCCAAAGATTCTGTGATTTTTGATATTACTGTTTATTATTCTTGGATCGAAAAACTTTTTAAGAAAAAGCCAATTGCTTAAAGTATTGCAAATATGTAATAAAGCGCCTTATCCTGCCAACGACGGCAGCAGCATCGCCATTTACAACATGAGCAGGGGTTTGCTGGCCAATGGGGTTGATTTGCATATTCTCACCATCAATACAAAGAAACACTTTAAGCCCGATGAGGACGTGCCTTCTGATTTTAAAGATAAAAGTCATTACCAGTCCATTTTTAAAAATACCAATGTCAATTGGTTGGGAGCTTTGATGAATTTGTTCAGCAACGAATCATATTTTGTTTCACGTTTTTATTTTGATGCTTTTGATAAGGCCCTTATGCAAAAGCTCAAAAGCCAAACTTTCGATATTATTCAACTCGAAGGTTTGTTTATGTGTACCTACTTAAAAACCATAAAAAAGTATAGTCAAGCCAAAGTAGTTTTAAGAGCCCATAACATTGAACATTTTATTTGGAACCGCCATATTTCGCAGGAAAAACGCTACTTACACCGTTTGTATTTAAGTTTGCAAAACAAGCGTTTAAAACGTTTTGAGTTAAATGCCTTTCAGCAACTCGATGCCATTGTTCCAATTACTGATAAGGATTTGTTGGAATTTAAAAATTTGGGATTCAATAAATCACTGTATGCATGCATCACCGGCGTTGATATTAAGGAGTACCAAAATAAAAACAACATTACCGAAAAATCTAAAACCATATTTTATTTTGGTTCGATGGATTGGTTGCCTAACCAAGAAGCCGTGAATTGGTTTTTGGCCAATTGTTGGGATCAAGTGCATGCTGCGGTGCCTGAAGCCCGCTTAATTATTGCGGGTAGGGGCATGCCATTAGAATTTTTTCACATCAACAAACCCAATGTATTAATTGTTGAAAATGTTGAAAATGGCAAAACCTTTTTTCAGCAACACCAAATCATGATAGTGCCACTTTGGTCGGGTAGTGGCTTAAGAATTAAGATTATTGAAGGCATGTCGTACGGTAAAGCCATTGTAAGCACCAGCATTGGCGCCGAAGGCATTCATTACACGCACAAAAAAAATATTTTAATTGCCGATTCGGCAGAAGATTTTGCCAACGATGTAATTGCTTTATTGCAAAGCAATGAATTGCGCAAAGAATTGGAAACAAATGCTGCCAATTTTTCGAAAGAAGAATTCGATAACATGAAAGTGGTATCGGGATTAATCACCTTTTTAAAAAGCTTGGTCAATGAATGATTTACTCATGATTGTTTTTTGGCTTTCGGTATTATGTGTAATGCATACTTACATTTTGTATCCTTTTTTTATGATTTTATTTTATTCAAAATCTCACAAAAAGCGCGCCGCATTTACATTGCAAGATGACACCTTACCTTCGGTGGCCATATTGGTGGCTGCTTACAACGAGGAGAAAGTGATTGCCGAAAAAATCCATTCCATCTTTAAAACAAGCTATCCTATTAATAAAATAAAATTATTTATTGGTTCTGATGCCTCGCGTGATAAAACCGATTTATTGGTGGCTGAATTGTGTTTGCAATATCCACAATTGCAATTGGTGAAATTTGCCGGAAGAGTAGGAAAAATAAGCATCGTGAATGAATTACAATCTTTGTGTGAGGAAGAGATTTTAATCATGACTGACGCCAATGTGATTTTCACTGAGAATACTATTTTTGAATTGTTGCGTTTTTTTAAGGATGAAAAAGTGGGCATTGTTGCCGCCAACATTTCAAAACAGTCATTGAGTAACGATGGTATTTCTTTGCAAGAAAAGATGTACCTCTCGCTCGAAAATAAAGTGAAAGCTGCCGAAAGCAATGCCATTGATATGATTATGGGTGCCGAAGGTGGTTGTTATGCCATTCGCAACAATTTATTCAGCAAGGTGCCTTCAAAATTTAATGTGGATGATTTTTACATCACCTTTCAAGTTTTATTAAAAAATCGCAAAGCCCTGTTTAATCCATTATCAATTTGTAAAGAAGATGTGCCGGGTGCCATGCAAGATGAATACCGACGCAAGGTGCGTATTTCGTCGGGCAATTTTCAAAATTTATTTTTCTTCAAAGCCATTCTTTACCGTTTTTGGAAACCTTTTGGTTTTGCCTTTTTATCACACAAAGTTTTACGTTGGTACACGCCTTTCTTTATTTTAGCGGCTTTGCTTTCAGCTTTCTTCTTAAGCAATGTTTCAGCCCTTTACCACTGGGCTTTTATGCTACAATTGGCTTTTATTATTTTGGCCTTCATCAACTTTTATCTAAAATTAAATCACAACATTTTAAAATTTATCACGCATTTTTATTTTATGAATTTGGCTTTAATTCATGGTTTTTTCCGTTTTACCATGGGCATTAAAACCAGTATTTGGCAACCGGTTGACCGTAATGTATAATCGTTTTTTACATATTCTTTTGGCTTTGTTTTTGGTGTGTTTCATCAAGGCACAAACAAATTCGAATGCTACCAAAGGCAGTAAATTAATACGCATTATTCATGCCGAATCTTTATCATTTGATCGCGAAAAAAATGACGCTAAAGTTTTAAGTGGTCATGTACAATGCGAACACGAAGGTGTGTTACTCAATTGTGATACGGCTTTAATTGTTGATGGCGATAATAGTATGCAAGCCAAAGGCCATATCTTAATCACGAAAGGCGATAGCATTCATGTTACAGGCGATAAATTGTTTTACGACGGCAAAACAAAATTGGCCACCCTCGAAAACAATGTGAAGTGTGTTGAAAAAGACATGACCTTAAACACCAATTTTTTAACCTTTGATGTGGCCAACTCTATTGCGCATTATTACAATGGCGGTAAAATTGTCAATAAACAAAATACACTCACCAGTAAACACGGTCATTATTATTCTGCCACCAAAGAGGCCACTTTTAAAGAAGATGTGGTGTTGGTGAATCCTGAGTACAAAATGAATTCCGATACCTTGCGTTATCGTTTAAGTAATAAAACCGCATACTTTGTTGGTCCTAGCATCATTACCAGTCAACAAGATTATATTTACTGCGAAAACGGTTGGTACGACACCAATAAGGAAAAAGCAAGGTTTAGTAAAAATGCTTTATTAAAAACATCAGCGCAAATACTACGTGGCGATAGTCTACAATATGATCGCACCAATAAAATAGGTTTGGCTTTGAAAAACATTTCACTGGTTGATACCGCCGAAAAATCAACTTTGTATGGCGACTATATTTTGTTTAAAGAAAAAAAATCTGAAGCCATTGTGACCAAAAGGGCTGTGTATGCGAGATTGGTTGAAAAGGATTCGATTTATTTGGCAGCCGATACTTTGTACCATGTGAAGACCGATAGCAGTAATCATGTATTAAATGCGTATCACCATGTTAAAATTTTTAAAAAAGACCTACAAGCCATTTGTGATTCGGCGAGTTTAAACACAAAGGATTCGCTTATACAATTGTTTAATACACCCACCTTGTGGAGTAACCGTTCGCAAGCAACAGCCAAACTGATTAAAATAGACATTGGTAAAAAAACCATCAAGGGATTCACACTAGATGATAAGGCTTTTTTAATTCAGGACGCCGATAGTTTGAGTAAAAATAAATACAATCAATTATCAGGAAAAAAAATAACGGCAACACTTACAAACGATACCATTCGAAAAGCCATCATTAGTGGCAGTGCAGAGATTTATTATTATCCCAAGAACAAAAAAAGTTTGGTGGGTTTAAATAAAACAACAGCGCCCGAAATTTATTTGTGGTTTAAGTCCGGTGAAATTGAACGCAGTACATTAAAACCAAAATCTTCGGGTGTCATCGATCCCATAAAGGATGTGGATATTGAAAATGCAAAACTGAAAGGTTTTAATTGGCGTTATGAAGAAAGGCCTAAATCAAGGTTTGATTTGGTGTTAGAGCCTGCTCCAAGTATTAAATAATGCCATTAAATTTTATTGATTGTTGCGCCTTGAAATTATTTATTAAAGGTCATCGACAATTATAGGCAACACATTTGTTTTATGGATTCTCAAACAATGCCTTTAATTCTGTTGCATCGTGCGCTTTCATTCTGCCTGCAATGACTAGTGATAATTGTCGGCGACGTAAGGCACCCACAAATCGTTTTTTCTCTTCTTCGGTTTCGGGCTCTATCGCCGGAACGGGCAGGGGAGAACCATTTTGATCAATGGCCACAAAAGTAAGTATGGCTTCATTGCTTTTGGTTTTGGCGCCGGTACTTGGATTTTCAACAAAAACATCCACAATTACTTCCATGCTGCTGTTAAAGGCACGGCTCACCTTGGCTTCGAATGTTACCACCGAGTTTTGTTTAATTGGATTGTCGAACGAAACATGGTTGATGGCTGCGGTGACTACCACGCGACCACAATGACGTTGGGCGGCAATGGCGGCAGTAATATCCACCCATTGCATTAATTTACCGCCAAATAAATTCCCAACATGGTTGGTGTCGTTTGGTAATACCACTTCGGTATTAATGGTGAGTGATTGAGATGGTTTTTTTGTGATCATATGCTTATGCGCCGCAAATTTACTCATATTCTGCCGAATTCATGAAGCCCGACAAATAATTTTAGCGATTATTAAGTGATTATCCTTTACTTTGTGACATGGATTTTAACTACCTCAAATCACTGCATATTGTTTTTGTTGTAAGCTGGTTCGCTGCTTTATTTTACATTGTTCGTTTGTTTATTTATACCGCTGAAGCCCAGGCTAAAGATGAAGTAAGCAAAGGTATTCTCACCACCCAATTGCTTTTCATGCAAAAAAAACTATGGTACATCATTGGTTGGCCGGCCATGGTGGGTACACATATCTTTGGATTTTGGATGTTGTTCTCAAATCCGGTTTATTATTTTTCGCAACCTTGGATGTGGTTAAAACTCGTCCTTATCGTACTTTTAACCCTTTACCATTTTGTTTGTCAAATCATATTAACCAAACAAAAGAAAGGAATCTTTAGCATGTCCTCATTTAAATTGCGTTTGTTCAATGAACTTGCCACTTTATTTTTAGTGGCCATTGTGTTTTTAGTGGTAATTAAATCAACAGCCGGCCTTTTATGGGGCGTATTGGGTTTACTGGCCTTTGCCTTTGTTTTAATATTGGCTGTAAAAATATATCGGAAAAAGAGTGGCGCTTAAATTTTCTTATGCCCCCAAATCAATCTCAATATCAAACCCATGCAAAAGCCCCGGTAATTGCGATAATGAGAACTTCGCCTTTTTCATGCGGTTGATGTTCGGATCAATGCTGTAATTAAAAGCACTCGAAAAATCTACCTTTTCCAAATTGCTTTGCTCAAAACGACTTAAACTTAAATCACAATCATCGAAAACACTTTGCGCCAAATCACTCTCACAAAAATCGGCTTCGTGTATCAAACAATTTTTAAATGTTGTTTTCTTTAGTTTTAACTGATAAAAAGAAGCATGGTGCAAAATGCAACTCTCAAAATAAAACGATAATAAAAATGTCTCGCATTTGTGAAATGGCATGCCCAGCATTTTACAGTTTTTAAACTGCGCGTTCTGAAAGCTTGTTCTATCGAGCTTAGCAAGACTTAAATCACAATTGATAAACACACAATCTATAAACTTAATGCCGCTTAAATCGGTATACGAAAAATGACAATCATCAAATTTACAATGCTCGTATTCTTGTTTTGGTAAACCCTCTGCCTTAAAATCTCGCTGCTTAAAGCTTTGCTTAAACACACCGTCCATACACTTTGTTTTTAATTAAAGAATTGTAAGTACAAAAGTAACAAAGATGCCGCTGTCATAATTAACAAAGCAATAACACCCAGCACATTGCTTTTTGTATCGTTCACAAATTCACCCATTATTTTTTTGTTATTCGAAATATGTAAAATAATGGCAATCAACACCGGCGCCGTAATACCGTATAAAACGGCTGTGTAAATCAATGCTTTAATGGGTGAAATGCCAATGTAATTCATCGATAAGCCCAGCAACAATGATATGGCAATGATCGCATAAAAGCCCTTGGCTTCATGAAATTTTTTGTCTAATCCTTGTTCCCAACCAAATGTTTCAGTAAAAATATATGATAAAGAACCACTCAATACAGGTATGGCAATTAGACCGGTGCCAATCACCCCAATGGCAAATAATAAATAAGCCAAATCGCCGGCAAGTGGCTTTAAGGCATTGGCTGCTTGTTCAACAGTGTCGATTTGATGCACGCCGGCATTGTATAATACGGTGCCTGTGGTTAAAATGATAAAGTACATGATAAAACCCGAAAAGGTCATGCCGAAATCCACATCCTGCTTCATATTGTGAATTAACTTTTTATTCACGATTAAATGTTTTTTTCGGTGTTTCATTTCTTCCACTTCAACCGATGCCTGCCAAAAAAACAAATAGGGTGAAATGGTGGTGCCCAAAATGCCTACAATGATAGCCACAAAGCCGGTGTTCCATTCAAAACTGGGAATAAAGGTGGCTTTTAATATGGCCACGAAATTTTGTTTATACAAAAATGGCACCACAAAATACACCAGCATCACAATACACAAATACTTTAGCACCGAGGCTATTTTTTGATAAGGCAAATAAATGATCAAGCCCAATAACAACACAGTAAAAAATACCGAAAAAAAAGTGGCATCAATGGCCGGAAACAACAAATTGCCCACGGCGCCCATGCCGGCAATATCAGCACCTATGTTCATCACAATGGCCGGAAAACTAAACACCAACATCAAATACAAAATGGGTTTTGGGTAATGTTTTTTTAAAGTGCCTGTGAGTCCTTGCGAAGTTACTAAGCCAATTTTAGCACACATCTGCTGAATGGCAGCCATTAACGGAAAGGCCACGATCGATGTCCATAAGGTTGATAAACCATAAGCTGCACCTGCCTGCGAATAGGTGGCAATGCCCGATGGGTCGTCGTCGCTGGCGCCTGTAACTAAACCGGGACCGATGATTTTCCAAAATTTTGCAATTTTATTCTGTCCCTTTTTCATGTTGTTATCAGTAACGTTTTACGCTTGGTTCTTCAATGTCAATTTCTGTAATTAATTCATTGCGTTCATGCATCAATCGGTTGTATAAGCTGTAGGTGTCGATGCTGAATTTTTGTATCAATGAGGTAATCAAATCTTTTAGTACTTCCACAAATTTAGCAGGTGTACCATAGGTTACAAAGGCAATAAAGGAGTATGCCAATACTACAATTGAATTGAATTTCAACATTTCATTCGATCCCTTTTTAATATCAAAAGGAATTTTATAATGTTTCATATACAAGTAATTGATAATGAGTAAACACACCGCAATAAATAAACGCGAGAACAATAAAATACGTCTTTCATTGCGTTTAATCTCGTTTTTTCGGGCTTGCAAATCCAGAAGCTTTTCATCCACGTATTTTAAACGCCGTTTTTTAGCGGCAAGATCATCGTATTTCTCCTCGTCGAGTAATTTACCCGAGGCCCAACCAACCGTAATAAAAATAATGGTAATCAGCACAATAATGATGATGATCATTAAAAAATGACCCAAAGGCTTCCTTAATTTTTTAAGTATGGTTTCCAATTGCACAAGCAATATAGTCAATTGCAACATTTTAGTAATGCACAATTGCTGCATTGTAATGCAATTTTTGAACAACAGGTTTTTGATACCAAAAAGAATAGGTTTTATGTGGGCGCAACCTGAAGCAAAAATTTTTGTTTTCAACCCCTTGTTTGCTTCAGGTCCGGGCTGTTGCAGGCTCCGCTTCGCTACGGCTTCGCGCCTGGCGGACGCGAGAGCTAAACCCCGCCTGCCTTCGCGCAGACCTAATATCGGCGGGCAAGCTTCCACATCCCTTGCGCAAAATTTCGGAACCTGATATCTCCAACAATTTGAATTGTAAATTTTTTACAAATGGAATTGTCGATTGCTAAAATCGATGAAAAGTTTCAGCAAAATTCAATACAAAATATTTATTCTATCAAAAGCGTCATATTTTCAATCGTGAAATGACTTGTGCATTTCAAAATATATGTTCCTTTTTCAAGTGTTTTGAATTCCAATTTATTTTCTCCCTTTATGATATTGCCTTTTGACATTACTTGACCAAGCATATTCATCAATTCGTATGCTCCTGATTCATTACAATTCACAATGAATTCACCATTACTCGGGTTTGGATACACTTGAAATTGTTTTTCGCTTGATTGGTTTTCTTTTATCCCGCTTGTATTGCATTCTTTCACAGCAATCGCAATGCTGGCCGTGGCACTGCAGTTGGTGATGGTGTTGGTGCCAACAAGCGATATCACCGTATTCGTGTTAGGGATAATCGTTATACCGCTCAAATTTGAGTTGTTCGACCAATGGTAGGTGTTGGCCCCAATGCCGCTTAAATTCACCATTTGGCCAATGCATGTTAAAGTTGTGTTACTATTTATCCAAACAGGGGGCAATGGGTTTATGATTAAATTCAAATGCACACTGTCCTTACAGCCATTGATGTCGATTACATGCAAGGTATAATTGCCGGCATTTTGAACGGGCGTATTATTGATTTGTGGATTGGGCACGTTGGCAGTAAAGTTATTTGGTCCTTGCCAAAAGTACGATTGGTTAAAGCTGGCATTAAAATTGGCAATTTGTCCTTCACAAATAGGTGAATTGTTTTGCACATTGGTAATTGGGGCAGGCAATACCACTAATAAAACAGTTTTTGTGTCGACACAATTGTAAACGTTGCTGCCACTAACGGTATACACCATGTTGCTAAGCGGACTCACAAGAATGCTGTTCGATTGTACAATATTAGGCTGCCAAGTGTAAGTATTGGCGCCGCTTGCACTCATTACCGTGCTTGTATGGGCACAAACACTGCTTTGTGAAACAATAATACTTGGATTAGGTGCCACTATAAAGGATACAGTGTTGCTGATGCCGCAGTTTAAAGGGTCGGTGGCTGCCACTGTATATGTGTAATTGCCGGCATTTAAGGCCAGATTTTGGTTTTGTGTATTTGATGCATTGGGCATCCAAGTGTAAGTATAAGGTCCCACACCTCCCGAAGCAGCGGCGTTGATTTGTATGGTACCCCCTTCACAAACCATGTTATTCAACACGTTAATTTGTAATCCCAGTGCATTGGCCTGATTGATGTTAAATGTTGAATGATAATTACAGTTTTGAGTATTGTCGTGCACAATTAAACTGTAAGTACCAACGCCCAAATTGCCCAGGGTAGGGGCATTAATACCATTGGCCGACCAAGAATAAGAATATGAACCCGAACCACCAATTACAGAAGCACTCACGCTGGCGTTGCTGGCACCATTACACAATATACTTGGTGTAATACTAATTGAAACACCACCAGTTGGAACTAATAAATTAAAAGTACTTGTTCTGCTGCAATAACCTGCCCCTTGGTCGATTACATTCACCGAATAAATACCAGATGTGGAATAAGAAAACACTGCATTGCTTTGAGAGCCAACCGACCAGCTGTATGTATAAGGACCCGTGCCATTGATTACTTGCGCAGTGGCCGTTCCCATGGCACAGGCATTAGCTGTTAAAATGTTTATTGAAGGTTGAACAATACTCACCACTTGGGTGATGGTATCGTTGGTGTTGCATTGAAAGTAACGGATTAAACTCACTGTGTAATTTCCTGTATTAGTGAAAGAATGACTAGGGGAGGCAAGAAAAGAAGTATTGTTGGATCCCGAAGCATTATCGCCAAAATTCCATTGATACCCACTAATGCTGTAGCCAGAGGCAGAACATACCGGAGGTGTGCTAAACAAAACATTTTGGCAAGAACCGTTTACAGTATATGAAAATGAAGAATTGGGTTTCTGTTCAAAATAAAATCCGGGAAAATTGGGTAATCCCAGCTGGCAGGTCAAAGTACCTAAAGAAATTCCCATGTTAGTATAAGATGCGCTTGCGTTTATATTATTGGGATTATTAATTGCGCCTAGACTTGATTTTCCGGGCGAGGCCACATAAATTTTACCATCTGAAGCGAGTTGAAAAGTGGCTTTTGTAATAGTATCTTGGGCATAACTGTCAGTATTGTAAACCGGAGTATAACTAGAACTTGTACCACAAACATCAAATCTATTAATTATTGATCCAAACAAATTACTAGTTCCCAAAATAGCCCTTGACCAATATAGGTTATTGGATGTAGGTGAAAATTCACAATTAAAAGTTCGAGGGTTACCAAAGGTCATACTTCCACTCATTGAATACATTATACTAGGGCTTGAAGAATTGATGCTTCCAGTTAAATTATTAAAGTCTAAAACAAAAACTCTTGAATTATAATAGGTTAAAGGTCCTGGTGTGTAATTGTTAACAGCAAGTGCAATTTTTTTACTATTTGGCGAAAGTTTGAGTTCGCCATAACCTGTTTGCGCTATAATATTATTTCCACTAAAAATCGGTATTCCCACTCCTGAGTAAGTCAATGGTACTGAAATGATTCCTGCTGTAGTTGCACAAATAGATACCACCCAAACATCATCACCATTACAATGTTTGCCGGCAGTTAATTTGTCTCTGCAATTGGCATCTATTAAATTGTTTTTTGTTGTTATCGATCCCTGTCCTGATGCTAAACTCATGTCAACAATTGAATATTTCAAACCCATTGAGGTAGCGGAACCACCCACCGTAAAAATGTAAAAGATGTTATTGCTCTGTGGTTGCTTCAGAATGATGGCTGGTTGCGATGCATTTTGTCCATGTAAACCTGTACCATTGGCCATCACCGAATGGGTGCTATTATAAACCGTTACACCATCAGTATAAAACAACAAATTACCATTGGCTCCTGAAATTGCTGCGCAACCCAAGGAATTGGTGAGGGCTCCGCCAGTTGCTAGCGTAGGTGTACCTCCTGCAAAGTTTAATCCGGCATTATTGCCAAAATACCAATTGCGTGCTTGGTTTTGCCCAATCATTGTTCCTTTCAATAGAATTAAAAAGATGCAGAATTGTTTTAACTTTGAAAGCATAACATGCAAATAATGGGCTTGTGTTAATTATTAGTAAATATAGAAAATAAATGAATATCAAATTTTTCTATGACTCGATAAAACCGTAAATAGTAAAAATTGCACCACATCTAATTGAGATGCTTCTGCTGTAATTTCAAAATCGATGAAGAAATACCACAAACGTTAAGATGGATTACAAAATATTTTTGAATGGATATTTTTATTGGTAGTGCGTAACTTTTTTTGACTATGATGAACGACCTTTTATTTAGAATTACTTTAAGCCTGGGAGTTATTATACTTAAACCAATCTTAACGTCATTTTGTTGTATTAGACGTGATAGCTTATTTCATTCATTTTTCTGTAAATCCAAGATGAATAAATTTCTAAAAAAATCATAAATCCAAGCTTTATTTACTCACAAATGTTAAAGCTAGGCTTATTCTGATATATTTGTAATATGAAACGCTTGCAAATTATTCGTCCTGATCAAAACAAAAATGAAGTCATCGATACCCGTGTTGCACAGGTATATAAAGATGCCAACGAAATTGTTGTGATTACCATGAAAAACGCCGGTGTGGTTGATGAAGCCGATATTACCGATTTAAATTTGGTGATTCGAAAAATGGCTGAAAAAAAGGCCATCTACAAATTACTTGATGCCCGTGCCTCATTCGACATGGATAAAAAGGCCAAACTCTTAACTGAAAAAGAAGAATTAATTTCAAAAACTAAAGCCAGAGCCATTATCGAGCCCAACTCCATCAAGGCCTCCTTACATAATTTTTTAAAACAATTCAGCCACGATAAATACCCTCAGCAGTTTTTTACTGATTATGATGAAGCGTACCATTGGCTGCTTGATTTACAACAACACAACAATTTGGGCTTTTAAATTTACTTTTGAAATTATATTTCAATGAATAAATAGCTTGATGCATGAAAAAGAATTTACCTTTCATTATTGTACTTGCTTTGATATGCAATGCTCAAATTAGCCTTGCCCAAAAAATATCAAAACAAGAAGCAAATGCACTTTTAGAAAAAGCTGTTACCTTCTTAAAAAACAATGATACAGCGGCTTTTGTCAATCTATGGTACCTCGATAACAGCGGTAGGCCTTACGATAATACCACATTTACAAAAAAAGACATCATAGCTGAATTCAATGAATTAAAGTTGTTTTTGGATACGGCCATCAAAAACAACCTGTCTTTCGATTACATTGAAATACGAGATGAGAAAGATGTTTCTAAGCACAAAGCAAATAATGTTTCATCTAATAAGCTTTTGGCCTGGTATTTATACGATGCCAAACATAAGTATTATAAAGGCTTTGGGGTTCGCAGTATTTATATGAATAATCGGTGGCTGTTTCGCTTCAATTTGCAATATTCTATCTCAAATCGCTACTGTCCGGGATAATTTTAAAGTAGCATTTTTAAGAACTAGAGCATTTTTTCCATATTGCGCTTACGAACCTCTAAGTTAATAAGTAAGGCCGCAATTTGCTTTAAGAAATTACTGTAATTTTATGCTACCCTAAACGGATTTCGGGTAATGGTGGTCAAGAGTGGCCTTCGAGAAATTTCGTACGAAAACAAGGAGCAGCTTTCTGCCGTTCTAGCGCGCGGTCAGTCGCTAAACTAACCACTGCATTTGAGCAGACCTGCGCGACCTTCGCGCGCATCAGAAGGCTGCGACGTAGTTTTCAAGAAATTTCTCGGCAGCCTTGATTTTTTGTTTCTTTTTTATCAAGTTTATAACAGTTGCCCCTCTCAATCCGGCAAAGTAACTTTCGTTAGAATAAATTACTGAGATAATGCCGCGAAGCACACACAGG
>CANGGP010000030.1 GCA_947453445.1 Sphingobacteriaceae bacterium
ATGTATAAAACACCCACCAATTGTGATCCAATTTGTGTGGCCAAGCGAATGCGTTGGGCTTCGCCCCCGCTTAAAGATCGCGATGAACGGTTTAAAGTCACATAATCCAAACCCACTTCCATCAAGAATTGTATGCGGGCTCGAATTTCTTTGAGCACTTCTTTGGCAATTGTATTTTGATTTTTATTTAAACGTGATTCTATCTTTTCGAAAAACTTTTGCAGTACCGAAATATCCAGTTCAGACAATTCGGAAATATTTTTGTTATCGATTTTAAAATAAAGTGCTTCTTTTTTTAAGCGGTGGCCCTCGCATGAAGGGCAGCTCTTTTTATTCGTAAAACCTTGCACCCAGCGCAGCATGGCCGGACTAGGATCTTCTTCTGATTGACGAATAATGAAAGTCGCAACGCCTTCAAAACTTGTGTCGTATGAGCCTGCTTCGGTGTTTACTTTAAACAATTCTTCACTACCGTACAATATTACATTCACTGCATCTTCATCAATTTCTTCGAAGGGTGTGTCAAGCCCAAAACCGTATGTATGACCAATGGCTTCAATTTGTTTAAAAATCCAAGCACCTGAACCTTTTTGAGGTCCAATGGGTAAGATGGCGCCTTTGGCAATGGATAATTTTTTATTGGCAACAATTTTATCGATGTCGATTTCAGAAATCTCACCCAAACCATTGCATTTAGGGCAAGCGCCATAAGGTGAATTAAATGAAAATAAATTTGGTGCCGGTTCATCGTAACTGATGCCCGTGCTGGGGCACATTAAAAAACGTGAAAAGAACCTTGCCTTAGGCGCATCTGTTTGAACCTTCGCGCTACTTTTTTTGGGCTTTAACTTTTCTTCGGCATGTTCAATGAGCATCACCACGCCCTTGCCTTGTTTCATAGCTACTTGCAAAGATTCATACAAACGTGTGCGAATGGATTTGTCGATTTCAAGGCGGTCAATCACTACTTCGATATCGTGAATTTTGTAACGATCCACTTGCATTTTCGGCGTAATGTCGAGTATTTCACCGTCTACCCTTACTTTATTAAAACCTTTCTTACGGATGTCTTCGAACAACTCGCGGTAATGGCCTTTGCGTCCTCTGATTAAAGGCGCCAATAAATTGATTTTTTTTGAATTGTAATCTGTGATGATTAAATCCACTATTTGATCATCGCTGTAACGCACCATTTTTTCGCCGGTGTTATAAGAAAAGGCTTCGCCGGCGCGTGCAAACAGAAGGCGCATAAAATCGTATATCTCAGTAATGGTACCAACTGTAGAGCGAGGGTTTTTATTTACTGTTTTTTGTTCGATGCTGATCACAGGGCTTAAGCCCGAAATTTTATCTACATCGGGGCGCTCCATATTGCCAAGAAATTGCCTGGCATATGATGAAAAACTTTCAATGTATCGGCGTTGGCCTTCGGCATAAATGGTATCAAATGCCAGTGATGATTTACCACTGCCACTAAGGCCTGTAACAACAACCAATTGGTTTCGCGGAATAACCAAAGATATGTCTTTCAAATTGTGTGAGCGTGCACCAATTACTTCAATGTTTTCGTCGTCTAGTATTTCTGTTGACATAGTTTATTCCTTTATAACACACCATGATGAATGATGTTTAAAGCAAGCAAAAAAAAATGTAGACAGAAAATATTTTTAAGAACAAAATGCGAGATACAAATGTTAAGGTGTGGAGATAAAATTCAATAATTTGTTACATTTACTTCCCTAAGAATTGAAGCATGCAAATAACGACAAAGACATTTAAAAAAATTTCCATCTTGGCCCTGCTACTGCTATGTATCATATCCGGAGATGTTTACGCAAATCCCGGCGACACCACTTGGGTTACAGTATACAATAAAAGGTGGTTAGACCATTACGGAAATTACGATACCAGTGCCACATTCCCAACAGGTAAGCGTTACAGAAAAATAAGATTGCATTATATTTTGGGCCGTTATGCTTGTCCGGGAAACCCACAATATTGTGGTTCGTGGGATTATACCACGCAAATTTACGCCCGACATGCGGGTCTTGATAGTGTTGAAATTGCAAGGGTGATTACACCTTATGCCACTGATTGGATTAATAAAGGAAAGTCGAATGATTATGTAATTGAGGTGACGGATTATGCCAGTCACTTAGATGGAAACTGCGGTATGCGGTTCAATTATTCAGGTTATTCGTGGGGTTTTACAATCACCTTAAAAATTGAATTTATAGAGGGTGTGCCTCCAATGGATGAAATAGCCGTAAAGAATATTTACGATGGCTATTTTCCATACGGTAATGCCAACAATTCGATTGAAAATTATTTAACAGCAAAAACTTTTAGTTACGGCAATACTGTATCGCGCAGCTTTATTAAGAATACTGTAAGCGGCCACGGTGCTGATGCCAACGATTGCAGCGAGTTTTGCAGCAAGTATTACAAACAAAAAATAAACGGCAATGTGATTAGCCAAAAACAATTGTGGAGAAACGATTGTGGCAGAAATGAAATATATCCGCAAACCGGCACATGGATATACGAAAGAGCCAATTGGTGTCCCGGTGCTGTGGTTTGGCCTATTTATCACGATATTAGTCAGGTTACCGGCAGTAGCAACAGTTTTAGTGTTGATGCCGATATGGAACCTTACACAACAGCCACCTTAAGTGCCGGTTACAATTGGGTGTCGCAGTTAATAACCTACGGTGTACCAAATCACAGTTTGGATGTTTCGGTTGAAGATATATTATCACCGACAAAAGATCCTAATTACACCCGCGAAAATCCTTCATGTGCATCGCCAATTATTCGCATTAAGAATGTTGGCACACAAACTGTAAGTTCGGTGGTAGTTCATTACGGTTTTCAAGGTGGCGCAAGCTTAACCCACACTTGGACCGGTCATTTGAATTATTTAGATACAGCTTTGGTGGTTTTGCCGCCATCAACCGTAATTATGACAGCCACAACAAGCGCTACATTTACTGTGAATTTAGGACAAGTAAACGGCAGTACTGATCAAAATGCGTTTAATAATATTTACCAATCGGCTTTTACACCGGCAGTTGTTTTTCCTGATACCATTGTGGTGAAACTATTTACAAATAAGAGTACAGATCCTATCACCGGAAAAAATGAATCCTCATGGACCTTATACGATCAAAACGGATTGGTGTATGCATCACGACATAATTGTAACAACATATCTTTATACATTGACACAGTTGTTTTAACCCCGGGATGTTATAAATTATCTTTGGATGATTCAGGATGCGATGGCTTGAGTTGGTGGGCCAATACAGCCGCGGGTAATGGATCATGTCGTTTTGAGCGACCAACAGGTGGCGGTGCATTTTTCACTTTCCCAAGTGATATTGGTTGTAATTTTACAAAGAATTTTAATGTATTGCCTAGACCTTTAAACGCGGTGGATGTTAAGAGTATTGCCATTGAGAATGATTTGGCAGTTTATCCAAATCCAGTATTAAACCAATTGTATATAAAGTTCGATTTAAATCAGGCCGAAAAAGTAAATTACCAAATTACTGATGTGAGCGGCAAAGTGGTGTTCAAAAAATCAATCCTTGTTCCCGGCGGTGCTTATGATACCATTGATGTTTCGGCTTTTGATGCAGGTGTTTATTTTGTAACAGCCAACATGAATGATGGCAGCAAAATGGTTAAAAAAATTATCATACAACATTAAGACAAGATTTTGACTTTAATCGATCAATACATTGCCTCCAATAAATTCGGCCAATTGATAGGCATGGAATTTAAAATTGTTGAACCGGGCTTGGTGCATTATAGCGTGAAGGTGAATGAAACCCATTTGGCAACGCCTTTTGCAGCGCATGGTGGATTGATCGCCGCATTGGTTGATGGGGCCTTGGGTGTGGCCGGCTTATCGGCGGTATATGAGCAAAACAAAGTGGTTAGCACCATTGAGCATAAGTTGAATTATTTATCAGCGGCCTTTTTAAACGATCAGCTCATCGCAATAGGAAAAGTGGAACAAAAAGGCAATCGCATTTTGGTGATTAGTTGTGATGTGATTTGTGAGAACCGCGAAAATAAAATCATCGCAAAAGCATTGGGTACTTTTAATGCGTATGATGCTGCTAAGGCAGGTTATTGAAATTTGGCAATTTTATCATCAAAATGTAAATCACGCGTAGCGGCGTGAATCTTTACATTGATTAATAATTCGGAACAATTTTTTTCCAGACTTGTATTTTGAATGGCTTGAATCAAAGCGTACACTTTTTCTGATTCACCTTCTACCACTGTTTCGAATGGGCAAACCTTGAATTTTAAACCGCTTGCTTCGATTAAGGCAATGGCTCTGTCAATCACGGCATATCTATGTTCATCGGTGTCAAGCGGTAATAATTGAATGGCGGCATTAATTTTCATGATTTGATAAATTTAGTTGTGCTAATTTTTGTGACATGGTATTGACCAAAGCTTTGAGTGATTTTTCGGCCATCGCCAAAATAAAAGGGTTTAAATCGCCATTTAATTCTATTTGACATTGACCGGGAAGATCAGGCTCTCCAATAAATGAGGCGATTAAAGTAAAATTAAACTTGGCCAAGCCCTCACTCTTAAAAACAATTTGCGAAAAGGGTGTTTCAGCATGCCTAGTAATGCGCATAGGTGTAATGCCTTTGATTGAAAAAGAACATTCTTGTTCAGAGTAAACAAAATTTTCGACTTTATCGTGCGGTAAAATTTGATGAAAGTTTTTAAAATCGTTTAAAAACAAGTATAAATTTTTGAGTGAAGAAACAGAATTGTTTGAGTCACTTTGAATGTTGAATGCGGCCACTTAGCGTATAATTTCGTAACGAACTAAAAATGAATTGGTGATTTTAATTTTTTTGAAACCTATTTCCGGTTCAGGCATTGCTTCTTGATCCATTGACACGGTATTGGCCATTGATTTAGCAGCTAAGCGGTACATGTTGTTTTGATATGGCTGATAAATGTTGTTATCAGTTTCGGTAATTTGCAAGGCTTTCCCACTCAAATTAATGGCCGCCAATAAATAATCAACTTTGTCCTTGGCAGCTTTAATGGCCTTGATACGATTTTCTTTTTTGTATTGATCCAATTTTGAGTTCGACACTTTCGAAATATATGCATCATAGGCATTAATTTTGTCAAGTTTTTCATACACTTTACTTAACAAATCAGCGTTTGTGACTTTTAAAATATAGGTTTTAGAAATGACAACATCTTTGTTCGATTTGCGAATCTTTTGATAATCGGCATGTGCATCACTAAGCACCAAGTTGCTCAGGTCGATTCCCAAATCTTTAATTTCTTGTTTTAAATCCTTTTCTTGTTTTTCAATTGTTAATTTTTCTTTGTTTTCACTGCGCTCAAGCAATGTAATGGTGATATAAATTTCATCGGGCGTAATCTCTGTTTCGCTTGTTCCGGTTACCTCAATATAAGGCTTTGGCTCGCAGTTGTTTGAATTTTGGGCATGCATGTTTATTGCCAAAAACAAGAAACAAAGAATAGAAGCAAAGATTTTATTCATGTTATTTAAAATAAAAAATGCACACTTTAAAGGTGTGCATTTGGTTTTGAATTTTATTATTTACTAACGCTTTCGCCCCATGTACTAGGATTAGCACGCCACTCTTTTAAACTTTTTAAATCGTTTTCAACGATGTATTCTTTTTTAACAGCTGCGTTGATTAATGCATTGTAATTGGTGAGTGTTTCGAGACGGCATTTTGCTTTTTTAAAATTTGTTGTTGCTTCGTCAAAACCATATGTAAAAATGGCCACCATGCCTTTTACAACACAACCTTTTTCGCGCAAGGCATCAACTGCTTTAATGCTACTTGAGCCCGTGCTTACCAAATCTTCAACCACAACAACATTTTGTCCGCTTTCAATATCACCTTCAATCATGTTGGTTAAGCCATGTTTTTTTGCTTCGCTGCGAACGTAAACAAAGGGCAATCCCATTTCTTGTGCCACCAAAGCACCAATGGCTATACCACCGGTAGCAACACCTGCAATTACGTCCGGTTTACCATATTCGGCATTGATCAATTCAACAAAATGTTGACGAATGTAAGTGCGTATTTTTGGATACGAAAGGGTTTTACGGTTATCACAATAAATAGGGGATTTAAGCCCACTGGCCCATGTAAAAGGTTTATCCGGTTGTAGCTTAATAGCCTTAATTTGCAGCAAAAATTCAGCTACTTTATAAGACGTGTCATCAAAAGAAGTCATGTCGCAAAAATAAACTAAGTTTGCTGATTAATAAAAGTTTTTATGAACAAACGAATCTATTTTAACGACAAGTTTATTGAATTTATCGACAAGGAAAAATTCGAAATGCTTGCTTTACAGACTCATACACTGGATGAAGCATCAAAGTCAAAAAAGACGTTAAAATTTTTAATAGAAGATTTTTTAAACGACAAAAAATTAGGTTCTGAAATACTTCCTGAAACACAATTTGAAGAATTGATCAGCTATTTTCAATCGAATTATTATTACATCGAAGCTGCGGGCGGTTTAATCCAAAAAAATGATCAATACCTTTTTATTTTACGCCATGGTTTATGGGATTTACCGAAAGGGAAATTAGAAAAAGGTGAAAGTTTGGACCATGCAGCCATCAGGGAATGTGAAGAAGAGTGTGCTGTGAAGGATTTGGCAATAGAACATGGGCTGCCTTCTACTTTTCATATTTATCCATACAAAAACAGTTTTGCTTTAAAACAATCGTACTGGTATAAAATGAGAACGGGCTATGAAGAAAAATTAGTCCCTCAATTGGCAGAAGATATTACAGACGTGCAGTGGTTTAAATTGGATGAAATAAAAAATACTGTACTGGCCAAAACATATTACACCATTGGTGATTTGGTACGCGGATATTTGGGAATTTAGAATTATTATGTTGCCTTAAGGTTGATCCCTTTTTATTTTACAAGTAGAAATAATTTTTGCCAACAAGATTAAGAGGCAGGTGCTCAGTGTTTTTAGCGTTGAATTGAAATCAATTTATTCACAAAACAATTTTATTAGTATATTTAAGTGCAAGTTTTCTACCGCTTTTAATTTATTTAAAAGAGGAAAGTCCGGGCAACACAGGGCAACCTGCCACTTGAAAGGGTGGGTACAATTGCAGGAATGCAGATGTAACAGAAAGTGCCACAGAAAACAAGGTAGCCTCCAACTTGTTGGGGGTGATAGTGAAAACGTGAGGTAAGAGCTCACGGGTATTTTTAGTAATAGAAATACAGGGTAAACCTCAGGTGTTGAAAGACCAAATAGGTTGCGATAATAGGCGGCCCGTCTTATCTTCGAAAGAAGAGTCGCAACGGGTAGGTCGCATAGATAAATGGTAGATATACCCCCGACTTTGTTGGGGATGAAACAGAACCCGGCTTACAAACTTGCAAGATTAAATTAAGGTTTTAAGGCTTCATTCGGTTGAATCATCATCCTTTCATCAAGCCAATCAGGTAATTCTGGTTAAGATTGCAATGATCAATAAAATAATGGCCAATGCGGCGCATAAATATGCCAACATGATGAATGTTGAGTCAAAAAAGCCTAAAAGGTAAAAAACAGCGGCTACAATTAGAAGCAAAAATGCCAGCTTTCGCAATACTTTGCGAATTACTCTTTTTACGATGGATTGCTTTTCAATTTTTTGTTTTGAAATCGAATGTCCAACTTGCAACTTACTGTTTGACGAAAAAATTTTTAATGTATTGATGTTGTGTTTGAGGGCTATTTGACTTGAGATGAATGCAATCACCTTTTCTTTTACCGGCTTTAGCTTATTTTCTACTTTAGATTCAACAGGCTTGGCTACTTCCTTTAAAACAATCACATTAACAGGCTCTTCAGCATTGCTAAACTTTTGTTTCTGCGCTTTTAAAGGCGTTTCAGATTCTAATTTATTTGATTTTTGTTGATGGTTCGAGGCAAAATAAAAGCCTTTGTTGTATCTTCTTTTTTGCAAAGAAAATTTTGTACCACAAGAAAATAAAATGGCACTTAATAATAGAAGCGAAATAATTTTTTTCATGTTCTTCAGAATTAAGCGAATTTATAAAATTTCAACGACATCTCATTCAACTTGGTTCATGCTATTCATGATTACAAAAAACAGAGCCGATAACAAGGCACTTACCAGAGCAAACAACAAATATGCACTTGCTGATGTGCTTAAATATAAGATAAAGTAACCAATGCCTGCAACGGCAAAAAAACCTGCTAAAACACAAACCAACACAAAAAGTGCTGTACCCGGAATATTATTTTCCTTGTCGGGCTGTTGTTTACGCCTT
Organism: Sphingobacteriaceae bacterium; assembly: GCA_947453445.1. Taxonomy (GTDB): domain Bacteria; phylum Bacteroidota; class Bacteroidia; order B-17B0; family Aurantibacillaceae; genus Aurantibacillus. The sequence continues at coordinate 8,346 of CANGGP010000030.1, forward strand.
GAAGAAAAAACACGCTTGTATGTTTTTATTTTATGCAATTGAATCATTGTATGCTTTCTTTTCAAAAAAGCTGCTGTGTATACTTTTTTTTCAGGAAATGATTGAATAGCATAAGATGCATTTTCAGTTATTTTATTGTTTGCATTTAATTTATCATTGATTTTTGTTTCGTTTTCCTTGTTAAAATGATCAAGCACCAATTTATTATCACTTGTGTTTTGGTTTTTTGTTTTTGTTGTTGTTGTTGCTGTTGTGTTTTGTTTATGAAAAACAGCCCAGTGAAAACCTTTGTTATATCTGCGTTTCTGCACATTTATTTTGGTTGCACAAGCAGAAAAAACAATCAGTAAGCACAAACAAATGAATGATTTCATGCAATAATATTAGCGAATGTGATGAATAATTTCTTGACAAATAAACTCGGAGGCCTTACCATCACCATACAAAGCAGGAAATTTCAAATCCTTTTTGTGAAACAAAACATTAAAGGCTTCTTTAATTCGTGTTTCGTCGGCATCAACTACTATTGCAGTGCCACATTCAACCAGTTCTACCCATTCCGTTTCAGGACGTAAGATCACACAAGCCTTTTCGAAATAAAATGCTTCTTTCTGAACGCCGCCGCTATCGGTCATTACCAAGCAACAATTTTTTTCAAGGGCAATCATTTCCAAAAAAGTTGCGGGTTCCGTCATTTTAAAATGCGGATTCGCTTTCACTGCGGCTAAATTAGCCGGACTAAGATTTTGATCGAGTAATTTTGCGGTTCGCGGGTGCAATGGCAAAACAACATCCAAATTATTTTGAATTGAAATATCGTTTAAACTTTTAAAGAGGCTGTTTAACCGATCAGGCTCATCGGTATTATGATTGCGGTGAATGGTTGCAAGGATGAACTTGTTTGTTTGTACATTTAATTTTTGTAAAACATTGGTTTTTTGTTCAGCCACTTCGCTAAAAAATAAACTGTTATCGTACATCACATCGCCACTGTGATATATTTTGGCGTTGTTGGCGGTATAAGGACCCTGATTATTGTTCTTAAAACCTTCATTTAATAAATTTTGAAAGCCTGTGCTTGTTGGTGAAAACAACAAGGTGCTCACATGATCACACATAATTCGGTTGATTTCTTCAGGCATCGATTTATTAAATGAACGCAAGCCAGCTTCTATATGAATGACAGGTAAGTTTAGTTTTGAAGCCGCAATGGCGCCCGCAAGGGTTGAATTGGTGTCGCCATATAAAACAATGGCATTCGGCTTTTCATCAAAAATTATCTTTTCGATGCCCACAATCATGGCTGCAGTTTGACTTCCGTGTGATCCTGAACCAATGTTTAAATTATAGTTGGGAGCAGGAATCCCCAATTCTTCAAAAAACACCTGACTCATATTGGCATCATAATGTTGGCCGGTATGCACGATGATTTCTTGAATTTGATTTGAAAAATTTTTATGAATGGCACGACTAAAAGCTGCAGCTTTTATAATTTGCGGTCGTGCCCCAATAACAGTGATGAGCTTAATCATTTATAATTTAATTTATTACAATAGTCCTTCATCGGCAAAGCTAAAATATTTTCCTTCACCTACGATGATGTGATCTAATAAAGATATCTCTAATAAATTAAATGATTCTTTTAATTTTCGTGTAATGTGTTTATCCTGTTCACTTGGAATAACTTGACCACTGGGGTGGTTGTGGGCAAGAATAACGCCACTGGCGGTTTTTTCGATGGCACATTTACAAATAAGGCGAACATCAACAACGGTGCCCGCAATGCCACCCTTGCTAATGTTTTGTTCGTGGATTACTTGATTGGCGCGGTCCAATAACACAATCCAAAATTCTTCATGCGCCAAATCGCTTAATTTTTGCGCCAGTAAATGATAGGCGCTGTTGCTTGTTGTGATTTTTACCTTTTGTACTTCGCTGCTGTCCCCTCTTCTTCTACCCAATTCGAAGGTAGCGATAAGGTTGGCTGCTTTTACCACCCCAATGCCTTTGTATTTTTTTAAATCATGCATGGAGGCCCTAGCCAGTGCATTTAAATTGTTTTTATAATCCCCGAGTAAGCGTTGGGCCAATTGAACAGCCGTTTCATCTTGATTTCCTGAACCCAATACAATGGCAATGAGTTCGGCATCGCTTAAATTATTTCGGCCTAGGTTCATGAGTTTTTCGCGTGGGCGATCATCTTCTGCCAAGGACTTTATGGTTAAATGTTTAGAAGTTTCGGACATGGTAGGGTTTATTTTAAAATCATTCTATAATTTTGAAACGATGTCGTTTTTTAAAGCAGAATCCATAGGTGTACTTCGAATTAAAGATTTCAGGCACTTTATTTTGGCAAGGTTTTTTTTAACATTGGCCATACAGATGCAATTCAGTACCATCTATCTTCAAATATATTATGAATATTCAAAAGAGGAAATCATATTGGGATTAATTGGTTTAGCGGAAGCTGTTCCTTATATCCTGATTTCCTTTTACAGCGGGCATTACGCCGACAAGCACCGTAAAAAGGATATTTTACTCAAGGCCGTTTTGTTGTTATTTATTGGTGCACTCTTTTTGTTTTTAAATGCACATCACGGCATACATTTGATGCGACAATTTGGATTAACGGTGTTGTTTGTGATTGTGTTTATTTTCGGCAGTATTCGTTCATTTTTAGGTGCAAGTACAAATCCTTTTATTAGTCAGTTGGTACCGCGACATGCTTATACCCATTCAGCGACATGGAACAGCACGGCTTGGCATGTGGCTTGTATTTTGGGGCCCATTGTTGCCGCCTTAATTTATGGCTTTCACAACAATTACAACGGTGCTTGGTGTCATTTTACAGAAATGTTGTTATTTGCTTTGGCGCTTTACTTTTTTTTGAAGATTAAAAACAAGGGTTTACCGGAAAAACACAACAATGAAGAAGGCGTTTTGGAAAGTGTAAAAACGGGATTAAAGTTTGTGTTTCAAAATAAAATGGTGTTAAGTGCTTTGTCGTTAGATTTATTTGCCGTTTTGTTTGGAGGTGCTGTGGTTTTAATACCCGCCTTTACCGATAAGGTCTTGCACATGGGGCCACAAGCCTATGGATTATTAAGAACTGCGCCGGCCATAGGAGCTGTTGCAATGGCCATTGTGATGGTGTTTTATCCGCCATCAAAAAAAGCAGGTAAAGCCTTGTTATGGTCGGTGTTTGCCTTTGGTGTTTTTACGATTTTATTTGGCTTATCAAAATCATATTACATAGCCTTTTTGATGTTATTTTTCACCGGAGCATTCGACAATGTAAGTGTGATTGTGCGACATAGTATTTTACAACTTCAAACGCCCAATGCCATGCGCGGCAGGGTGAGTGCGATTAATAGTATTTTTATAGGCAGTAGCAACGAAATTGGCGCTTTTGAAAGCGGCTTTGCAGCTAAAATATTGGGATTGGTGCCATCGATCATTTTTGGCGGCGGCATGACCATTTTGGTGGTGCTTGGCATTCACAAAATAAACCCGAAGCTCAAAGATTTAGACATCACAAAAATATAGCCAATTAAGGACTGATTGATAATCATATTGTTCTGCTAAAATGAAGGAAATGCAAAATGATTATTATAAAGTTCGATTTGTTTGGTTTTAATTGACCTAAAATCAAAATTAAATCTGTAGCAGTTTTTATATGTAATTTTGAAAAAGACAATGACATTAAGCGGCGGAAATACAAACAAAATGCCACATTCGGAGATAAAGACATTTTTGGATGAAGCCTATTTTAAATACAATCAACAAAACTTTATTGCTGACGATCCCATTTCGATTCCGCATCAATTTACAAAAAAAGAAGACATTGAAATTTCAGCTTTTTTGATGGCAAGTTTGGCTTGGGGTAATCGCAAATCCATCATACAAAACGGAAATAAGCTGATGAAATTGATGGATGAAGCACCGCATGATTTTATCGTTAACCACAGTAAACAAGAGCGCAGTGTATTTGGTAAATTTGTGCACCGCACATTTAATGGCATCGATTGCATGTTTTTTATACATGCCCTTCAAGTGCTATATCAAAAGCATGGCGGATTGGAAGGCGCCTTTTATATGGAATCGAAAAATGAGAACATCAAGGCGAATATCATGGCTTTCAGGACAAAATTTCTTTCTATAAATCATTTATCACGTTCAGAAAAACACATATCGAATCCGGATAAAAACTCAAGTGCCAAACGCTTAAGCATGTATTTAAGGTGGATGGTGCGAAAGGATAAAAAAGGAGTAGATTTTGGTTTATGGAAAGGTATTTCAAGCGCTCAACTTTGTTTACCATTGGATGTGCATACCGGCAATGTAAGTCGACAACTAGGCCTTTTAAAACGTAGTCAAAACGATTGGAAAGCCGTTGAAGAAATCACCGAAACATTAAAAAGCTTTGATGCCCTTGATCCTGTAAAATATGATTTTGCTTTGTTTGGTTTAGGCGCCAACAAAGCCCTTGCGTTTTAAACTCGAATTTTTCACGCCGTAAATAAATTGTAAGATTGAACTTCATAAAAAATTCATGGAGTCGACATTGAATGGCATAAAAAAGCTGCTTATTTCTAAGCAGCTCTCTAAAAAACGTTTATTAATTCGACAAGCGAACCCTTAAGTCACGAATTCTTTCGGTGATTAACTTCGATTTTACATCATCCATGTCTTTTACATCTTTCACTTCAGAAATCAAGTTGTGAATTTCCTTCAAATCCTTTAACAACATTTTGTATTCATTGTCGCCTTTATGGTCTTCTAACATTTTAATGATGTTGCCCAAATGGAAGCGTTGATCCCAAATTAATTTATTCATTTCGGCTTTTGCACTTGGATTGGACTCAGCAGCCTTGGTACTTAAATACAATACTTCTACCCAGCTACCGGTAAATACCAATGAAGCAACATAAACACGCTTGTTTGTTCTTAAATAGGCATCACTTCTTTCATAAATATCGTCTAAAACGGCGAAAAGACTATCTCTGTTACTTAAATTAGATTCTGCTCTTTTGCCTACCATGCTTGCAATGGCGTTTTTTAAACCCAATCCATCACCCAAAATCATCACACATTTGAGGTATTCTAAAACATCAGCACCCATGTTATTGACAACAGCATATGCCATGTCGATGTTGTAAATGCCCAAATTCACGGCCTTTTGAAATTCAGATGGCAAACCACCTGCTTTACCGGGTTCGTTCAAAATGGTTCTGTCGTATGATTTCGACATTTTTTTGATGCCATAAATCAATGAAGCCGGCGACGGAATATTGGCAACAACGAAGTCGAATTTAAAGAGTACAGTGTCATCAACAGTTACTGCTGTAGTGTCGTGACTAAGTGTAGCCAATGAATCTTGACTTTCGTGGTTGTTTTCTGAATCTTTAGATCCGCCACAACCTGAAAATACAATTGCACTTAAGGCTAAAGTAGCGATGGTATTAATTATTTTCATGATATCTGTTTTAAATTAATGCTTAAACAATCAAATTTAGCTGAAGGCTAAGGTTTAGGTACTACCATGCTTGTAAATCTACTAACACAACAAAGTTCATAATCCCCGTTTCGAATATCGATTTGCCAGGCGTGTAATTTGCCGCTTGTTTTAATGGCGGTACAAGTAGCAGTCACCACGCCATGTGTAACTGACTTTAGGTGTGAAGCATTGATTTCGATACCCACAGCGATGAATTTTTCGCGGTTAATGGCGCACCAAGACGCTACACTGCCAATGGTTTCGGCCAAGGCAACCGAAGCGCCCCCATGCAATAAGCCGAAAGGTTGTTTGGTTTTTTCAACTACCGGCATTTGAGCCATCAGGTAGTTAGGGCCAATTTCTATGAATTTAATTTCGAAGAATTCGCCCAAGGTGTTTTTATTTAGATCATTCAATAAATCCAAACTAATTTCACCCAGCCATATACTTGGTTTTTCAATCATTTCGTTTGTTCTTCCTCAATGAAATACACTTTTATTTGAACTGAATTTTTACCCAAATCTATTTTACCGATTTCTACACGTTGCACTTCAATACCTGTGCGTATTTTAATGTCTTCGAATAATAAGTTTCTATTTTCTTTTTTGATGTATTCTAATTTATCGTAGCTAATGGTTTGGCTCGATTCGTGTTGGTGGTTTGAGCGGTATTCGATGATATATGCCAACAACAAAATCAATGCGTTGATACCAATTAAAAAAGCATAATCGTATTCATCACCGGCACCCTTAATTTTTGCAACAGCACTAATTAAACCAATGGCAATAACCAAAAAAAGATAACTCATGTCTTTTAGCGATATTTCTTCAGTTTTGTATCGGAGCATGCTAAACACGGCGAATAGTCCGAATGCAGCGCCCATACTCAAATCAACTTTGTTCAACAAAAAGCAAATTAAAAATATCACCAAATTAAAAGTGAAAAATGTAAAGTATAGATCCTTTTTTTGATAAATTTTATGATACAAGCCACGCACAAGGATGCTAATGGATATTAAATCAATGCACAAACGCAGTGCTAATTTCATCACCACTTTCTGCGTAGCAACTACATCAGCGATGGCCAAGTCATCCGAAATTTGAAGCAACATCAACGCGTTCATTCTTTGCTTTTATTTAATTTGATTACTGTTTACAATCTTGTCTAATTTACTTGATTTGACAATACAAAACAAAGTTCGAAATTGGATATAACAAAAACTTAATAATAGGTGTAAGTATAAATTTTCTTGGCAATCAGATGATTTTGGGCATCAAAAGTTTTCTTTTCCACTTTCAATCCCTTGGCATCATAAGTATAAATTACTTTTTTAAACAATTGAAACTTACCGTCGTAAATCAATTCTTCCTTTTTTTGATTTAATGCATTGTATGAGGTGGTTCTCATTTCGAGCATTTGGTGTTTTTGATTAAATTTTTGTTCGGTAATTAAATCACCGTTTTTATTGTAATTGTATTTTTTTCTTGACACAAAAATCCCGCTATCGTTGTAATTTACTTCTTCTATTAATAAGCCTGCTTGGTTGTATGTACATTTTGAATCGGTTAAAACGGTTTTACCGTGAATTTCAGTGGATGTGCAAGTTTGTACTTTATTTTTACTGATTAACTTTTTCTTTTGTCCCCATAAATTGTTTGACTGAAACGCAAACAAAAAAAGTAACAAAATAATAAAAAGTAAATGATTGTTCGTCCTATTTTCCATGGGCATCATAACTTTCAAGTTCTTGAATTGCTTGTTTAAAATTAACAAATTCAACACCGTTTCCTTTCAAATATTCTACTAACCACATATACCATTCGAGCCAAGTTTTAAAAGAATGCGAAAAATAGCGGTCATGAAAATCAATGCCTAAAAATTGAATATTACTTTGCGCGGCTTTGTCAATTAACTTGATGGTATTTTGTTTGGCTTGTTCGAGATTCATCGATTGCCAACTTTTGTAATTTTCAATCACCCATCCATCCATTATTTGAAATGGAAACTCCCACATCGCGCCTATTTTGTAAGGATTTTTAAAGGCGTGTTCGGTGCTATCGTACAAATAACCGGCCTTGGCAAGCATTTGATAAGTATTTTCAGTATTGCGCACATAATGCATTCGGATACCAAATTGTGACTGATTGGTTAAGTGTTGAAATAAATTGTATTCGTCTTGAATGTGTTTTTGATCATCGAATGCGATGCCGTGAATGGCCAATTCACATTTTCGATTCAACATTTGTTCAATCCAAACAGCGGCCGATAAATTCGAATAGTTTAGTCCAACCCCCTTATTTACTGCCACAAAAAAAGAAGAAGGAACCTTGTTGATATTATTAAAGGTGATTAGCTCATCGATGTTTTGCCATTTATTTTTAAAAATGTCAGACCATCTTAAAATATATTCTCGGGTGGAAATTTTACCTGAAAACAACTCAATGTGCATGCGCATAAAATATTTAGGTAAAATAATGTCGCGAAATAAATGCTCCGAAACGGTGATGTGGTCAATGTCGTGCGAAATGATTGCTTTCATTATATCGGCAAACCTCCTTTCATTTTATACAGAAGGGCAACGGCCGGCTTAATATCTTCAATGCAGCTGTAGGTTTTTAACTCGCCGCCAAACTCACGAAAATAACGTTCAATCGATTTATTCATCGATCCTTCAAAATCAAAATGCAACAATCCTTGATTTTTTGCCAACAAAATACATTGCCACATGCATGACACGTGTGCGCCATGGTGCTTATGTTGATCATCGAATCCGCCAAACAAATACATGCTTTTTTTGCCATAGCGCAAACAAAAGGCTACAGCCAAATCTTCTTGTCCGTTTTTGGCAACAAAGGCATAACTGTTATGAATTGAAGCGTACTGCGATAAAATATTTTGAATAATCTCTGCATTTTTATTTTTTTCATTTCTGTCCAAACTTTTCACAACCAAATCGTAGATACGCTTTTTATCTTCAATTAATTCTATTTGCAATCCGTCTTTCTCGGCTTTTTTTATGCTTTTCCTTTTTTCTGAAGATAAATTATTCCAAAGTTGTTCTTCGCTTAAACTTAAATCAATTAAATACGTGAAACGGTTGCGCGATTGAAAACCATTCCAAATAAAGGGTTGTGTATCTACTGTATTTAAAGGCAAATTAATATTCAGGTAATCATATGAAAGTCCTTTAAAATAAAGCGCCAAGGCCTCTGAAATTTCTTTATCAAACGTATTTCTTCCCACCACTGATTCGGCAGGATTTACATAAAACAAATCGATGTGTGGCGCGTAGGGAGGTGTAATGACAAACTTAAAAGTTGATTTTTTAAAAGTATAATACACAAAACAACCAATTACTTCTTCATTTTTATTCAAAATGGAACAAGCTTGAATTTGTGATTTATTGTATACCGCCAACCAATTGTTACCATTAAAAACCAAGGCATGTTTTTCGCAAAACTTTTGCCATGCGTCGAAATACTGTGAATGACTATATATTAATTCAATGGTCAAAAGGATGATCGTTTTTTAAATTTTAAAGCCATTTCGAGCCATATTTTGGCTTTGTTTATGGTGTAATAAGGCACTAATTCAGGACCAAAACTGCGAAAGAATTTTTCGACACCCTTTAACATCGAGCCTTCAAAATCAAAAACCGCACAGCCCAAGTTTTTTGCTTTTTCAATGCATTTTAAAACCAAAAGATTATTAATGCCTTGCATTTTAATTTCCTTATCGATGCCCGCTAATAAATAATAACAGTTCTTTTTATCATAAACACAAAATACAGTTCCAATGATTTTATCGCCTAATTTGGCTTGCAAGGCAAATGAATTTTCAGAATCAGAAAATTCGGTGAAAATGGCTTTTAATTCAGATTCATAAACATTGGCCCCGGCTTTGTGCAAGGTTTGAGAAAAATACTGATACAGCGATTCATTGCTCATGCTGTTTTCGTGAACTGTTACTTGTTCTTTTATGGCCTTGTTAATGGCGTTTCTGTTTTTGGAATCAAAATTCGCTTGAATATCTTCAATTGATTTAGAAAGATCGATGCGATAGGTATAATGCGGCACCACTTTGTAATCATTCCAAAAAAAGGATTGCATGTCGCGAATCAGAGAAGGAAATGCCAAAACACACAATGCGAACTTTTGTGATTCTAAATAATCGCAAAGCGCTTGCATGATTTCTTTAGAAAAATTCAATTCAGAAGAAACATTTTTTGCTTCGTTTTTAAAGTATAATGCACAATGTGGTGTATAAGGCGGTAATTTGATGAACTTGAATCCAAATTTCTTGCTATTTAAAAAATAAAAGCCGCCGATTAATTGATTTTCATCCTTGTAGATGCCAACCATTTGTAAGGATTCAGCATATACCGCCAACCATTTTTCAGATGCAAAAACACCAATGTGAGGCTCTACCAAGGCTGCAAATTCAGATCTATTTAAAATAGGCTTTAAAATCATTTTGCTTTTACCTGTAAAATATTTTGGTAATGGTCAATCATACTTTTAAGGTTATTTTTCCAATCGTATAATTCCAATACATGTTCACGGGCCTTTTTTCCGAGTTCTTTTGCCATGCTTTTATTTTGAAGTAAATCTTCTATGGCCTTTGCAATGGCTTCGGCATTTTTTTTAGGAACAATAAGGCCAAACTCGCCATGATTCACCACTTCCATCAAGCCACCCACATCGGTAACAATAACGGGTTTTTCGCAAGCCATGGCCTCTACAGCGGCAACGCCAAAACTTTCACTATCATCAATCGAAACATTTAAAAAAATATCCAACAAATTATGGTATTGGTTGATTTGGTGAAAAGGAATTCTGCCGGTGACTTCAAACACCGAATCCAAGCCTTGATCATGGATGTTTTTTTTATATGATTCTAAATCAGTACCCGGCCCAATTAAATAAAATTTGAAACGATGTTCCCCTTTTGCTGTCAAAATTTTTGCGGCATCAATAATATAAGAAATGCCGTATTTCTCTTCAATTGGTTTAATGGTGCCAATGTGAACAATGGATTTGTCTTTTGAGGGTGAATCCAATAAATTAAAATTTTGAATATCCACCCCAAATGGTGTCACCAAAATTTCTTTATTGGTATACTTCTTAATTTCCTTTTTCATGATTTCGCTTGTTGACATAATCATGTCGGCCTTGCGCAAATTGTATTGAAATATTTTTTTATGCAATTTCGATCGTCCCGGAAAATCATATACATCAGAACCCCACACGGATAAAATAAAAGGACGAAATCCACTCAATGCACCTACAATGCCATAACTGGTTGCATAATGTGCGTGCAAAATATCGGGTTTAAAGTGTTTAATTATTTTTTTTAAAATACTTACATATTTAAAATACGCCAATTTGGTGAGTGTGCTTTCGGCGTTTATTTTTTCTTCGGGTTCATAAAACAATGAAATGTTTGGATGATGATACCACTCATAGGAGGCCTTGTTAAAACTGAACAAGCCTACCTTAATGCCGCTTTCAGCTAGTCCTAGCGCCCATTTTTCAGTGTGTTCGCTGTAAGTATCAGATAAAAGCAGAACTTTCAAAAGCCAAGTGTTTTACCCGTAAATATATAGTTAAAAAACACAGTTTGTGTATGCCAATATGCAAAATATTTCAAGCGGTTTTTACGTTGGAATGGGCTCAATAATGCAAATAATACAAGTCGAAAAATGATGTGTAATTGAACAAATAAGGATGCAAAAACAAAATGAATCAGAGGTTTGTGTTTTTTCAAATATTTGAGTTTACTAATCAATTGATTGGCAATAGCCGATTTATAATTTTTTTTACCCGATTGGCCAACATGGTGCATCACTTTCCAATTTGAAAAATACACTATTTGCATGCCTGCTTTACGGCCTCTCACACATAAATCAATGTCTTCCATCCAAAACAAATCATTATCAAATCCATTTAATTCAGCATAACAATTCGCGTACATCAATAAACAAGCGCCTGATAAACCAAATGCATTTTGAGAAAGAATTTCTGTTTTTGATTTTTTGATGAAATACGACAAAAAGAGTGCTTCCATGGCAATGCTCTTAACGCCCGACACCTCAAACACCGAATCTTGTTCGCTGTCATCGCTATTTAATAATTCAGCCCCAAGTATACAACGCGGATTTTGCTTTAAATAGTCGATGGCCAGCAAAATATCTGCCTTTAAAAGTTTGGCATCTGGGTTTAAAATCAATACAAACTCTCCTGTTGCAAGCGCAAAACCTTGGTTGTTGGCTCTTGAAAAACCGGCGTTGTAATCGTTCACAATGGTTTTAACTTCAGGAAACTGTTGCCTTAAGTTTAATATTGTGCCGTCGCTTGAATGATTATCAATTACAATAACCTCGTAAGGCAAGCTGATGAATGATAAGGATTTGAGGCAATCAGCCAAATAATCCCAGCAGTTATAACTTACAATGATTATGCTAACGCTTGGCTTGATGCTTAGATTTTTCACAAAAATAACCTTAATTTTAAACTGTGATGAACAAGCCCTTAAAAATTGCCTATTTATCCTCTGAAACACCATTAAATAAAAGGGTTTGGAGCGGAACGCATCACAATATTTACAAAAGTTTGCAAAGCTTTGGCGAAGTTGAAATTTTAGGACCCCACGAACCCAAATTGGCAGTACTATTGGGTAAAATTCGACACAAATTGAGTCAAGTACTTTTCGGTAAGCGTTATGATTACCGACACAGTTTTTTATTGAGCAAAAGTTACGCTTCTTATTTTACCAAAAAACTAAATGAGTGTGATGTTGACTTGATTGTAGCACCTGCCGCCTCTTGCGAAATTGCATCATTAAACACAAAAATCCCAATTGTATATATAACCGACGGCACCTTTGCTTCTTGTTTGAATTACCATAAAAGTTTGACGAATCTCTCAAAATCATCAACCAATGAAGGAAACGCCATTGAACAAGCAGCCATTTCGAAAAGTTCAGCGGTGATTGTTTCTTCTGATTGGGCTGCCAATTCAGTGATTCAAGATTACAATGCCAATGTAGATAAAGTAAAAGTGATACCCTTTGGAGCCAATTTTGATTTGTTACCGGAAAAGGAAGAACTTATTTTTGATCAACAAAAAGTTTTTAAACTCTTATTTGTTGGGGTTTATTGGCAAAGCAAAGGTGGCGACATTGCTTATAATGCATTCGATATTTTGCATAAAAAAGGTTATGCCGTTAGCCTAACGGTTGTTGGATGTGAGCCGCCTCCCAATTTAATGAATCCCGATTTACATTATTATCAATTTATAGATAAAAACAGTTCAGAAGGTCAAAAGCAACTATCAGCTATATACAAGGAGCATCATCTTTTACTGCTTCCAACCCGTTTCGATTGCACACCTATTGTCATCAATGAAGCCAGTGCATTTGGTATTCCAAGTATGGTATCGAATTCAGGCGGGGTGCAGGGCCATTTGAAAGAAAACATCAATGGAAAATTAATTGATTACAAAGATCAAGGCGAATTTTTTGCCAAAGAAATTGAACAGTTGATTTTGCATCCTGAAACTTATTTGGCCTTAAGAAAAAGCAGTCGTAATTTGTACGACAGCAACTTAAACTGGAAAAATTGGCAAACAGAATTTCGCAAAGTCATCGCCAATATAAAAGGCTTATCCTAAAATTTAAAATGAATTATTCTTTAAACATCCGAAGTATACACTTGGCCAATAAGGTGATTTTTTGTACAATATTAGGCTTATGCAAAACGGCAATGTTTGATCGGAAATAAGTTCTAAAGGCAAAAAGACCGAGATTCGTGTAACCACAGCTATCCATCCACATTTTACCAATGCTTCGATGAAATGCACTTTCACTAAACACCTTTAACGATTTATTTTGATCGATGAGTGACATTAACCAATCTTGAATATCATCCAATTCGCTTTTATGCTTAATAAAATAATTGTCACCTATAAAATGATGTGTCTTTAATTGCTCTTCGTTGCATTGAAATCCTAATCCGCTTAAATAATGATGTCGTATTTCAGCACATTTGCGCATTTGTTCCATACGTTTCAAATTACTAATCTGATTCACATGGTAACGGTACATGAACAAAGGTTTGTTGATGTTCACAAAATCACCCAAAGCCGATAATTCAGTCCACAATTGAAAATCCTCAACATGCAAATAATGTCGATCGTATTCAATATTTTTTTCCTTGAATACATTTTTAATCATGGTGGTGGGGTGGCAAAAACAAGGACCAAAAAGTAAGAGGGATTTTAAGTAATCTGAATCATTGAATGTAACGTTCCTTTTCTTTCCTTCCTTACTAAATGAATAATAATCGGTGCCAACCACAACGGCATTTGGATTGTTTTGAAAAGCTGCTATTTGTAGTTTAAACCGATCTTTTAAGGCTATATCATCGGCATCCATGCGAGCAATATATTTGCCCTGCGCATGTTGCAAACCTCTGTTTAAGCTTTCAATTAATCCAACATTAAAACCAATGTCAATCTTCACAATTCTTGGATCGGTGTAGGATTGAATAATTTCATCGGTTTTATCAATCGAACCATCGTTGATGATGATGAACTCAAAATCAGTATAAGTTTGTTGCAGAATACTGTCGATGGCTTCGCGTAAAAAGGCTTCACCATTATAAACTGCCATTAATACTGATATTTCTACCGTTTTTGTTTTGTCTTGCATTGATACGCCTGAAAAAGCGATTAAATGCTTTCCCAGTTTGGTGCTAAGATATCAATTGAATGACTCTTAATGTTGGTGAACCAGTACTCAGGTACAAACACCCTTTTGTTAGTATGTTGATTTAACCAAGCCCCCCACCAGCTAAAACTGCTGTTGGCAATGATATTGTGTTTACAAAGACTCATCAAATACAGGTCCCAGTATGCCTTATCAGTATGTTCAACAAAATGGGTGTTCACCCGAAAATTGAAATTCTGCTTGCACCAAGTAATATCATCTGAAAAGACAAAGATCTCTAAATTTTGCTCCTCGGCTTGCAGTTTTGAAAATGCATTTTCGTAATATGTCATAGAGCACAAGCCATGAAAGGCATTGGCTGAGGGTAAATTTACGTAATCACCACGACGTACATGCATTGAAACGCTATTTACAGAAGTGATCTTATCACACCAAGTTTCTAAGGATCGGGGCATAGAATCTTTCAAAACAAAATCACTCAACAATTGAACTCTGATGTTTTTAAAATAAGCCTCACTCTGCCAATAACCATCTAAATAACTATTTGATTTTAAATTATTGAATGTTGAATTAAATTGGCTGCCGCTTTCAGCAAAATAAATAGATGAAAACAAAAAAGGAAATTTTCTTTGTGCAAGTCTCAAAATTTGATTGTTATGAAAGGGTTGAAAAGCAGCTAAATCTTTTTCTGTCGCGATGGTGGCTTGAATATTAAAACAATCCAATTCATAGTGGCGCTGTGTGTAGGCCCCTTTGGAATCATTTTTTAAAGCGCTAATATCAATTTTTAATGGCACGCCATGTTTAGTGGCCAAGGCCCTACCCGCTGCATATTGAAACATTTGGTTACCTAAACCACCTAATAATTTTACAACAATCATATGGCTTTTTTTTTAACCTTTTTAAAGAAAATAGAAATCTTACTTAAGTTTAATAACAATGCAAAATACCACTTTGGTTCTAATATGGGTCGATTAAACTCCAAAATACTTTTTAATTGCGTAATAGGATATTGCCGAAATAAGAAAAAGAAAAATTTACTCAATTCATAATTCGGAATTTTATTCCCAAATAATTTATTGTATAAATAAGCGTATTCACCAATTTGAATATTGGCGTTGAATGAACTTGCTGTCACTTGCCCTTGATGATAACTAGTATTCACAATCAAGGCCTCCTTAATGAAATGAAAGCCCTTGTGCTGTTTTAAAAAAGCGATATAAAAATCAACATCAACAACATATTTAATTTGTTCATCAAACCTTAAAGCGGTTTTCTTAAACATGGTAGCTGTTGGTGAACCCACTTTATTTTTATTAAATAAGATGAAAGGATTTTTAACTAAATCGCTAATAAAACAATCTCCGGGTGTATTGTAAGAAAAAGTATTTTGTTCAACATTTAAAATTTTACTGATGCAAAACACAAAGGACACTTCTTTATTCTTTTCAAAACTTTGCACAAAAACTTCGAGTGCTTCTTCCCTTTCAAACCAATCATCATGGTGCATCATTTTAATTAAATCACCCTGAGCCAAATCAAGCGCCTTGTTCCAATTAGCGGGTGAGCCAAGCGAAGGCGTATTTCTTACATAAATAATTTTAAATTCCCTTTGATATTTTTCAACCAGATTTTTCACATCATCGTTAGTCGAATCATCCGTTACAATGACTTCAAAATTTTTATAGCTTTGTTTTACAATCGCATTTAAAGTTTTTGTTAAAAACACCGTTTGATTGTAAGTGGGGATGCATATACTTACCAAAGCTCTTTCAGTCATGCCTTATGTCCATAAATAAATTTTTAACAATAAACGTTGCAAGAAAAAGGTCATTTTATCAATTCTAAATATGAAATGATAAAGTTTCATTTTTTTTATCATGGCCAGTTTCACTACAAAGTCAATTCTATTCAACTTTAATAATGAAGCTGAAATGGCCTTTACATGATCCTTAATTCTATTCTGCAATTGTGGTTTTAAACCATAAGATTCAATCAAGATGGAATTTTTTGTAAGAACACTTAAACCACATATCTGCATTTTTAAAACATCTTTGCTGGCACTTTTAGAATGTGTACGAATTAAAGTTTTTGTGTTTTCTAAATCAAGGTATTTAAATACACATTGATGAAGTGCCATTCTTAACCACAAGTCCCAATCTTCATTATAAAATATCGCTTCATCAAAAAGCCCGGTAGTTTTTAAAACGTCTTTTCTAAAAACTGGGGAGCTAATAACCATCACATTGCCATTTAATAATTCTTTTACCAAAGGGGCACCTCCCCCATCTATACAAGTCATCCAAGGCTTATCTTCATGCTCATTACATTGATAAGCATAAAACAGTTTTTGCGGATTAGGATCTATAAAATACCGCATGCTGCTATACACCAAATCCACTTGAACATTATTGTTTAAATAAAGCATGGCCTGATTTAATTTATCTCGTTCAATTAAATCATCCGAATCTAAAAACAAAATAAATTCACCTATTGCCACTTTTAAACCCACGTTTCTCGCATAAGCGGGGCCGTAGTTTTCAACTAACAGAATGTACTTAAATCGACTGTCTATAAGGTATTTTTCACATACTTTTGTTGTATCGTCAGTTGAACTATTATCCACAACAATGCATTCCCACAAGGTATTAGTTTGCGCCAAAACAGATTTCAAACAATCATCAATAAAGCGAGCATAGTTATATGTTGGAATAATTATTGAAACCATTTCTTAATTCTTTGCAAACGATTTTTCAATACTATTTGCTTGTGAAATTTATTAATTTGTTTTTCGCTTAGATAAGAAAATTGAATTATTTTTCTTTCGGCTGCGATAATCTGTTTGTTTTTTTCATCAGAACTTATACCTTTTAAATCAAACACTGAAATAAATTCATCAATATAAAAACAACTTACTTTTTTTACAGTAATCATTTTGAAGAAAAAATCATAGTCTGCACACACTTTGTAATTAGTATCATAAAAACCATATTCGCTAAACAATTGCCGACGTATAAACGAAACTGGATGCCACAGCGTGTCATTCATCATGTGCTCGAAACTTAAAACTTTTGGCATATAACCATCAAGAAATTGCTGTCCGTTATCAATTTTCATGTTTCCATAAATAATGTCGAAATTACTTAAAAATGGCATCACTTTTTTTACGGTATTCATTTGGTAAAGGTAATCTCCGGAATTTAAAAACAAACAATAGGCTCCTCTTGCTTTTGCAATACCTTTATTTTGAGCGTCGTAAATGCCATTGTCTTTTTCTGATACCCAAACATCAATATATTTTTCATTTGCCTTAATCAGATCAACGCTGCCATCAATTGATCCACCATCTATTATTATAAATTCAATTTCTTGATTAAGTTGCGGCACAACACTTTGAACGGTTTTTTTTAAACCATCGCAGTTATTGTAATTAATGGTTATAATCGTTAGCTTTTTCATTTTACTTTTTTAAGAAACGGTATATGCTAGTTCTTACAAAATAAATAAAACCAAAAAAATATTTGTATAAGCTGCTTTTTTTTGTTTTGTGATACAGCCAATACACTGTGCTGCTTTTAAAATCTTGACCCTCTTTCAGCAATTGAAAAACTCTTTCAGAAACATTCATTAACCAGGCCCTATCATTTTCGGTCTTATTAATTTTTAAATAATCAGGATTGTTGCTCATGCCATCTTCTTTAAAAAAAGCGATAAAAAAAGGAATGTGCAAATAGGAAGCGTTGTGCTTAAAAAAAACACGAATAAAAAATTCGTAATCACCTACCAATTTAAATCCCTCATTGTAGAATCCAAAATTATAAAATAGTTTTTTTGAAATAAAAGTTGCCTGATGATACAAACTGATATTCAAAAAGAAATCCAATGAAATTTGCTCATGGGAACTACAGTCTCTGATATGACCTAACTTGTCTTCAATTTTTATGTCACCGCTAATTATATCTAGGTCATTTAAATAAGGCGACATTTTCATCAAAACCTGCTCATCTATCAAACAATCACCTGAATTTAAAAACAGTAAATAATTTCCTTTAGCTGCTCTAATTCCTTTATTCATGGCCTCATAAATGCCGTTGTCTTTTTCTGAAATAGTATAGGCAAAATGAATTTTATAGGCATCGATCACTTTTAAACTTTCGTCTTTAGAAGCGCCATCAATGATAATAAACTCGAAATTTTTAAATGTTTGATGAATGACACTTTTTACACTTGCTTCCAAACCAGAGGCATTATTGAGATTAATGGTGATGATGGATATGAGTGGCTCTGACATTTTACACTAATGTTTGATACAATTTTAAAGTTTCTTGAGCACATTTTTTCCAGGTAAACAGTGAGGCATTTAATTTACCGGCTTGTATTAAATTTTCAATACTTTGCTTATTATAAAGCATATCAAAGGCATTGATTAATTCATCTCTATTTTCAGGATTAATAGTAAACGCAGCATTTCCGTAAACCTCCGGTAATGAACTGGTATTTGAAGAAATTACAGGGCAACCCAATGCCATCGCCTCTAATAAAGGCATACCAAAACCTTCGTAATTTGAAATATACACCAATGCCCTTGCCGATTTATATAAACTAATTAATAGATTGTCATTTCCCGATATGAATTTTACTTTATCGCTAATTTGAAATTTATCAATAATCTTTTTCTCACTCAAGGTCATAGTGCCACCTCCAAAACATATCAAATCAAAATCTTGATTCACTTTTTTTTGTTCAGCAAACACTTCAAGCAACACATTAAAATTCTTATACCAACCCCTGTTACCAACGTGTAGCAAAAATGGCTTAGGGTTTCGAAAGCTGTTTATTTCAGAATGCTGTGAGGCATTTACTCCATGATGCACCACGTAAACTTTATCCTTCACTTCAGGGTAAAAATACAACAAATCTTTTTTTGTGTTTTCTGAAACAGCAATTATTAAATCTGCTTCAAGAATGGCTTGTTTTTTTTGTGCAATTATGACTTGTTCATCTTCAAGATTATTGTTGAACAATTCATAAATCATGTCGTGAATTGTAATCACTTTAGGGCAATTAACTTTGGTTCGGTTTGTATAGTAAGTTTCATGCAAAATATTACCCGTGCCTTTCTTGCAAAAATACTGAAGCAGCTTTTCATTGACCACCAGTTCTTTATTGATAAAACGGTTATAAAATACTTTACGTAAAAGTGGGTTGAAAGTTAAAGCGCATTGTTCTTGTTTTGCGTGTTCTAAATAATCGTTACCATGATAGGGTGCAATAATTTTAGCTTGAACATTTAATGCGTTTAACTCCTTTGCTAATTCAAGAAAATAACGTGATATGCCACCATAATGTTGTAAATAGTAAATCTGGTAATCAAAATATACTTTCATTAAATATTATTTATGTTCCAACCTTCTTATCATTTGAAAATCCTTTTCTAACAAAGATTCACGCTGAACATGAAAGTAAATTGGTCTTGTTCTTAATCCAAAAAAAATTGGTTTTGATTTGATATCCTTAAAAGCAAAATTTATTTGTGCAGTTGTTAAGACCTTTGAACTAAACAAATGTAAATTTCTGTTTTTTGTATAGAAATGCCTTGAAAATTTTTTCGCTAAATATTCGAGTGACTGCTCGCTAAAAAAAGAAATGTGCTGCCCGGTTTCCTCAGCAATGTACCACCAGTTTTCAATGTCGTTTGATATTGGGGGAATTAACTCCGTTGAAAAAACAACATTATCCGAAAATTCAAACAATGCTTCAATTTCTTTGAGTGGATCTGAGAAGTGTTCAAACACTTCAAAGGCTGTAACTAAATCAAATTTTTGTTGTTTTATATCTTCTATATCAAAATGCTTTGCAAACAAGTTTTCGCAATATACATCTTGCCGGTAAAAATTATAACCATGGTCGCGCATTAACCTTGTAAAAACCCCATAACCACCAGCATAATCCAACATAATTTTGGCTTCAGGAAAACAAGAGTCAATCAATTTTGGAATTTCATTTAACATGCGCATGTTCCGATTTAAAAGACCAATGTCTAAACTTGTGATGGCACTACTGTATGCTTCGTGCAACCAATTGACTTTATCAGTTTGCACAAAATGACATGAATTACATTGATGGTAATTAACCTTGTGCTTTTTGAGTACCGTTTTCTCAAAAATTATGACCGTTGGGGATTCGCAAATTTTACAATTCATGCTTCGTTTAATAATTCCATTTACAATTTACAAACACCAAACCTATATCACTATTATTATATTTATAAAACTCAGAACCATTATCATACACAGTAAAAGCGCAAACGTGTTGCTTCTCATCTATTAATTGAATGTTCGGAATGTGAATGCCTAATGAAAAGTGAAAATTATTTGGAATTAAGGTATTTGGCGGCACTTGAAGATAAAATTTCCTTGTCTTAGCATTTTCAAACTTATCCGACACGATTATTTGTGAGGTAAAAATGCGCTTGTCATACACGTCGTAAAATTGCACACCCATCAACACATCATTTAAATATTTATTTTGTTGAATCTCTAGTTCGACCACAATCGATTCGTTGTGTGCAAAATTATTTGTCAACTCCCTCTTTGAATTCAACAGAGCAATGCCTTTAATAACGTATTCCTTTTTATCATTGTCATCATAAGTCAATGCATTGTTTTTATTGGCACCACCAGCATTAAAATATAAATTAATAATATCTTTTGCGTCGCCTTGATTTTCGACCAAACCTTTTGATAATAAAATACCCTTATTGCACAAACTTGCAATTTGCCCCATGTTATGGCTCACAAACAGAATTGTTTTTCCTTCTTTCTGACTCACGTTTTCCATCATGCCCAAACATTTTTTTTGAAATGCTGCATCGCCAACGGCCAGCACCTCATCAACAATTAAAATATCAGGATCAAGGTGTGCCGCTACAGCAAATGCTAGACGGACATACATACCGGAAGAATATTTTTTTACAGGTGTATCTAAAAACTGTTCTATTTCGCTAAATGCAACAATCTCATCAAACTTTGAATCAATTTCCCTTTTGCTCATGCCCAAAATAGAACCATTTAAATAAATATTTTCGCGACCACTTAAATCACCATGAAAGCCTGTTCCTACTTCGAGCAGACTTGCCATTTTACCCGTATATTCAATTCGGCCAAAGCTTGGTTTTACGATTCGGCTCAACACCTTTAGTAAGGTAGATTTACCTGCTCCATTTCTACCAATAATGCCAACCCTATCGCCACGTTTTATTTCAAAACTAATGTCTTTTAATGCCCAAAACTCTTCAGTTGTTTCATGCCCATGACCCTTAAATGAAGTTTTAATACTTCTAGTCAAATTGCCAACAAACGAATCACTTGCTTCTTGTTGTTTATGCAATAATTTATACTTCTTACTTACATTTTCAACCTTTATCGCAATTTCACTCATAATCATATAAAGTCGGCAAAAGATTTTTCAAAGTTTAGAAAATAACGAATCGAGGCAAACAAGGTAAGAAGCGTAATACCGAAAGAAATTACCATGTATGTAATGCTAAAGTTTTGAAAGCAACCATAAAAACAAAACTTAAAAGCATTGATAATAAAAACAAAGGGATTAATTTGATAAATGACTTTAAGAGCGTCTGGCATATGCAGGTTTAAAACAAATTCGGAACTTAAAAAAACCGGCGAGGCATAAAACAAAATTTGCAGCACAAATGGCAAGATAAATTTAACATCTCTAAATTTAACCGAAGCCGTTGAAAATATCAAGCCTATTGAAAAAGAAAAAACAAGACCGTATAAAATCACCAAAGGCAGAAAAATAAAATGCCAGGTAGGCAAGCCTTTAAAAATAACAAACAATATAAAAAACAAAACAAAGGCTATTAAAAAATCAATAAAGCAAACAAGCAAGCTAGAAGCAGGCAAAATAATTTTAGGAAAATAAACTTTGGTCAAAATGTTGGCATTACTGACTAAGGAATTACTTACATCGGATATGGCGGTAGATAAAAGTTGCCAAAATACCACACCCATTGAAACCATCAAAAAATTATCGACAAAGTTGACTTTACGATCCATTAAAAAACTCAATGTTCCAAAAATAGCAATATTGATTAAGGGCCTAATAATTGACCAACCAAAACCTACCCAAGTTTGTTTGTATCGCACAAAAACATCACGTAACGATAAGTATTTGAACAAACCGCCATAGCGCTTTAATTCCGATATATTAAGAAATGATTTATCTGTACTTGTAATGACTGTTTTCATCAATAAAATAAAGGGTAAATATACATTTATTTGGGCTTATTTTTATCCTGAAATGGATGCTTCATCAGCATTTAGTATGCGTTTTGAATGCCTGTTCAATTGCTTATAATCACCATTAAAATTAAAGAAAAACGCAAAATTGACTTATTGTGTGAGCAAGGCTTGCTCATATTGTGCCACTATTTTATCCCAATAAAACTCGTCGCGAATTTTATTGTAGTTATTTTCAACATGTTTTGCGTTCACTGCATCCAATTTATTGGTATTATCTATAATCACCGATACCTCATGAACATTGGTAAAATAAAGCCCGTCTTCTTTTAAAATGTATTTATTAAACTCATTCAAATGCGCTGCAATTAAACTTCTACAACCCATGGCTTCTAGGAGTGAGGGATTAGTGCCACCCACTGAATGACCATGAAAATAAACATTTGAATAATATCTTAAATTATTAATAATGCTTTCATCGTAAATAGAACCGGTAAAAACAATGCGTGGGTCTTTACTGAATTTGGCACTTAAATACTGACCAAATTTATTTTTAATATTGCCCACAACAAAAAAGGGGTAAGTCGATTTTGATGCATGCACCCCATCGAGTATCATTTCAATATTATTTTCAGGCTCCATTCTTGCAATGAGCATATTATAGGCATATGGCTCAGCTTTAAAGGGTATTAACACCGATTGATCAGCACCATCAAACAATTTTGCACCATAAGCAATATAAGTGCTATTTGCGTGGTATTTGTTTTTTAAATAATGCGCAATACCAATCGAATCAGCAATTAAAGCATCGCTTCTTTTCACTGCCCATTTTTCAGCCTTTAGCAAAAAACGTTGTACTGATTTTGAATATTTACTGCGTTTCCACTCTAAACCATCCATGTTGGTCACAACCCGAGTGCTCGATTTAATCAAACCCATCCAAACCGAACTGCTGGTATATCCCAAATTTAAGATGACATCAAAATTTCGGTTACGAGAGTCTAAAATGCAGTTTAAATCATACACAAACTGCCCAATGGTACCCACCTTATGTTCAGGATCATATTGGTGCAAAATGTGAATCCCATTCCAAATTTCTTCTTGATTATCGTGGTTGCTGGAGCTGTATACATAAACTTCATGACCCTTCTTTACCAAACCCAAGGAAAGATTCTCGGCAAGTTGTTCAAATCCGCCATAATTATTTGGAATGCCCCTAGTGCCCAAAATAGCGATTCTCATAATTTATTTTTTACCAGCCGTTTATTCACTTTATCAGCTTTACCAAGTAATACATTCAAACATCGCTGCTCAAATACTTGCACAGTAAAATTAGACTTAAAATAATTAAATCCCAAGTCACTCATTTTTAATCGTAATTCAGGCGAATGCATTAAAATTTCCATTTTTTCAGCCAATACTTCGGCCTTTAATTCATGCAACAAAACACCTCTGCCATTGCCTATTACATCCGGTATTGCTCCAATTGCTGTGGCTACGCAAGGTACACCAAATTGCATGGCTTCTAACAACACCAAGCCAAATGTATCGTAATCACTCGGTAACAAAAATACATCTGCTTGTTTAAATTCATTCAATTTTTCTTCACCATATTTAGGTCCTAACAAGGTCACATAATCCCTTAATTGATTTTTTTCGATCAAATTTTCCAGCATGGCATAACTTACATCACCCTCTGCACCTGCCACCCGAAGTTTAAATTGAAGCCCTTTGTTTTTTAAAATAACCAAAGCGTCCATAATCAATAAAATGCCCTTACCCTTAATCAGATTAGATAGGTACAAAAATCCAGTGTTTGCTTTATTCACATGGTAATGATTCTCGAAGTTAACCTGCGGAATGCCATTTGGTAATATATCCACCTCTCCTTGGTAAATCCTCTCCACATCTTCAACCAATGCATCCGATAAACAAATCACCCGCGTATTTTTAAAAACAACACGGTAAATTCCTTTGATCAATGACGATTTTTCTGAAGCTTTTTTAAAACCGTAAGTGTGTAAATGCAACAGTACCTTTTTACGCATTAGTTTAGCCGCCATCACCATCACCGCATCTTTATAAAAGGCAAATCCAAAAGGAAAAATGGTGATATAAACAAAATCGTATCGTTTGCTCGCCAATTTAAAAACCAATTTCATTAAAATCTTTAAGGTCACAAAGTACTTGTAAAAGGCACTTTTTCTTAAATCTTTAATATCCTTGGTCGTGGCCAAGTTAATATAGTCGCAGTCAATTTGCGCATTAATGATTTTACTCGAGCGGATAATTTCGTTCATTACCGACACACCATGCACCGGTGGCGGCAATTGCATCACAAACAATATTTTCTTTTTATGCAGTTCCAATGCCTAAAATTTATTTACTTCAAAAAAAATCATCATGTTTCATCATCTTGATTAATCAACCGCTGAATGCGATTTGGTAATTTTTCTTTTTTTCAAACAATGATAACCAAAAAATGTATTAAACAGGGCAAAGAAAAATATCCCTTTGTTGGCGTCTAAAATATTTTCAGTAAAAAACCCAATACCCATGAACAACAAAAATGATAAATACATAAAATCACGCGCCTGAATGGCAAGTCTGAAGTAATAAAACAAGGATAAAAGCAAGATGATTAAACCTACAAAACCATGTTTAATCAAAACTGATAAGTATTGGTTGTGCGCATTAAAAGCCAAAATATATGAAATGTACAAACCATTTTGCATATAGGCGGTTTTTAACATGGCTTCTTCATCACCTGTTCCAAATCCCAACAAAGGCGATTGCTTAACAAGATCCATGGCCGCCGACCACCTGTCGAAACGGGGTTCTAAAACTTTAAAATTTTCAATGCCGGTGATGCCTGCATTGGAGTTTAAATCCATCACCATTTCACTCGAAAAACGTTGCTTCAAATAGGGCACTTTGTTCACCACCAAAAAACCAATCACAAGCAACACAATCATCACCGAAAAATACCTAAACTTTTTTTTGAGTCTGAAAAATGGCATTACAAACAACAAGATAAAACACACCGCCAAAATGGTATTTCTGGAAGCGAGAAAAAACATGCCAACAAATAACAAAACCAAGGCAATCAACAACAACAGCTTGTTTTTTAATGGCAGTTGACGCTTAAAAGTGCGTATCAAAAAAACAATAGCCATGGCAACATAAAGCGATAAATAGCCGGCATGTATGTCAAGTGGTTTCGAAAATTGGTGGTTAAAATACAATCCCGAACTTAATGTACTGCTAATCGGCAATTGTAAATCAAACACCACTTCCCATATAACACAGGTAAACAAATAAAGTAAAGCCGTTATGGTAGCTGCACAAAGTGTTTTGATACTTGTTTTTAATTTTTCAGCATCAAAATTTATTGCCAATGGCAAAATTAATGGGAATAAAAAAAGCGCCATTTGTTTTTCAAGCACAAAGCCTGCACTTTGCTTGTGATACGACATAAAATACCAGAGCAAGGAAAGCAAATACAGCGATTGAAAAATAAGAAACTGACGTGGGATGGATTTCAATTTATCAAGGTTAATATCGAATACACTAACAACGCTTAATAAAATCAAAATCACCGACGAATACAAGCGATCAAAAGGCAATGAAAAAATAAAACATTGAATCAACAAAAAACGAAAGCGCTCGGCTTTGTCTTCAATCTGCTTAAAAGCAGCCGCATATCGATTCAACACATTCATCTTTTTATTTACTCAATTTCTTATTTCAGACATTCTTTTTGGTATTTCCTTCTGTTCTCATTTTAAATTGTATACTGCCTTAATCACCGCTTCAGGTAAAAACGACATCATCATTAAAAGGTAACTTTGAATTTTTATCGGCTCTATTTTTAATGATATTAGCAAATGTTTCCTGGCTTTGGCTGGTTGATAATTGTTCCACAAATATTTTTTAGCCAACATGCGGTGGTACGAACTTTCCTTTTTTTCTTTGCTCATACCTATTAAGCCTGCTTTCATTCGCGCACCTTCCTCTGCACTAATTTTGCCTGTTGCCAAGGCCTTCTTTTTTAAACGTGTAAATTCTGCACCCCTATCCTTTTCATCAATGGTTACCGAAGAGGCATTAAACCGCACTTTAATGAGCGGTGTTTTAAAATTACACACCTTGCCTACTTTAATTAACTTCTTCCACAAAAAATAATCCTCAAAGGTAAAAGCCAACACCTCATAACCGCCCAATCTTTCAACCACCTCCTTCTTGTACATCACTGTGCTATGAATAAAAGGACAATACACATCAACCCTTTCTTGTATCTCTTCATTGCTATAACCTACGTTGTGATTCGTAAATAAAAACTCTCCCTCCTCACACATGTAATCTGCATCCGAACCAATTAATACGTAGTCTGGATGTGCCTCCATAAATTGAAATTGTTTTTCCAAACGAAAAGGATAACATACATCATCGGCATCAAAACGCGCAATGTATTTTCCCTTGGCTTGCTTTAAGCCGGTATTTAAGGCAGCCGACACGCCGCCGTTGGCCTGTTGAATTAAACGAATTCTGTTATCCGAATATGCGCGTATCAAATCTGCCGTGCCATCATTCGAACCATCATCCACAATCAACAACTCAAATTGCGTAAAGCTCTGGCTTAGCACACTGTCAACGGCTTCCTTGATATATTTCTCAACATTGTATGCCGGCATTAAAACCGTTATTGGAACTTCCATTTAACTTTCTACTGCTTTGTTTAATTTCAAATCTAACAACATCAACAATTCAAAAATAACCATTACACTTACACGTTCATACCAATAATCAAAAAAGAAAAACCCAAACATGGCCACCAACAAATACCTGCCGTAACGCAATTGTTTAAATCGTTTGAGCCAATAAAAACAATAAAAAACACAAAAAACCAAAAGTCCTAAAAGTCCATATTCGCCCAATAACTGATTATACCAACAGAATGGTAAATTGGTAATACTGTGCGTTTCGTCATCTCTATACATCAAATATTTAAAAATAGCTTTGTGGTTATTTTTAAATGCCTCGGTTTCATAATGCGGCAAGGCCATTAACAAGCGTGAATCATCAACAATACCCGAAGTTATAAAAGCAAGTCGCGAAGAAAATGAGCCAATACCTGCACCAAATAATGCATGCTTGATGTCGCCCGACAAGTAAGCACCGGTTTGTTTAAATGAGGTAATCTTGCCCGATTCGCGATCCAAATCAAACTTTTTTAGCCGCCCATATTCAAACATTGCCATATTCGATTTAGAGCGCGCCACCGAATCTCTTCTGAAAAAAACATAATCGTTTAATTTAATCGCCAAATCTTCTTTTCGTTTTCTTACAACCGACATTCTTCTAATCAAACTTGAATCAATCACCGCTTGTTTTTCTTCCAATTGCAAATGCAATATTTTTTTACGATAAGTAATGTATTGAATAATCAAGTCCTCTTTGCTCAATTCCTTTTTAAGGGGTTTCACAGCAGCCAAAACCAGTGGCAACGAGTCATGCTTTATTAACATGGTGTCGGCTTTAACAGCAATACTGTCAATAATCTGTTTTTGTTCTTTTTTTCCAAACAACTGCTTTGTTGCTTTTGTCAATACACTCGCCATGTATCGCTGATTATCAGGCGTGATCTTGATGTAAAAAAGTGAAATAAATGCCAAACAGAAAAAAGCATAATTCTTGAAAGCAATACCTCTTTTTAAAAATGCCATCATCAACAAACTGCCACCCAAAATAAAAGTGCCCAAATTACTGCCGGTCAACAAAAAAGGAATCAAACTCAAAACAACAAACAACAATGAACCTCTGTACACAAAAAACACCAACAACAATGAACAAATAATTGTATTTACCAAGTGCATGCCGCCATACACCCCGCCAATTAAATCGCCCGAAGAAATGCCATAAGGCGGCGGTGAAACTTGGGTGTAAGGATTGATGGTTTTGGTAATCAACATCACCTTCACCACATCAAACATAGAAACCAAAAAATTGAGCAACGTTAAAACTTCCAAAGTTTTAATGAGCTTGCCACTATCCAAAGTATCAACCGACAATCGCAATTGATGATAACACAGCAAACAAGCCATCCATATTAACGAACCACTCAGCAACACCATCAAATGGGCATATGAATAATCACCCGAAACAAAAACAAAATTAATGACTGCCAAACCCGCCATCAAAAAATAGAAGTAAAAAATCCCGTCCTTTTTAAACTTAAAATTTGGGCGATACAAATAAACACCAACCAAAGCAATGAGTTTAAACGACAACCTAAAATTCAAAACGAAAATCAAAAACAATAAAAGCACAGGGTCAATATTTTTGACCATTGCCTTTAACCTTTCTATACCATTTTTTAAGTATGTCACTTGGTGAAATTAAAGTTTTTTTGCTTCATAGTATGTGCCTGAATCACCCGCTCATAAACCTTCAAATGCGCTTGCACAGAACCTTCTATTGAAAAACGTTTTCCAACACTTTCATAGCCTTTTTCTGCATATTGTTTTCTTAATTGATGATCCGATAAAAGTGTCAAAATTGTGTTTGCAATTTCCTGTACATTGTCGGGATCAACCAATGCCCCATCAAGCCCATCTGTAATGATTTCAGGCCCGCACGACCTTTTGGTATAAATCACCGCACAGGCCCTACTCATGGCCTCAATACACATCAAACCAAATGTTTCAGAGTACGACGGAAAAACAGCCAAAGCCGACTTTGACAATTGCGACAGTAACTCAACCCGATTCACATGACCTTCAAAATGCACGCTCTGTAAAGCTTTTTCATTCAACAATATTTTTAAAGCTTTGTTCGAGCCTTTTCCGTAAACCCACAATGTGGCTTCCGGTTTTTTTGCAAGCACCAAATTCCAAGCCTTCATCAATTGATAAATACCCTTTTTTGGCACCAAGCTGCCTGAAAAAAACACAGCATTCGCATCTATTCTTCGATTCAAATCAACCGGCGGAATTTCAATGGCATTATACAACACTTCAATGGGCGCCTGAATATGCAGCAGAGTCCGCGTTTGCTCGGCAGTGTATAAACTCACCGAAGCAATGGCATCCGCCCTTTGCATCAATCGCAAATCATTTTTATACAATTGGCTATGAATGCTTTCACCCAACTCAGTTTGAAAATAAGTATACGATCCATGCAGCTTTACGAGCAAAGGACAACTAAACTGAGG
Source organism: Sphingobacteriaceae bacterium (assembly GCA_947453445.1). Lineage (GTDB taxonomy): Bacteria > Bacteroidota > Bacteroidia > B-17B0 > Aurantibacillaceae > Aurantibacillus. Next base: position 38,044 of record CANGGP010000030.1, read on the forward strand.
CCAATCAATACCAATGCCGGTTTCAAACGACAAGGTGCTCCAGTCTGCAATTTCAATCAAATCAATTTCTTTCTCTTTCACCAAACCTTTTACTTTGCTGATATAATGGGCTATTTCACGCTTACCCAACAAGCCGCGTTTCACAAGCCTTGGTAGTTTTTTGTAAACCCGCCACAACAACGATCCTTCCTTCAAATTGAATCCATACCGAATGCGATGCACTTCAACGCCTTCATCCATTTCAAAATCCTTCGATCCATAACCGTGCTCATACAAACCAACTACAACTACCCTATGCCCCGAACGAACCAATTGCCTGGCCATCACCTGCACCATTGTGCCAATGCCGCCGTTTTTTCCCGGAGGATATTCATCGCATATATAAAGTATCCTCATTCCCCTTTCGACAATAAAAGCATCTTAATTTTAGCCGGCTGCAACTGCTTGCCAACAACACACAACAACACAAAAATCAACACACTTAGCACCGCGCTCAACAA
>CANGGP010000031.1 GCA_947453445.1 Sphingobacteriaceae bacterium
CACACCGTAAATACCCACCGAAAAAACATCATGGCCAAATTGGGCGTAAACAATACTGCAGGCGTGGTAATGTTTGCTGTAAAAAACCAATTGCTCGAAACAAATTTTAATTTGTTTGATTAAAATAAGCCAAGCATTAAGCAGCGTATTTTTTCTTGCGAATATAAAACTGAACCAAGGCCAACACAATTAATAAAACCAATGGCAAGGCCGCATTCACCATTTGCCATTTAGCGCGTTGTGATTCAATTTTCTTTCTATCCAATAAACGTAATTTTACCTCACGCGAACGCAATTGTAACATGCCTTCGTCATCCAACAAATAATTAATGCAATTCAACAAAAATGTTTTGTTGGCAAAAATTTGTTGTGTGTTTCTATCAAAACCCAAAGGATAAATTTGTCCGGTAGCACCGTTAAAGTCATTGCGCGCCACGTCACCATCCGATACCACTATCATTTTAGTGAATTTGCTTTTGTCTTTGTACTTAAAGTTGCTGTCGTTTAACAAAGCCGTTGGCAAACGGTATTCCACAAAACTGCTAAACTCTCCTTCCAACAAACAAGCCACAGGTTGGTATGAATTAATAAATTGTGATTCTTTAATGGGCATGGTCACCATGGCGAGAAAAACTCTTGTAGGTGTTGGTTGTGTTTTTGTATAACGCGATGTTTTTAATAAGATGGTTTTTTTGATGCCTTTGGCGGATACAGTATCAAGGGTAGAAGCAAAATCGAATTTTATCAAGTCGAGGTTTTTTACAATCGGATGATCACTGTTCGATAAAATCAAAGGTGTGTAAAGCCATGGAAACATTTCAAATTTGGCCTGGCCTTTTTGAAAGCCGGTGTTCATCTTTAAATAACCGCATTGTCGATCCTGAATTAAAACTGGATTTAAACGCACACCGTATTTAAACAACATGTCTTCAATTTCCAAAGGTCGGTTAATGCCCATGGTAAAGCCGCCTTTGCGCAACGAATCACGGTTGGTCGACACAGGATCAATCAACCACAATACCTTACCGCCGTTCATGATAAATTGATCAATCACATATTTTTCTTTATCAGTAAAACTTGTGTCAGGTTGCGAAATCACAATGGCATCACTGCCTTTTAAAGCGCTTAATTCGCGTCCTTTTGGAATGGTTGTTTGATTTACTTCGTAATACTCCGATAAGCTGCGCATAAAATCATATTGCGCAATGGTGTCGAGTTCGCGGTGGCCCTGAATGAATGTTACTTCTGCTTTTTTTGTTCTTTGTAGTTTACGAATGGTATTGGTTAAACTATATTCTAATTCCTCAACGCTATTGTTAATACAGGTTTCAGGGTCGATGCCCGGACTTTGGCGTGTGAAAATTTGCCATACACTTTCGCGGCCCTTGTAACTTACAATGGCACCGGGCCAAATTACATTTTCGGTTGTCTTGTCTTTTGTGCGTATACTAACGGTTTCGGGAATTAAGCCTTTTTCATACAACTGTTTGTCAAGATTTGTACTTTCTTCTTTTGTTAATCCCTCACCTGGCACAATAAATTCGTATTGCAAATGCCCTTTTGAATAAGCCCTGAATTCATCCAATATTTCTCTGGCTTCATTACGAAGCCTTGTAAAACCCGGATTAAAATCGCCGTTTAAATACACTTTTAAATACACTTCATCATCCAAATTTTGCAATAAACTTTTGGTGGATGAAGCCAAGGTATATCGCTTTTCGGAGGTTAAATCAAAGCGCTCAAAATAAAAGGAGGCCAAAAAATTAATGAAGATCACAATAACCAATAATGCCAAGAAAGATAAAATGTCTTTGCCTTTGGTGTTTTTATGCTGTAATGTATTTTGCTTTACCATTTTCTACTTTCTAAAACCAATTTGGTAAATAAATTAAACACGGCAATAATGCTGATAAAATATAAGGCGTCGCGGGTATCCAACACACCTCTGCTTAAACTAACATAATGTTCGTTGATGCCTAAACTTTTTACCATCGGACTAAGTTTACCTAACACATTGCTTTGTGCAATAAATTCAAAGCCCATGTATAAAAAGAAACACATGATGAGTGCCATAATAAATGCAATAACTTGGTTTTCGGAAATGGCCGATGCAAATATACCAATGGCCACAAAGCCTGCACCCAATAATAACAAGCCAATGTAGGAGCCCCACATACCGCCTGTATCGATATTGCCCTTGGGCGCACCCAATTGATGTACGCTGTAATAATAAATTAATGTTGGCAACAACGACACAATCACCAAACTAAAACCCGCTAAATATTTGGCCAACACAATTTGTAAATCACTTAATGGACGTGTTAACAACAATTCGATGGTGCCGTTTTTTTTCTCTTCCGAAAACGAGCGCATGGTGATGGCCGGAATCAAAAACAAATACACCCATGGCGCGATAAAAAATAGGGGATCGATGTTGGCAAATCCATTGTCTAATACATTGTACCCGCCGCCATCGGCAGGTATAATCCACATGAAGATGCCAATCATGGTAATAAATACACCAATGCTGACATAGCCTATTAATGAACTTAAAAAACTTCTTATTTCTTTAATGTATAATATAAACATGTTTGTTTTTCAATTTTATTCTTCACCATCTTCAGTTTCAGTTCCGGTGGTGCTGTCGATAATTTCGTAAACTTTGTGTGTGTGATAAGCAGCCTGATTCAATTGATTACTTAAAATAATGACTGTTAAGGTGTCACTCAAGCGTCGGTGAAACGATGAACGGTAGCCATGCCACCAGCCATTGTGATACACTTCTTTTTTAATTGGATCGTTAAAGTTTTTCATGCGCCATCCAAAACCATAATTGGCAGCCTTAATTTCTTTGCTATAAGGACTATAAGCCAGGTCTTGCGTGGCTTTTGAAATGATTTTATTTTGATACAATGCCTCACTAAACAAAAATAAATCATAAGGTGTTGAATAAATACTTTTGTCGCCAAGCACATAATCGCTAGCATCAAAGCTTACCGGTCTCCAACGGTTATCATAGGGTTTGGTGCAAAGCGGATTATTTAAATCAATGTCTCTGATGGTGCAGGTGTGTTTCATGCCCAGTGGTTTAAAAAGTTCATCACGCACAAAATCTTGAAAACTTTTTCCGCTGATTTTTTCAACCAACAAAGCCAACAAGGCATAATTGGTATTGGAATAATTAAAGCGGTAATTGGGTTTAGAATATTTTTTTGGATTTTTGCTTACCAAAAACTTGTACATATCCTCATTGCTCATTTGGTAATTTGGCAAATATATTTCGTGATTTAAAAAGTAAAGGTAATTGGGTAAACCCGAACGGTGACAAAGCAATTGTTTAACCGTAACACCTTGGTATGGAAAATCGGGAAAATACGCTTGTACGTTTTTGTTGATGTCAATCATTTCACGCTCGTGCAACAGCATCACGGCAGTGGCAGTGATCACCTTTGAAACAGACGCCAATTGATACATCGATGAATCAGTTAAAGGTTCTTTGGTGTTTTTATTAGCAATGCCAAGTGATTTTTGAAAGATAATCCTTCCTGCCTTGGCCACCAGAATGCTGCCGTTAAACATGCCTGATTTGTGAAAGCCGGTAAACAAGTCCTCTAATTTAGAAGCCATTATTTTTTGTTCCTTACTAACCGATGCCGGCTCTTTGATAGCCGCTGCTTTGGCATAAATATGTTCTACAACCGTATCAGAGGCATTGCTGCAACTTAAGAACATGATTAAAATAAAATAGAGAATGTATAAGCGGTTCATTGATTAGTTCTTCTTAGTTCTTATTGGTACTTTTTGTTTTGGCGTCTTCATCATTGTATCGGTTATAATCCAATTGATTGCCCCAAAAACTCATTTGTTGTTTTATCCACTCTTTTCTTTTCGAAATATAAGTACTGGCCGGATATGCTTTGTATTTTAATGGGTTAGGCAAAACTGCTGCAATGGCTGCACTTTCATCTTTGTTAAGGTTTTTAGCCTCTTTGTTAAACCAATATTTGGCCGCCGCCTCAGCACCGTAAACGCCATCGCCCATTTCAATGCTGTTGAGGTACACTTCCATAATTCTTTCTTTACTCCACATTAACTCAATCAACAAAGTAAAATACGCTTCCAAACCTTTTCGCACAAAATTTCTTCCCGACCATAAAAATACATTTTTTGCGGTTTGTTGCGAAATGGTGCTGCCTCCTCTTAGTTTTTTACCTTTGTTGTTATCCTTTAAAGCCTTTTCAATGGCGAGCCAATCAAATCCAAAATGTTTTAAATAGTTTTGATCTTCGCTGCAAACCACCGCCAATTGCAGTTTTGGGGAAATTTCTTCCAATCCAACCCAATTGTGTTTAAGCGTCATTGTTTTACCATCTGCTTTTTGTTCTACACAACGAATCAGCATGAGTGGTGTAACCGGCACCGGCACCCACTTGTAAAGCAATACAAAGCCCATTGAGATCAAAATCAACAGAATGATGATCTTGAACAAAAGCTTAAATATGTTGGTTAACAAAAACAAAAGTAATCCTGCAAATCTATTTGTATTTTTAAACTTTTTGCCGCCAAAATTGTAAATGAATTAATTATTTTTCAGATGTATTATGAACAATAGAGCTTACTTGTTTTTTTTCCTGTTGCTGCTCATCATTGGTGCCTTTTATGTTTATCAAAAATATCAAAAAGCCCCAAGCATACAATTTTCAAATTTACCGGTACGCACACTTCAAAATGAAGTTTTTAATTTACAAAGTCTAAAAGGAAAAAAAGTGATAGTCTGCATGGCCGCATCATGGTGCCCAAATTGCATCGATGAATTAAACGAATTATCCCAAATAAAAACTGAATCACTTGCCGATGTTGAAGTATTGGTGCTCAGCGACGAATCAATAGAAAAAATCGAACAATTTAAAAGCCGACGAAATTATCCCTTTACCTTTTTAAAACTCAATGCCGACTTTGCCTCCATTGGTATCAATTCAATTCCTACTTCCTATATTTTAAATACCAAATTCGAAGTTGTAAAACAAAGTGTCGGCATCATTCAATGGTCTGATCCTTCTACATTACAACATTTAAAAACATTGATGGACTAGCTATATGGGCCAAAACCAAGACATTTCTAAACTGAATCCAAAAGAATTTATCATCATTAAAGGTGCCAGGCAACACAATTTAAAAAACATTGACGTGGCCATTCCCCGAAATAAAATGATTGTGATTACAGGATTATCGGGTTCAGGCAAATCATCATTGGCTTTCGATACCTTGTATGCCGAAGGGCAAAGGCGTTATGTTGAAAGCTTATCGGCTTACGCAAGACAGTTTTTGGGACGTTTAGAAAAACCCCAAGTGGATTACATCAAAGGAATTTCACCCGCCATCGCCATCGAACAAAAAGTAATTTCGCGAAATCCAAGAAGTACCGTTGGCACCATCACCGAAATTTATGATTATTTCAAATTACTATTTGCACGCATCGGTAAAACCTATAGTCCAATTAGCGGACAGCAGGTGAAGCGCCAAACAGTGAGTGATGTGGTGAATTTTGTTTTAACATTAAAAGCCGAAACAAAATTATTGGTTTTGGCTGAGGTATTCGAAAAACCCGACCGAACTTTTCAAAAACAACTTGATTTGTTGATGCAGCAAGGTTTTGCGAGGGCCATCGTAAATCAACAAGTGCAACGCATCAGCGAAATTGATTTTAAAAAAATTAAAAAGGGTACCGAAGTGTATTTGGTGATCGACCGTTTAGTGAATCAACCCGATGATGAAGATTTTGTAAACAGGGTAGGCGATTCAGTGCAAACAGCCTTTTACGAAGGAAATGGTGCTTGTAAAATATGGATTGAAGAAACAAACGGAGGCTATCAAAAACACGATTTTAGTAATTTGTTCGAGCTCGATGGCATTGCCTTTGAAGAACCATCAGTGAATTTTTTCACCTTTAACAATCCCATTGGAGCCTGTAAAACCTGCGAAGGATTTGGAAGCGTGATTGGCATCGATCCTAATTTAGTAATGCCGAATAAAAGTTTATCGGTGTTTCAAAGTGCCATTGTATGCTGGAATGGCGAGGTAATGAGTTATTATAAAAATCAACTTTTAAAAAACGCACACCATTTTAAATTTCCGGTGCACAAACCCATTGCCGAATTAAGTGATGAGGATTACCAGTTGTTGTGGACCGGCAATAAGTACTTCGAAGGTTTGAATGCATTTTTCAAAATGCTTGAAAAAGAAACATACAAAATTCAATACCGTGTGATGTTGGCCCGTTACCGCGGCAAAACCAATTGCCCTGATTGTAACGGCACCCGTTTGCGGAAAGATGCCAATTACGTGAGGGTGGCCGATAAATGTTTAAATGATTTGGTGTTAAGTCCGGTTGAAAAATTATTGCCATTTTTTGAAAATTTAAAATTGGATGAACACGATACCCAAGTATCGAAACGTTTGTTGATTGAAATAAAAAACAGATTACAATATTTATGTGACGTTGGATTGGGTTACCTTAACTTAAACAGGGTTGCAAACACTTTAAGCGGTGGTGAAAGTCAACGTATCAACTTAGCCACACAATTGGGCAGTACATTGGTTGGTAGTTTATATATTTTAGATGAACCCAGCATAGGACTTCATCCGCGTGATACCCTGCGTTTAATAAAAGTATTGCGTTCATTGCAAAAACAAGGCAACACCGTCATCATTGTTGAACACGATGAGGAAATTATGTTGCAAGCCGATGAACTCATTGACATTGGTCCTGAAGCCGGCACCAATGGCGGGCATTTGGTTTTTCAAGGAACACACAAAGATCTCTTAAAATCAAAACAAAGTTTTACGGCCAAATACCTCACCAATCAATTAAAAATTGAAGTGCCTTCGCGCCGTCGTTCATGGAAAGAATTCATTGAGATTAAAAATCTAAATGATAACAACCTAAAAAACGTGAGTGTAAAATTCCCCTTGCACGCGCTAACCTGTGTAACAGGTGTGAGTGGTTCAGGCAAATCAACACTTATTAAAAAAGGATTGATTCCTTTTCTCCAGCGGTATTTAGATGGTTATTACGAAAGTGTGAACCACGACCATTTGATTGGGGGCAGTTTAAAACAAATCAAACAATTAGAATTTGTTGATCAAAATCCAATTGGTAAATCAACGCGAAGCAATCCGGTAACTTATGTAAAGGCATTTGACGATATCAGAGAATTGTTTGCCTCACAAGGCTTGGCAAAAACACGTTTATATAAACCCGGTTATTTTAGTTTTAATGTTGAAGGCGGCAGATGTGAAGTTTGCCAAGGTGAAGGTGAAATTACCGTTGAAATGCAATTCATGGCCGATATCAAACTCACATGCGAAGCTTGTGCAGGCAAGCGTTATAAGGCCGAAACTTTGGAAGTTACTTACCGTGGCAAATCAATTGCCGATATTTTGCATTTAACAGTAGATGATGCTGTTGTTTTTTTTGGTGAGGATTTGCAAAATCGCTTGGCAATTAAAATCAACGAAAAATTAAATGCTTTGCAAGCAGTGGGTTTGGGTTATGTTCAGTTAGGTCAAAGCAGCAGCACCCTGAGTGGGGGCGAAGCGCAAAGAATTAAATTGGCGAGTTTTTTAATCGCCATTAACAATGTGGCGCCTACTTTATTTGTGTTCGATGAGCCAACAACCGGTTTGCATTTTCATGATGTTGCCAAATTGTTAAAGTCATTTAATGCTTTAATTGATAAAGGACATTCAATTGTGGTGATTGAACACAATTTAGATGTGATTAAATGTGCCGATTGGATTATCGATATGGGACCGGAAGGCGGAGAAAATGGCGGACAAGTTCTCTTTGAAGGCGTACCCGAAAATTTAGTCAAAGAGAAAAAATCTTTTACCGGACAATACCTTGTCGACAAACTAAAAAACAAATAAACTGATGCATTCAAGGCGAACTCTTTCATTGGCGCTAAGTGCATATTTTAACAATACTTCCCCGGTTTAGAATTCCGAATTTTTTGTAGTTTAGCGTAATGCTGAAGCAAAATTATATCAAGACCAAAATCAACGAAAAGTGGATCGATGAACAAGGCATTGTTTGGATGAAAGCCATTGAAGGAGTGCATATGGATATAGAGGCCCTGAAAGAAGACCACGAAAGAAGTTTAGAATTGCTTGGCAGCCATAAAATATTGGTGATGTATGATGCCAGAAGCCATTTTAGCATTAGTCCCGAAGCCAGAGCATTTTTATCGAAAGGCATCTTAAATGAAAACCGCATTGCTACGGCTGTATTATCTCCCAACTTGGGCGTTCGTTTGTTGGTTAATTTCATGAATTCTATCAATCCGCCCAAATCGCCTTTAAAAATGTTTTCAAATGAAATGGATGCAATGCAATGGTTACAATTCATCAAAACCAAAAGTAGGGTGAAGGAATTACAAGATTAATGCCTTCTCACTTTTAAGACTGCTCAGTTCAAAACATTTTTAAGATTCTCAACATTTATTCTTTGATTCTTCTCAATTTTAAGCAATGAAAAAGTTATTGCTTTGCTTTATCTCTGTGTTGTTCATTTTTGGAACAGTATCTGCGCAAGATAATTTATACAGCAGCAAATCGCATAAACGTGTTTGGAAGCGTTGGAGAAGTCACCGACAATCCTATAACCCATATCTTGAGAAGAAAAAAAAGAACAAGCCAAGTGCAATTTTAGCCCGCGAAAATAAAAAAGCAGCCAAACGTCAAGAACGAAAGGCCAGAAGGCAGGTGCGAAGAATGCGTACAGGGAAATAATGTTATTTCTTCTTCTTTTTAGCGTCGGTTTTATATTTACCATCGCGCCAAGCCTGAATAAACTTAGCCCATGCAACAGGATTTAATAAGCTAATGCTTGGTTGTTGACCTGCCGAATACACTTTGGTATAAATGTTTTGCATCATGTATTTGTAATTTTCAGTAGAACTGGCAGATGCATTTCTTTCTAAATAAGTCATGTCTTCACGAACTAAATTCCGATCCGCGCGCTCTGCATCTGTATCTTTTAAATCCAATGCCAAAAAGGCCCTTTTAAAATCTTCCTTACTTGGCCATGGGAATACAGCTACTTCTTCTAGTTTAATGGTGTCTTTGGTTAACACCTGAATCGCGTAATAAAACTTTTGTTTCAAAGAATCTGAAATTTTATAACTGCGTGTTTTGTGCACCAAAGAAAGAAATTCAATTTCATCACCGGGGTTCACCACCAAATTGAAAAAACCATAATAATCGGTTTTTGTGCCGCGGTATGTACCTTTAATCATTACCGCCACAAATGGAATAGGCGTTAAACTGTCTTGATCAAGTACAATACCTGAAAATTGAATTAAATTGGTGTAATTGCTTTTTGCTGTAAGGGTTTGGCCTTGGTAGCAGGATGCCAAGCATATTAAAAATGTGCCTAAAATGAGTCTTACTTTCATTACAATAAAGGTAGGCATTGTTTTGAAGGACAAAAATGTAAATAACATATTTTAAACCTTATTCTCCTCTTTTTACTTGTTAGAAACAAAAGTAAAGCAGCATAAGCTGGCGTTTATTTTAGTATTTTTGAAATATGCGTTTAAGAGGATTTGGCTTTGTTTTGTTGATGATGTTGACAAGCACCTACTTTTCACAAAAAAAAGTAAAGACCACGCCGCATAAAATTGTTTTGATAAAGAAAGAATGGAATCTTGGCATCGGTGTTGGCCTCAATTCCAGTGTTGTTTACCTGCCGCGTAACTCATCAGGAAATAATGGTGCCGCCGGTAAAAGCATAATTTGTACTTATGATAAGGGGAATTTCTTACGTTTTACCTTTGAATACAATAAATACATGTCACCTGATTTTGCACCCACCTGGTACAATGTAAGTGCTTCATCATTTGAATCGAATGTGCAATACATTACCCGCTTTATGGATGGTCATGGTTATTTGTATCCTTTGGCCGGTGTGAGTTATAATTTATTTAAAGGTTATTTTACCGGCAAGAATGATTATCTCAATCTACGTGCAGTTCACCAAGAAAGCACAACCGTTACCAGTAATTGGTTCGGTATAAATGTTGGTGTTGGCTATGATTATAATTTAAAACATTCGGCATTTTACTTCATGTATAAAATGCGTGTGGGTTATACCGAAGGTTATAATCAGTGCAATATTCAAGACATTTGCATTTCTGTTGGTTACCGACTTCACTTGAGTGAAGCAAGTTTTAAGAAAGTTTTTCTTGGCCCAAGAAGCAGATATGCCTTACCCAAATCAAAACTCAAACCAAAAGTAAAAACTAAACCGGCAACATCATCTACAGCCACCAATTAACCTATGTCGTCAGTGTCGGAGTATTTTTTTCAAGCCAATCATTTTCTCAATCAATACCTGCCATTAAAAAATCCGGTACTAATTTTAGCACTTACCTTATTAATTATCCTTTTTTCACCTTTATTATTTAAGCGTTTTCGAATTCCGGGCATCATTGGCTTAATTCTGGCAGGCGTTATCATCGGACCAAATTCATTGCACATCATTGAATCTACAAACAGTTTCGAATTGCTTTCAAAAACCGGTTTGTTGTACATCATGTTTTTGGCAGGTTTGGAAATCGACATGAATGAATTTGCACAAAACCGCAACAAGAGTCTTGTTTTTGGAGCACTCACATTTTTAATTCCAATTAGTTTGGGTTATTTGGTTTGTATCCACATTTTTCATTTTTCATTTTGGTCGGCATTGTTATTGGCTAGTATGTTCAGTACCCATACATTGCTGAGTTATCCAATTGTTAGCAACATGGGTATTGTAAAAAACAGGGCGGTTCAAATAACATTTGGCGGCACCATCATCACCGATTCGGCTGTGCTTATTTTGTTGGGGGTGATCACACGCATTGTTACAGGCGATGTAAACGGGGCCTACTGGTTCAAAATTGCCGTATCCCTCGCACTATTGGTTTTTTCTACATTGTATCTGTTGCCAAAAATTAGCCGGTGGTTTTTTAGAAACATCGAGGCGCAGGCCAGCTCCCATTATATTTTTGTTTTGGCCGTTGTTTTTATTTCAGGATTTTTAAGCGAATTAGCAGGTGTGGAACCCATCATTGGCGCGTTTTTAGCAGGATTGGGTTTAAATAAAGTAATCCCGCACAGTAGTATTTTAATGAATCGGGTTGTTTTCATCGGCAACACCTTGTTCATTCCTTTCTTTTTAATCAGTGCCGGTATGTTGGTTGATATTCACCTATTTTTTAAAGGCAGTGAGGCCCTTGTTTTTGCAGGCATTTTATCAGTGGTTGGGTTACTCACCAAATATTTTGCTGCTTGGTTAACAGCCTTGATTTATCAATACAACAAGTATGAACGCAATATTATTTTTGGCTTAAGTGTTTCGCATGCAGCAGCAACCTTGGCCATTATTAAGGTGGGATTCGACATTGGCCTTTTCGACCAAAATGTGGTAAATGCCACCATTATTCTCATTTTAATTTCATGCTTGGTGAGTTCTTTTGTAACTGAGCGTGCTGCCCGAAAAATTGCAATTCAAGAAAAGGATTTTGTTAAAAAAACAAACGATAAAACCGAAAGAATTTTAATTCCTGTGAGCAATCCTGATAATATCCATCGTCTTATTGATTTGGCGCTGATATTAAAAGACCAAACATCAAATGAGCCTTTGTATCCCTTGTCGATTGTTGAAGATGATGCCGAAGCCGACGAAAAGATAAACATTGTGCGAAAGGTTATTGAAGGGGTGGTTGAGCAAATTGCAAGTGGCGATAAAAAAGTTGAAGTGCTTAAAAAAGTTGATTTAAGCATCGTTGATGGCATTGTGCGAACGGCCAAAGCCTATAATATTACCGATATACTTATAAGTTATAAATCAAATCAAGGCGCCACGAATTTAATTTTCGGGAATGTTTCTGAAGGTCTTCTTAAAAAGTCGAAACAGTCCGTTATCATTTCAAAAATTTTACAACCCATCAGTTCTTTTAAAAGGGTAACCGTTGTTCTTTCACCAAATGCAGAATTAGAAAGTGGCTTTATGCGTTCGGTACAAAAAATTAATTCTGTAATCAAGCAATTGGGTAACCAATCAAATATTTATGGAACAAAAAATACATTAAATGTCTTTGCCAATGTAATCAACGACAAAAAACATAATATTTACAACTACATCAGTAAAGAAGCATTTAATGATGCCGATGATATACTGAACTCAAAAGCTGATGACCTTTTTATTTTCCTCAATGCCAGGGTTCAAACTATTTCTTATGATTATCATTTAGATGAAATGACCAAACGATTGAATAAAACAAGTGAATTTACAAGTTTCATTGTGTTTTACCCCGATATCAGCAGGGCCTTACAAGACGGGGCTTTTGGCGACATTGGTTCATCTTCGATTCCGAACAAATATGTGCAGGTAAAACAATTCACAGGAAAAATTACCGGCATTTTTAAGAAAGATAGTGAAGAAAACAATTAAGCTTACTTCATTTTATTCCTATTCATAAAATCTCGCAAGCTGTTAAACTCTCGTCGGTAAAAAAATCCAAAACCCTGAGTGTAAGGGCCGCCTGCCGTGGTAATTTGAGCACTTGTATTGGTTCGGTTAAAACCGGTGAGTTTGTAGCGGCCATCATCGGTAAGCTTATAATCAATCGTTACGTCGCCAATAAAATTGCCCGAATTTCCGGCCTGGGTATTGTTCATGCCAAAATTTCCGTCTACACTCATTTTGTTATTCAAAAACTGCTTGCTAAGCGCCAAATCAACGCTCTCTTTGGTGTTTTGGCTGCCTGGTCGATAATTTAATCCCAGTTGTAAGTCCCTTAGGCCCGGTAAACCACCAAAGTATGAGTTTAAAAATCCGCTGATGCGATTACTTAATAATTCACTACTGGTTGAGGCAGCAGCAGCTGTTACCCCGCCACCGTTAGCATTAAAAACTTGTGGCGTCACAAAACTTCTAAATAATAAAAACGAAAACACCTGACGATTTAACTCACCTTCGTCACTTAATACATTATTAATTCTAGCTTTTGCAGTGGCATCGATATTCGGAAAATCAAAGGCAAAGTTAATCATTGGAGAAAATAATTTACCCGACAACAACAATTTGCAATCTACAGCGTATCGGCTTTTATACACGCCGGTTGTGTCGTTTAACAAGGCTGCTACCGATGCCCTCTGCTTGTAACTCGTTGCTACATTTATGTCGGCATTAAGTGGATCACCATTCCATGATATGCTGCTGCCGGCCTCAATGTCAAACTTTTTATTGATCACATGTTCAAGGGTAAATAAATAATCCCCGTTCGTGATTAAATAATCACCGGTCATTTCAAACTTACCCAGCGTGTTAATTTTTAAATTGATATTTCCTTGCCCTTGCGCATTTAACATGTCGCCATTTTGCTTATCCAAAATTATTTGAACCGAAGCATTTGGCGTGGCGCTAATTGATAAATCTAAATTAAATCCTGTAAAATCTAACTCCTTTTTTACCTTGTTAGTGTCCTTTTTTACAAAGTGAACAAAGTCATCGTCTTCAATTTCATTCGGACCATCGAGTTGCATTACAAAACGCGAATTTTTTGTGGTGGTATCAAATATTTGCATACTCAAATTGTTTAAGTACCCGTATATACCCGCTCTCCCTGAGCTGTAAATTCTGCCGTAATAAAAACTGTTTTCTTTCTCTGTGGTATTTAACACCAACATGTTTTTGTAATTAATGTCGTAATCAAGTTGAACTTTTTTAAACTTCGTATGAAATATGTTGCCATTTACGGTTCCTTGCGCGGCGGCTTTTGTGCCTTTTTCACGCAACAAGATGTCCGAAAACCTTATCTGATCAGGCATTACCTCTATGTCGCCACTCACGTTGTAAACCACATTGGTGTAATCTACTTTTAATTCAGTGTTAAATAATCTTAGTTTCCCATCTAATAAAAGATTTTCGGGTGACCCGTGAATTTTTAATTTCCCGCTCAAGTAACCGTTTTTAATGGTTAAAATATCGGTTAATATAGGATTCAATAATTTAATGTTCGCCGGATTTGCAATCAAATCAATGTCAATACAGTCAGGACGATTGTCGAGGAAGTAATTACCGTTAAATGCAATGTTTTTTATTTGATTACCAAATTCATCTTGTAAACCAAGTGATGTAAAACCATGTAAATTCAAATACTTGTTTTTTGTATTATAGGTCGAACTCAGCGATAATTCACCAACCAAATTGTCGTTCATTTTTAACCTTTGCAAATTCACATTGCCATCAATTGCAAAATGATTGTTTGGTTGCGATAAGTACAAATATCCGTTCATTTCACCTTCTACCTTTGCGTGAAATAATTTTAAGATGGGATTAAATTGCGCCAAATTGATGTGGTTGACTTTGAATTGTAAGCTGTCGTTTTCATGAATCGAAAATTCGCCATTCACCCCAATCGATTGGTTATTATGACTTACTTCTAGTTTTTGAATCGCCAATCCATTTTTGCCAAAACTCAAGGCACTTAAATTTTCTTGTTTCCAAACACTATCATTGATGCATATTCTCAAACTGTCGTTGTACAATGCTGTTTGCAATTTGTCGAATATAATTCTTCCTTTTAATAAACCATTTGATAATGGGACGTGGTGATTATCCCAGTTTAATTGGTAAGATAAAAATTGATCAAGTGATTTTAAATTCACCATTAGTTGCTCAACACCAACACTGTCGCCAACTTTTACCGATTCAGCATTTACGTCACACACAACCGCCTTGTCGATTTGATTTAATTTTAAATTGAGTTGACGAATATCGAAGAGTTTAAAGCTCAGCAAGGTACTGGTAAAATCAAGATTCAATTTTTGATTCAACGCATTGAAATTGCCGCTAATTCGACTCCCTTTGCTCAGCATTAAGTCGGGTAATAATAAATCATGTATGGTTTGGAAATCTTTTATGTTGATGTCGAACGTAAATTGATCACTAATGATTTTATTCAGCTTTTCAATTTTAAAATAGCTTGGATAATATTGTGCCAGTATGTTCTGCGCGGCAATTCCGAAATCACCCAATTTATATTGACCGGCTATGTTCGCATTAAAATAGGCCGATTTTAGTGTAATACTTTTAGTGTCTGCTGTTTGATTTAAGTCTAAGTTAAACCGATTTAATTTGTAAGTTTTTGTTTTTGTTTTATAAACTGAATTGTCAAAATTAATTTGTCCGCTTAATTTATCAATGTTGTCGCCTGAAATATTGATGAATAACTGAGATGAAAATTCTCCACTATCAAGCAAACTGGTTAAATGGAGCTTGTTTAAATTTAATCGGTTGATGGAAGAAATGAAATACATTTCAGGCACTTGCCTTTTAAAGTTAACACTGCCGTTAAAGTCAAAATTGGCATTCGTGTCTAAACAAGAAAAATAACCATTAAACACTTTTTCATTTAAGCTGCCGTTCAATTTTATTTTACTGTAATTGTAGCCTTGAATCTGAATGTTGTCAATATGTCCTTTTGCTTCGCTGTTAATACTGTTTAAATCTAATCCCTCTCCCTTTAATTCCATATTCATCGAAATGGCATTAAAATCATTTAGTCCCAATAGTTTTCCCAAATCAAAATACTCAGTTGAAATCTTGCCTTGGTAATGTATATTTTTGTTTTTATCCCCAAGTTGAATCGATAGTTTTGAGTCAATCAAACCCAATTCAGAAGTGAATATGCCGTAAGTGGTAAAGTCATTTAATAATCCGTCGAACTTGCCCTTATAGCTTGTGGTACCAAGTTTTTGGATCGAAGGTGGGAGATTTAAATAAGTGGTTTGTTCACCGTTCATAATCGGAAATTGCACCAAATCTTTGTAATTGGTTGAAAGAACTTTGGCCTCGAAATGCAAAAAACTATTGCTTAAATCCGGCAAGCCGGTTAAACTCAGGTTGCCCTTAAATTGCGTGTAATCTCTGTACTTTAGTTTAAATTTTTTCAAATTAAAATCACTCACGGTACCTGAAATATGACCCGAAAATTGTAATTCTTCATTGAACTTGTTTAAGGCCGGTGCGAAATAAGCAATGTCGCCAAAATTTAATTTGGTAGAGTCTTCAAATTTCGAAACAATGTGAATTTTATTTATAAAATCTGTATAGTCTTGCCAATGCCCGTAATTAAAATACAAATTGGCTTTAATCAATGTTTTGTCGGTTTCCAATCGCAAATGCTCGGCCTGCAGTTGACGTGAACTTAAGTGTATACCTGCAGTAAGTTCTTTTAAATGAAAACCTGATTTTTCCTTTAAACTTAAGTTTTTAATTTCAAAAATAAATTTGTCTTTGGCAATAATGGGATATAAAATTTGCCCATTTACAGCACTAAGTTCAAGGTTGTTGTAATTAATATTGTTGGGGAGCTTTACCGTATCGTTCAAGTTTTTGTATGCGAAACATACATTTTGAAGCGTTATTTTTTTTATGCGAATGTTCCAATTTGAAGGTGCTGTATCACTGTTGTTATCAGATTTAAAATAATCGGCTATAAATTGATAATTGTAATTGCTGTCGTTTTTAGCCAATTTTATTCTGCTCACTGCGTTTAAAATTCGAATATCATTGAAATATATTTTTTTCTTTTTGTAATCAAAAGTGTGTATTGCTAATCCCAAATCTCCGGCAAATAGTGTATCACCTTTTTGATCTTTTATCATTAGTCCTTTTAATTCAGCATTTTTGAAAAAACGAATAGCAATTTTATCAATTTTGATTTCCGTATTCATTTGTCCACTCAAATAAGCACTAACACGCTGCGCTAACCATGTTTGAAATGCAAAACTTTGAATGGCAAAATACAAGGCAAAGCATAGGATTATCAAGGCAACAAAAAGTAGCCCGACCGACTTAAAAAATATTCTGCTAATTTTGCCTAACATTGTGGTAGCCAATAAAGATAAAAGAAATAAAGCAGGCCTTTCATAAAAAAATGCAAAAACAAAACAACTATATTTTAGCGATTGAAAGCAGTTGTGATGACACTTCTTGCGCCGTGATGTTGAATGATGTTTTGTTGAGTCATGTTACCGCCAACCAATCTATTCATTCACTGCACGGAGGGGTAATTCCTGAATTGGCCAGTCGCGACCATCAAAAAAATATTGTTTTGGTTGTTGATGAAGCACTAAAACAAGTCAACGTCGCGCTCAATCAAATTGATGCCGTTGCGGTTACCTCCGGTCCGGGATTAATGGGCAGCTTGTTGGTTGGCTTATCTTTTGCTAAATCATTGGCTTTAGCATTAAATGTGCCTTTGATTGAAGTAAATCACATGCAGGCCCATATTTTAGCCCATTTTGTGAAAGAAAAGAATGAAGACAAAAAAGAATTTCCCGAATTTCCATTTCTGTGTTTAACCGTTAGTGGCGGACACACGCAATTGGTGCAGGTGAATGATTATTTGTCTTTTGAATTGCTTGGGCAAACAATTGATGATGCAGTTGGAGAGGCCTTTGATAAGGCAGCAAAAATTTTGGGATTACCTTACCCGGGTGGACCACTCATTGATAAATACGCACAATTAGGTGATGTTACAAAATATAAATTCGCCGAAACCAAAGTGCCCAACAATGATTATAGTTTCAGTGGCATAAAAACATCTTTTTTATATTTTATTCAAAGGCAAGTTCAACTTGATAAAGATTTTATAGCAAACAATTTAAATGATATTTGTGCCTCGTATCAAAGTCATTTGATTAAGGTGCTACTTAAAAATGTGATGGTGTTGCTTCAAGAAGGCAAATACAAGAATTTTGTAATTGCTGGAGGTGTTTCGGCAAATTCTGAATTAAGAAAACAAGTGCTGTATTTGGAATCAAAATTTAAAATAAAAACTTTTATTCCCAAGTTTGAATTCTGTACTGATAATGCTGCCATGATAGGTGTGAGTGCATATTTTAAGTTTTTGAATGCAGAATTTTCCGATCTCAGCTGCATCCCTTCTGCCCGAATGCAATTATAAAAAAAGGCCGCCCTTTTGAGGCAGCCCTTGGGTTTTAGATTAAAATTTATTATTTCTGGCATTAAAACCAAACGAAAAGCCATATCTAAAACCGTCTCTTCCGGGAATCACAAATACGTTAACAGGTATATTCAATTTTCCTGATTTAAAAGTTCGTCCTACCGCCAAAACAAAATAACTTTGTAGTCTGTAGTCTCCTCTGTAATCCATACGGGTGGTCATTTCGGGTTTTTTGCCGGTTTTATCCCATGAACCTTCTAAGTTCCAATTGCCACTTGCATCATAATACCCTGAGGCCATTTTTGCAATATTAATCGACGGACCAAAAGCAAATTCCCAGCCATTCACATTGCTTCTTAAACCGTGTAATACTGTTAAACTTGGAATGAAAAAACCTTGGTCTAAACCTGTAATCATTGGAATACCTTCGAATAAAGCTTGCACATTACCTTCATTCAAATATTGTTTTTCAAACTGGTAACCAAATTGAAACATCACCGGAAATAGATCAAATCCACCTTCACTTTTTTTACCCTGAATGATTTGTAAATTTTTACCTGTAAAACTTGTGAAGCCCATGCGCGGACCATCAAGCGCTAAACGATCGGTTTGCGGGTTGTTGTTGCTATTATCGAAGGCATTCTTTTTGGATAATTTATCCATTAGGTTTCTATCGTAATTTTTGTTGAACATTTGTGCAACCGATAATTTAATCATGTTCTTTAATTCATCGGGTAAACTTAAAAATTCGTGTACATAGGTGCGTTCAACTTCATTTTTTTGTACATCGATGATGCGGAAAGTAACATTGATATTTTTGCCGACCAATTCAATCGAACCGGTAAGCATTTTTTGAACTTTTAGTTGGGTTCCTATTTCTACCAAACACACCTTGCCATAACAATTCGACATGCTAATTTTGTTCGATTCCATAAATTGTTGCACATCGTAACGGTCGGTAACATTAAAGGTGTCGAGTTTTTCTACTTCAGTTCTCACTAAGTTACCTAAGCTAATGGGATCAATACTTAATTCTTTTGTATCGATACTCACCACTGCCAAACTGGTTCTTGATTTTTCTTGAGATAATGACTGAAAGGTTGCTGTTAAAGCGAAACACAAGCTTAAAATTTGAATTGTTTTTTTCATGATTGTTGGTTTTTGTTTGAGCAAAATTAAGGCGACATCTGGGCAGGGAATAATTGAATTTTGCGAGCCTTTGCAAGGGATTTGCAATATTTCGATGTAGCAGAATTGGAACATTTGTTCGACGGCAAAGTTTAATTATTAGCAAGTATTTGCTTTGCTGTTTTGCGATTTTTGCAAATATTGGTAGCTTTAAAAATTGATTTTTACTTAAAGTTTAAAATGATGGAACAATTAATCGAATGTGTGCCCAATTTCAGTGAAGGCAATGATTTAAACATTATCAAACAAATCACCGACCAAATAGAAAGTGTAGAAGGACTTAAATTATTAAATGTTGATCCGGGTAAGGCCACCAATAGAACAGTTGTGACATTTGTGGGCACACCAAACGCGGTGATTGAAGGCGCTTTTAGAGCCATTAAAAAAGCCGGTGAATTAATCGACATGGGTAAACACAAAGGCGAACATCCCCGCATGGGTGCCACCGATGTTTGCCCATTCATTCCCATTAGCAACATTAGCATGGAAGAAACTGCCCGTTACGCGCAGGCTTTGGCCAAACGCGTGGGAGAGGAGCTTGCATTGCCAGTTTATTTATACGAAGAAGCCCAAGCAAATAAGTCGAGAAGCAATTTATCGGTTATTCGCAACGGTGAATACGAAGGATTTTTTAAGAAAATAAAATTACCAGAATGGAAACCTGATTTTGGTCCGGCCGAATACGATGTAAAAAGAGGCGCTACTGTTATCGGGGCGCGTGATTTTTTGGTGGCATACAATGTGAATTTAAATACAACGTCAACGCGCAGAGCCAATTCAATTGCATTTGATGTGCGTGAAGCGGGCCGTGTGATGCGTGAAGGCAATCCAATTACAGGAAAAATAGTGTTGGATGAAAATGGTCATGCAAAAAGTATACCGGGCTCATTAAAAGCCGTTAAAGCCATTGGTTGGTATATTGAAGAATATGGCATTGCGCAGATTTCAATGAACCTAACAAACATCAACATTACGCCTGTACATGTGGCATTTGATGAGGTGTGTGAAAAGGCGAATAAACGTGGTATTCGCGTAACGGGTTCTGAATTGGTAGGCTTAATTCCTTTAAACGCCATGTTGGATGCCGGAAAATATTTCTTGAAAAAGCAGCAACGATCGTTGGGTGTTAGTGAAGCAGAGCTCATAAAAATAGCTGTAAAATCAATGGGTTTGGATGAATTGGCGCCTTTTAATCCGGAAGAAAGGATCATTGAATTTTTATTACGCAAGCAAGAAGATGCCAAATTGGTGAATATGAGCTTGAGTGCCTTTGCGAATGAAACTGCAAGTGAAAGTCCTGCCCCTGGAGGAGGTTCAATTTCGGCTTACGTTGGCAGTTTGGGCGTATCGTTGGCAACAATGGTGGCGAATTTAAGTTCCCACAAAAAGGGTTGGGACGATCGATGGGAAGAATTTAGTGTGTGGGCAGAAAAAGGACAAGGCATTAAGGATGCTTTGATCAAACTTGTAGATGCCGATACCGCAGCATTTAATAAAATTATGACGGCTTTCGGCTTGCCGAAATCAACTGAAGAAGAAAAAAAGCTAAGAACACAAGCCATTCAAGAGGCAACCAAGTTCGCCATTGAAATTCCTTTTAAGGTGATGGAATTAAGTTACGAAAGTTTGGCATTGATAAAGGCCATGGTGGCCGAAGGTAATCCGAATTCATTTACCGACGCAGGCGTAGGCGCTTTGTGTGCAAGAGCTGCGGTGATGGGGGCATTTATGAATGTAAGAATTAATGCCACCGGTTATCATGATAAGGCATTTGTAAATGATATTGTAAGCAAAGGAAAAGAAATTGAAGAAAAAACAATTGTGGCAGAAGCAGAAATTTTAAAAGCAGTGAATGCCAAAATTGGTTTGTAATATTTGCAATTTTTGATGCATAAACTTACAAAACGTTATTTGCCTGTTCCTTCATTTTTTCAAGTTCATCTTTCATTTGCACCACCAGTTTTTGCATGGCGGCATCATTGGCTTTTGATCCAATGGTATTGATTTCGCGACCAATTTCTTGGGCAATAAAATTGAGTTTACGTCCGGGTGCTGCCTCATGGCATGTATCCATAAAATAATCCAAATGGGTTTTTAAACGCACCTTTTCTTCATTGATGTCTAATTTTTCAATGTAATAAATCAATTCTTGCTCAAAACGGTTTTCATCTAATTTCCCTTTGCCAACTACCTCATCGATGTTGTTGCGAATCCTTTCTTTGATAGTACTGATGCGGGCTTGGTCAAATGTTTTAATTTCTTCCAAACAACGGGCAATATTGCCCAAGCGCTCTTTAAAATCACGCATCAATGATTCGCCTTCAACAGTTCTAAAATTTTGTAATTGTTGAACAGCCTCGTTAATACAGTTTTTGATGAGCGGCCATTCGTTTTCATCGGTTTCTTTTCTTTCACTTTTTAAAACATCCGGAAATTTTAATACTTGTTGAATGGCATCCGACAAAGGCACATTGAGTTCAATGGCTAAATTCTTGAGCTGATCGTGGTAAGCCTTGGCCAAATCGAGATTAATTTCAACCGGGGTTTGTGTTTTTTTCGATTCAATGTAAACACTTAAATCAATTTTGCCTCTTTCCAACTGTTTCGACACATCGTTGCGAATTTCCAATTCGTAATTCCTTAATCCAGAAGAAAGACGTAAGCTGATATCGGCTCCCTTACTGTTCAATGAGCGTATTTCAACTTGAATCGTTTTGTCTTCTAATTCTAGCGTGGCTTTTCCGAAGCCGGTCATTGATTTAATCATGTTGTAATTTTGTTTGATTTTTTATTCACCAGATACAAACCGCAAATGATGAGTGCACCTGAAAAAATTTTGGTTGCTGTTAAATGGTCTTCACCCAAAGCAATGGCAAATAAAGAAGCCAAAAATGGTTGTAAATAAATATAAGCACTCACGGTGTTGCTGCTTAATTCCTGCAATCCATACAAGTTTAAAAGGTAAGCTAAAAAAGTGGTGGCAATTACCACAAAACTCAAGGCCAACCAGGCATGCTGATTAAAGGCCGCAAAGTTGGTATCCATGGCAAAGTTGATGCCAATGGGTATAATGTAAATGCTGCCAAATAAAAATAACCAACGCATGGCGGTAACAGTATTGTACTTCATCATGATGGGTTTTGCCATTACAATAAAAAAAGCCCAAGATGCTGAATTGATGAGGGTCATCACATCGCCAGCAATGGTGTCGGACCCAACTTCAAAGTTGCCTCGGTAACGTAAAATTAAAAACGCACCGGTGATGGCCATTATCAATCCCCCTGTTTTTAAAACAGTAATTTTTTCTTTTAAGATTATGAGGGTGCAAATAAAAACAATAATGGGATTTGAGATCATGATGATGGATGAGTTTATGGGTGTTGTTATACTCAAGCCGTAAATAAAAAAGATTTGGTTGATGATTACACCAAAAAGTGCCAACCAAGCCAGTTTAAAAAGGTCTTTGCGCTCAACTTTTTGAGTTTTTACAAAAACTGATAAAATCCAAAATAGGGCAGTGGCACCAATGATTCTGAAAAACACAATGCTCATTGGACCAATAAAGCCCGGCATCAAGCCTTTGGCAATGGAATAGTTTAAGGCATAAATTAATTGTGCCGCAAAAAGTGCAATATGTCCTTGTAAAGCTTTTGACAAAACGGTGTAAAGATGCATTTTTTTATTTTATTCCGTTAATTTGCAGGCAATGACTTATCAGGATCAAATTGGACAAACATTACATTTTACGAATTGCCCCAATCGAATTATTTCGCTCGTGCCTTCACAATCGGAGTTTTTGTGGGATTTGGGTTTAAGAGAAGAATTGGTGGGCATCACAAAATTTTGTGTTCAGCCCGAAGAAATGTTTAGATCGGTTGAAAGAGTAGGTGGCACCAAAGATTTACATTTGGAAAAAATTAGGGCTTTAAAACCCGATTTAATCATTGCCAATAAAGAAGAGAATGATGCCCTTCAAATTAGGACTTTACAAAGTGAATTTAATGTATGGGTCAGTGATATAATTGATTTTAATGGGGCTTACGCAATGATGTTAAGTTTGGGAGAAATTTTAAACAGACAAGAAGCGGCGCAAGAAATGGTTGATTCTATAAAAGCGCAATTATCAGGTATTAAAAAAACGATGCCTTCAGGCAAGGTGGCTTATTTTATTTGGAACAATCCATACATGCTGGCTGCGAAAAATACATTTATTGATTTTGTAATCACTGAAATTGGATTTACGAATGCCGTTGAACATTTAGAACGTTATCCGGTTTTGTCGCCTGAAGAATTAATGGTACTTCAGCCTGATTTTTGTTTTTTATCAAGTGAACCTTTTCCCTTTAATGCACAACATGCCGAGGCCATTCAACAACTTTTACCGCATGCCAAAGTGATACAAGTGGATGGTGAAATGTTTAGTTGGTATGGTTCAAGATTAAAACACTTACCGGCCTATCTCAAAACTTTAAAATTGTTATTGTGAACATAAAGCAATGGCTTTATTGATTAGGCTGATTGCATCATGAGTGCATCTGCCACTACAAAGGTACTACCGCCAATCAAAATTAAATCGTTTTTCTTAGCGGCTTTTTTTGCGGCCTTTAAACCCAATTCTACAGTTTCATAGGCCTTGCCTTTTAATTTTAATTTGAGTGCCATTTGCATCAATTCATTTTCATCGAGTGCTCTGGGGATGTTTGCCTTCACAAAATAATAATGGGCATCCTTTGGTAAGAGTTGTAAAATTTTAGAAATATCTTTGTCATTCACTGCGCCAAAAACAAAATGCAAATGTTGAAATTGAACTTGTTTTAAATTTTCAATCACTTGTTTAATCCCGTCCTCATTATGACCGGTATCTGCTATTATTTTAGGATTGTCTTGTATCAATTGCCATCGGCCTTGCAAGCCGGTTAATTCAGTCACGTTTTTTAAGGCGGCCTTTATATTTTCTTTTTCAAGAATAAAGCCTGCTTTTTCAATGTGTTCGAGTGTTTCGAGTACGCCCAACAAATTTTTAATTTGATACAAACCACATAAATCTAATTCGTAGTGTTCTTGGGTTTCTGTTTTTTTATTCAGTAAACTTAGTTTTAGATGTTTATTTTCTTGCTGATGCGCTAGCACTTTATAATTTTTATCAGCGTATTCAATTGGTGCTTTTAATTCTTTTGCTGTTTGCGTAAAAACAGGTGCTGTTTCAGATTGGTATTGGCTAATGACAACCGGCACTCGGTTCTTGATGATACCGGCTTTTTCGGCGGCAATTTTTTCAAGGGTATCGCCCAATAAATTCATGTGATCGTAACTGATATTGGTAATGAGCGAAACTTTTGGGGTAATTACATTGGTAGAATCCAAACGACCGCCTAAACCAACTTCGATGACGGCAACATCAACTTCTTCTTGCATAAAATAATCAAATGCCAAGCCAACGGTCCATTCAAAAAAACTAGGCTGAATTTGTTCGAATACTTCTTTGTGTTTTTCTACAAAATCAATCACATGATTTTTGGGAATCATTTTACCGTTGATTTTGATTCTTTCTCTAAAATCGAGCAAATGCGGAGAGGTGTATAAGCCGGTTTTATAACCACTTTTTTGAAGCACGGCTGCCAACATGTGGCTGCTAGATCCTTTGCCGTTGGTGCCGGCTACATGAATGCATTTAATTTTGGTATGTGGTTTGCCCAGGTGTTCAACAATTTTGAGCGTATTGCTTAAATCGGCTTTATAAGCTGCTGCTCCCACGCGCTGGTACATGGGTAACTTGGTGAATAAATATTCCAGCGTTTGCTGGTACGTCATTTTAATTGAATGAAAATATAATTGTAATCGTTCCTTTTTGTTCTTCGAATTTGCCGTTTACATCAAACTTGGTCGCCAATGCAGCTTGTTTGGCTTTGGCTTTTAAAATGGCATTGCTGGTGGTAGTGCCGCGACCGTTAGGATTGGCTTCAATCACATTACCTTCGGTGTCAACTGTAATTTCAACCACCACTTTTCCTTCTTCTTTTGTGTCGTTTGGTAATTTGGGTGGGCGCACCACTGCACGGCCTTTTAAGTCGATGCCATATTTACCGCCACCAAATCCGGGACCTTTACCCGGGCCTGTTCCGGTGCCATCGCCATCACCATTGCCGCCACCGGTTCCGGTGCCTGAGCCTCCTGTACCGTTTTTAAAAGGGTCGCCATCGGGCGCTCCATTTTGGCCTGCTTCTTCATTGTTGCCAATGCCACCGCCATTTTTGCCACTGTTCTTTTTAAATTTCTCTGATAATTTTTCTGCTTCCGTTTTTTCCTTCACAACTTCTTTCACCGGCGTAGGTTTCACCGGTTTAATCACCATTTTATTTTCTTTTAATTCAGGTTTAGGTTCTGCCATGGGCACTACTTCGCCACTTTCGTCGGTGAGAATGTTCTCTTTGGTTTCTTCCTTATCCGTTACCACTTCGGTAGCTGCACCCATCGAACCAAAATCAATATCATCATTGCCTACATTCATCATGCCCAATGCCAATTCTTGACCGCCGCCGCCGCCCGATTCAGGAAAAGGAGGATTGGGTGTAATCAATTGAAAAAGGATGAGGAAAAGCAATAACAAGCCAAAAATAACTGCCGTAATGGAAGCAGAAATGGCCCTGTTTTTATTTTCTTCTGATCGTGTAAGAATCATTATTTGTTGGTAGCTGCGGTGGCTAATACGGTTTTACATTTTAATTTGTAACAAACGGTCATGATATCAATTTCATCTTGTATCGACAACTCTTTATCCAGGTGCATTAAAACGGTAGGTTCGGTTTGTAAGGCAGCCAATTTTGAAATTTCTGCTTCAATATTTGCTTGTGCCACTTCCACCGAATTCACATAATATTTTTTATCCTTTGTAACAGCCACATGTATTGGTTTCTTATTATTTTCAACGGTTACGTTAGGATCTGATTTTGGTAAATTCACCTTGATTGAATTAGGGCTTACCATGGTTGATAAAATCAAAAAGAACAACAACAGAAAGAACATGATATCGTTCAATGAATCTGTGCTTACTTCTGATTCTCTATGTTTTTTTCTTAAACCCATTTTTCAAAAATTACTGATTAAGGATGATTTATTTAGGCTTAATTACTTGGCTCGTTCAGAATGTCAAGAAATTTAATTTGGGTGTCTTCCATACGATGCGCCAATTTATCGAGGCGTGCATTTAACCAGTGGTAGCAAACAAATGCCAGCACACCAACCACTAAACCACCTGCAGAGGTCACCATTTTTTGGTATAAACCTTTTGAGATAATTTCAATTTCAACCGTTTTGGCCAATGAGATGTCGTAAAAAATAGTGATTACACCAATAATGGTTCCAATAAAACCAAACATGGGCGCAATACGGCCAATGATGTTTAACACGTTTAAGTTTTTTTCAAGTTTGGCAATTTCATTGGCGCCACTCTTGTCCATGGCCGCTCTAATTTCGGCAACAGGTTGACCGATGCGTGAAACACCTTGCTCAATCATGGCGCTTTCGGGTGTATTTACATTTTTACACATGGTGATGGCGTTGGCAATATTGCCTTGTTTAATCATGTCTTTAACACTGCTAAGCAATTGTTGGTTTTTTTTAGATGCTTTGCCAATGACCAACAATCTTTCGATGAGGATGTAAATAGATACAATTAATAAAATTGAAAGCGGCACCATGATGGGACCACCTTTCATGATCATTTGAATCAAGGATATTTTTGTTTCCGTAATTTCGGGTGTATTGGTTTGAATGCCCGTGAGCATTTCTGAGTGTGCAGAATCGGCCATGTTTACAGCCGCATTAACCACGCCGCTTTGCGCTTGAAGAATGAAATTTAACATCTTGATAAAAGTTTAACAACGAAAGTAGGTTTAAAATCACCGTCAAAAATTTTGAGGGCAATGGATTTTAAACATGACTTTGTTTATTATAAGCTATAAGGACAAAAAAGGGAAAAGTTTCAAGAAATGTGTTTTTCCAATTCGTTTTTTAGCATGATAAGATGGGCCGGTTTGATGCCAAATACACGCATATGGGCAAGTTCGCCATCTTTGTAGGTGATAAAAAACTGGCCTTTTTTTGATACACTTACTTTTTGAATATCGATAAAATACCATTCTTTGCTGTAAAAAAGGGAGTATTTGATGAGGATTTTTTCTTTGTATACCAAAGCAAATGGATTGAGTGCAAACCAGAGGCTTTGAAACGACACCACGCAGGTTGGCATGAGCATAACAAAACCAAGTGGATTCATTTGTTTGAATAATTGGTAGTTAACCAAAATTAACACGATGCTAAGGGCAGTGGTCGTCAACAATAAAAGTGGGTGTCGTTCGATGTTGTAAAGAGGCGGTATAAAAGGTGTAGAGTTTTTCACAAGGCGAAGTTAAAAATTAAAAGTTCAAATAAGCCTGAAGTTTCGCATTTTTCTTTAAACTTGTTTGTTGGGGCAAAGGCATTTGCTTAATTACTTGTAACTTGTACATGCCGATGCACTTATAATTTTAATTTAATACCAAAAACAATGGGTTTATTCAAAAAACAGTTAGGTTTAATTTTGCCGGTGCTAATTGGCCTACAACTTCATGCACAGATAAGTTCTGTGGTAAATCCCATTGCTGATATGCTTGACAGCCTTTCAACGCAAAAGATGTTTGAAACAGCATTTTCAAAACCTGTTTTCCCGAAAAACAACAAATATAAATTCGCGCAAGACAGCGTTCCGCGTTACGACGATTACACATATCAGGCGCGATTGGCCAAATTGGATGCCTTTTCGCCATTTGATTTGGTTTACAATGAACATGTAAAAGGATTTATTGAATTATATACTGTTCGCAAAAGAGAGAGTGTGTCAAGGATGATGGGCTTTGCTCATTTGTATTATCCCATGTTTGAAGAAATCATGGACAAATACAACATTCCTTTAGAGTTAAAACATTTGGCTGTAATTGAAAGTGCCTTAATTCCATATGCCCGCTCTAAGGCCGGGGCCATGGGTTTGTGGCAGTTCATGTATCCAACCGGTAAAATGTATGGTTTAAATGTTACTTCGTATGTTGATGAACGTTGCAATCCATACAAAGCCACTGTGGCAGCAGCAGAGTACCTCAAGAGTTTATATGCCATGTTTGGCGATTGGCAAATGGTGTTGGCAGCCTACAATGCCGGTCCGGGAACCATTAGCAAAGCCATTCGCCGCAGTGGCGGTAAAAAAACGTATTGGGAAATTCGTCCTTATTTACCACTGGAAACCCAAGGTTATGTACCTGCATTTATTGCCGCGAATTACGTGATGAATTACGGGCCTGAACACAATTTATATCCGGCTATGCCGCGCAAAACATATTTTGAAGTTGATACAGTGGTTGTGAAAGAACAAATGACCTTTGAACAAATTTCGCAGGCTTTAAATATCAGTACTGAAGAAATTTTATATTTTAATCCGCAGTACAGAAAAAATTTGATACCATCGGGCGGTAACGCCATGTGTTTGCCAAAAAATAAAATTGCTTATTTCTTGAATAACGAAATGGCCATTTACGACGCCTTAAAAGCACAAAGAAAAGAAGAACAACAATTTGAAGTGGCAGAGGTTAAACGCATTCATACCGTAAAATACGGTGAAAAATTAAGCACCATTGCGCGAAAGTATGGCGTGAGTGTTGAAGAACTTCGTACGTGGAATTCGATTGGCAAGAAAGGTGCAAAGCCCGGAAAAAAACTTGTTGTATATGTGCGTGAGCAAAAGGCAATACCTTCAAAACCGGTGACCGTGAATACAGCTTCAAATTTAGCTTCCAATGGTGATACGGTGAATAAGCAATTGGCCGAAAACAATGTGGCCCTTGATCCTGCCTATGTTTACCACAAAGTACAAAAAGGTGAAACGCTTTATAGTTTGGCTTTAAAATACAATGTAGAAGCACAATCGATTATTAATTTAAACAGCTTGCAAGACAAAAATTTGAGCCAAGGCCAACTGCTTAAAATTAAATCGAAGACTGAATAATTTCCCCTAAAAAATTAGAACATAATTAGTATTTTGCTGTGATGGAAACACTTTTTCATATACACGCAAAAGCCAAGAAATTTATTTATCTCATTTTTGTTTTTCTTGCAAGCAATCAGTTATTCGCGCAATACACACAAATTGTAAAAGGAAGAATTACTGATAAAGTGTCGGGTATTGGTTTACCCGGTGTGTTGATTCAATTAAAATCATCGGCCGGTCATAAAGTAAGCACCAGTGATGCCGATGGTAATTTTAAATTAACTGATGTGCCGGTGGGCCGACAATCCTTATTATTTAGTTTTACGGGCTACAAACCGGTGCCCATGAATGATTTAATTGTGAGCAGCGGTAAGCAAGTGGTGCTAAATGTTGAAATGGAAGAAAATGCCATCAACATGGATGAGGTGGAGGTAAAGGCCGGTGCCGATTCAAACCTGGTGAATACCATGCAAAATGCGGGTATGAAATCATTCAGCATTGAAGAAACAGAGCGTTATGCAGGTTCACGACAAGATCCTGCGCGGATGGCAGCAAACTTTGCCGGTGTGCAAGGCACCAATGATTCGCGCAATGATATTATCGTTAGAGGAAATAGTCCTTCGGGTTTATTGTGGCGCTTAGAAGAAATAGACATTCCAAATCCGAATCACTTTGCCATTGCGGGGTCAGCAGGCGGACCACAAAGCATCATCAACAATAAGTACTTAGCCAACAGTGAATTTTACAACGGCGCTTTTCCTTCAAATTATGGCAATGCTTTGGGTGGAGTTTTTGATTTGAAAATGCGCAACGGTAACAACGAAAAACATGAACGTACCTTTCAATTTGGTGTATTGGGTACTGAGTTAGCACTTGAAGGACCAATTAGTAAAAAATCTGGGGCCAGTTATTTGTTTACTTATCGTTATTCAACTTTAGCTTTGTTTAGCGCGGTTAAGTTTAACATTGGTACTTCGGCTGTGCCTGGTTATCAGGACATGGGCTTGCGATTAAATTTTCCGACTAAAAAAGCCGGTGTTTTTTCGTTTAACAGCATTGGTGGTTTAAGCAATATCAATATTATACTCAGTAAAACAAAAGAACGTCCTAAAGAATTGTATGGTGATTTAAACCGCGATCAATATTTTGGTTCTAACTTGGGCGTAGGCATTTTAAACCACGTGTATTCTTTTAATGCCCGCACCATGATTAAATCAAGTATTGCCTATGCCGTGCAAACCATCGATTCCAAACACAAATTAATTTTACGCCATCCCGATTTTACTCCTAACGACACTTTGCCGCAAATATTGGGTTACAAATTTTTTGAAGGTAAAACCACGATCAGTTCATTTGTAAAACACAAAATAAATTCGAGAAATAGTATTAAGGTTGGTGTTTTTGTAAATGTGATTAATGTGAATATTGATGATAGCATCAAAATAAATTCGGTGTATGATACCATTGCCTTGAAAATACAAAACAAGCCATTTAAAAAAAGGGAGTATGCCAAAACAAGCTTTTTATTGGTGCAGCCTTATATTAATTATGTACATCAGTTTAACCAAAAACTCTCTTTAAATGCCGGCATCTTTACACAGTATTTAAGTCTTAATAAACACTACAGTATTGAGCCGAGGGCAAGTTTGCGCTACCAATTAAAAGCCAATCAAGTGTTGAGTGTAGCTTATGGTTTGCACAGTCAAATGCAACAAACCTATTTGTATTTTGCTGCGCCCGACAGCATTTCGAAAGATGGTGTTTTGGCGGTAAATACAAGCAAACAAAAAACAAATCAAGGTTTAGATTTTAGTAAGAGTCAGCATGCGGTGATTGCATACGATTTTTATTTGAGTAAATATTTAAAAGTAAAAACCGAAGCTTACTACCAATATTTATGGAATATTCCTGTATACATGATTCCATCTTCGGTATCAGCCATTAACAGGGGCGCCACTTTTACGCGTTTTTACCCAATTTATACCATGGTGAACAAAGGCACCGGTACCAATTATGGTTTGGAGCTTACGCTTGAAAAATTATTTCATAAACACTACTTTTTTATGTTTAGTGGCTGTTTGTACGACAGTAAATACAAGGGAAGCAATGGTATTGAGCACAACACCGATTTTAATGGCAATTACATGTTTAACTTTTTAGGAGGTTTAGAATATGCTGTTGGTGAAAGAAATAGTATTTCATTTGGCACAAAAATTACCTATGGCGGTGGTAAGCGTTATTCGCCTATTAATATTGCTGCGAGCAATGCCATTATGGATGTTGTGCCACAAGATGACAAAATTAACACCTTGCAGTTTAATCCTTATAACCGTTTAGATTTACGTATTTCTTATAAAATTAACGGCAAAAAAACATCCACCGAAATAACCTTGGATTTGGTGAATGTATTGAGCACAAAAAACGTTTTGGCCTTGAGTTATGCGCCTGATCCCGCGAATTTAAGCGCCAACCCTTTGGTGAAAAATTACCAATTGGGATTCTTGCCTTTGTTTTATGTGAAGGTGGACTTTTAATAGTAATTTTGATGTATGACAAAAATACTTGTGATAGGAGCCGGACGTTCGGCAACCTCCTTAATAGATTATTTATTTGAACATGCAGCAATGTATCATTGGCAACTAACGGTTGCCGATATGGATATACGTTTGGCGCAATCGAAAGTACCTGCCAATAGTAATGCCGTGGCCATTGGTTTTGATATTAACGATAAGGCACAACGCCAAGCCACTATACAACAACATGATTTTGTGATTTCGATGTTGCCTGCTTTTATGCATGGTGATGTAGCGCGAGATTGTGTGCAATTTGGCAAAAGTATGGCCACTGCCAGTTATGTGAGTGCCGATATGCGGGCATTGGACGAAGCTGCCAAACAAAAGGGATTGATCTTAATTAATGAATGTGGATTGGATCCTGGATTAGATCATGCCAGCGCGATGAAAATGATTGATGACATTCATGCGCAAGGTGGAAAAATAAAAACATTTAAATCTTATTGTGGTGGATTGGTAGCGCCGCAAAGCAACGACAATCCTTGGGGTTATAAATTTAGTTGGAATCCCAGAAACGTTGTATTGGCCGGTCAAGGCACTGCACAATACTTAGAAGATGGCTCATTAAAATTTATTCCTTACAACCGTTTATTTACGCAAACCGATAGCATTGAGGTAACAGGTTATGGCGCATTTGACGCTTATGCAAATCGCGATAGCATTGGTTACAAAGAGATATACCACTTAAAGGATGTGCAAACCATGTTACGCGGAACCTTAAGACAGAAAGGTTATTGTAAGGCCTGGAATGTGCTTTTAAAATTGGGTTTAACGGATGATTCATCCAAAATTTCAAATGCCGATGCCTTGACATATGCAGGGCTTGTGAGAGCATTTTTGCCGACCTCAAAATTAAATATTGTTGATCAAGTTAAAACCATTATGGGCCAAGATTGGGATGCAGAAGTGGAGCACAAACTAAATTGGTTGGAGATTTTTTCAGATAAAAAAATCAAGTTAAAAGAAGGTAGTCCGGCGCAAATTTTACAAGCCTTATTGGAAGAAAAATGGTTGTTAAAACCGGAGGATAAGGACATGATTGTGATGCAACATCAAATCAGTTATGAAGACAATCAGCAGCAACAAAAACACATCAGTTCTTCATTGGTTTTGGAAGGAAAAAATCAAAATCATACCGCCATGGCATTAACGGTAGGTTTACCATTGGCAATTACTGTGAAAAATTATTTGAGCAAAAAGTTTACATTGAGTGGTGTTCAAATACCAACGGTTTCGGCTATTTACAAGCCAATGTTGGATGAATTGGAACAGATGGGGATTCAATTTATTGAGCAATAAAAAAGCGGCCGAAGCCACTCTCAATTATCTGCCGCCCATGGCGCGCATTTTTTCTTGAAATTCTTTGAATGTAAGCATCGTGTAACCTTCGGTATTTGGAACAAAAACCGAATCGTCAATGACATTGGTTGATACTTCAGTGGCGATCATCACACTTTTTACTTCCATACCTTGCATGTTCATGGTCGATTCCATGGCAAGCGGCATCCCTTTTAATTCACTTAAGTCAACCGACATACCTCTGCGGTTGGCACGACGCACAGCGCCGCTCATTGGTTTTAATTTATCGGTATACCAAACGATGGTTTGACGTTCTTTTTTATCCTTATCGATTGAAGTAATGATGGCTTTGTAACATTCATAACCCGCTATGGTACGCTTGTCGTTGATGTATTCAATTTTTGGTTTTGATTCGGGGGCTTTGTTTTTATCCATACCATCCATTTCTTCTTTGGTGGCAGTGTATCCTGTTTTATTGCCCATTGATTCGCTCAAATTGGTGATTAGTTTGCCGTCAAAGTAAACCACATTCGAAAACATCATGCTGCTGGTTTCTGATTTTGATCTTTCGCCTTTCATGTAGGTCACAATTTCAATCTCTCCAAAAGCAGCATACTCAGCCGGCAGCCCTTCGGCTTTAATTGACATTTTAACGGTGTAATTATCGGTGTTTTGACCGCTTGATGCAGGTGTTTGGGCTTTTAAAAGCCCTAAACACAATACACTAAAAAGCATGAAATGTTTGATCATAATCTGATTTTTTGTTGAAGTTTAAAATAAATATTAATGATGCGGTATTACTGTAAATCCTTAATAAACTGTGCCATTTCTTCTTTGCTGATGATTTTCATCGAAGCAGGAATTTCAAAAGTTTGGTCAGGCACTTCAACATGGCTGTATGATTTAGCAGCAAAGTGCAATTCCATGCCCATCTTCTTTAAGCGGTAATCGAGTAACATCCCTTTAACAGGAGCATAAGGGGTTAACATGTTACAATCTTCCATTCCGAGATCTTTTGTATACCAAGCTTCGAACTTTGAAAAAGGTGCATCGAGCATGCTAACATTAATTTTATAACACTTCATACCAAGAATATCCTTGGTTTCGGTGGTTTCTTCAATTTTAATTCTGTAGTCTAAATTTTCTTTGGCCAAATCTTTTTCATTCTCAATACAAGCCTGTTTCACATTCATGAACTTAACCGATTGCGACATGGTTTTACTTGTATTATCGCCCAAAATGGTCATGTTGAATAAGCCCATCACGCTCATTTCGATGGCGAATTTTTTCTTCTTAAACTTAAAAGTGGCTGAGTTTGGCGCAAAGCCATACAATGGGTGGTTGGGATCAACGCCTTTGGTGTCATATTCAATGATACCCTCTTCATCTTTACTCTTGCGAAAAGCATCATCACATGAAGTAAAAAGCAATATCGCCAGAAGCGCGATTAGCTTGGTGGTGTTGATTATATAGCGTTTTGCAGTCAAAAAATCGATCTTTCTTTTTCGTTAATATTAATAATGCATGCTTACACTCTTCTCAACAGTTTGACCTTCTTCTAACTTAATAACGCTTAAGCCGGAGAATTTTTTACCACCAATGTATTTGGTAGCGTAAATATCATAAATAGCCGGTAATTTAAAAGTGAATTTGATGGCACCATCGGCATCGCTGGTACCATTGGTTCTTAAATCGGCAGTATCAACACGTTTGCCATCTGCGCTTTTTACCAAGGCATAAAGCATCACGTATGAATTGCCAACAGCATTACCTGCCGAATCAACGCATTTAATAGAAGCAATGCAAGAAGTGTCCTTCTGACAAGAGCTCAAGCCCATAAAAAAACCGGAAACCAAAAAAATACTTAAAGCCAGTGCAATTAATTTCATTACTTTTAATAATCTAAATTTACATTTTTCGTGCTTCAATATTGCTCAATAATCGAAATAAAGAAGGCGATCATCTATACTATAAGGTAACAAATATAAAATAATTATGCATTAAATGAAAAAATTAATGATTATTTCCAAATTGCTTGTGTTTTTAAGCTTTTTAGGTCATTCGCAAACCTTGAGTAAAGAAACAATCGTGATGCAAACCACCTATGGCACGATTAAAATGAAGCTTTACGAAGAAACACCGCTACACAAGGCAAATTTTTTAAAATTGGCCCGATCCAAATTTTACAATAAAACCCTTTTTCATCGGGTGATAGGTGCATTTATGATTCAAGGCGGTGATCCACTCAGTAAAAAAGCCAAAGCCGGCGATAGTTTAGGTCATGGTGATTTGGGTTACACGGTGCCCGCTGAAATCAACGAGAAATTAATTCATAAACGCGGAGCGCTTTGTGCGGCGCGCGAAAGTGATGCTATCAATCCTTTGTTTGCCTCAAGCGCTTCACAATTTTATATTGTGGTTGGAAAAAAACGGAGCATGGAAGACTTGAAAAAATATGAAGACCGCATCAATAAAGCAAGTTATGCCAATGCCGGCCGTTTGTTTTTGTTAACGGATGAAGGGGCGGCATTAAAAAAATTGTACAACCGTTTAAAAGAGGAACAAAAACTTGATAGTGCCGACATGGTGAATGCGCAAATTGAAGCAGCCATCAAGACTCGCAATGCAGCCGTGAAAACATATTCCTTTAACCCAATACAAATTGAACAGTACACAAGTGTAGGCGGTACTCCACATTTGGATGGCACTTACACTGTGTTTGGTGAAGTGATTGAAGGCATGGAAGTGGTTGAATTTATCTCAAAAGTAAAAACCGATAAGCGCGATAGGCCATTGGAAGACATAAGAATTAAAGTGAAGGTGATTGACTAAGGGATATTGAAATAAATGGACAAACAGAATGCAGCGGAAAGCGCCCAACAAAGAATGTATTATCGAAAGGCGGGTGTGGGCAACT
The DNA here is from genome assembly GCA_947453445.1 of Sphingobacteriaceae bacterium. GTDB lineage: Bacteria > Bacteroidota > Bacteroidia > B-17B0 > Aurantibacillaceae > Aurantibacillus. The sequence goes on from CANGGP010000031.1 coordinate 36,013, forward strand.
AACAAACTGAATTGATTTTATCCACAATAATTATACGGCATTTGTTTGGTAAATAGTCATTTGAGAACAGAAAAATAAATTGATTAAACCTTTTAAATAAAACAACATCTAAAAAGAAAAGACTATGAAGAAATTAATTTTGATATCGGGTTTAATCATGTCACTTGTGACTATTGTAAGTGCGCAAGATCAAAACAAGCCAATTTTAAAAGGTGCAAAAAATCACCAAAACATGCCAGTTGAAGAACGCGCAAAAAACAATACCATAAAAGCAGAAAAGGAATTGGCCTTAACAGCCGATCAAAAAATAAAATGGGAAGCCGCCAGCCTAGAACGCATGAAGCAGAACGAACCGCTTAAACAAAAAATGCAAGGTTCAACAACGCCTGATGAACGTAAAAGTTTGCGTCAACAAATGCGTGCCAACAACCAAAAATTTGAACAAACAGTGTTGACATTTTTAACACCTGATCAAAAAACAAAATTCGAAGCCATGAAAAAAGCAAAGCCTGGCAAAGGAAAAGGGCACGGGCATCGTGAACAAAAAGGTGATGTTGCCCCGGCACCAAGCGAAATCAATAAAAATTAAAAAGCACTATAAGGATTGTAAAACTTTTTCAGCTTCAGCAATGGTGTTTTTATTGTTGCCGATAAATATTTGATCACCCACAATAATTACAGGACGTTTAAGAAAAGTATACTCATTTAAAATGAGGCTTTTGAATTCTTTTTCGGATGTTGGTTTAAGGGGCAGGGTTTTGTATTTGAGCGCCACGCGACTAAACAGCGCTTCATACGAACCTGCCTTTTTTTTCATTTCATCCAATTGAACTTCAGTAATGCTTTCAGTTTTTATATCTTGAAAAATAAAAGCCTTGTTTTTTAAATCCAATTGTTGAATGATGCGTTGACAAGTGCTGCAGGATGATAAAAAGTAGATTTTTTTCATGACCAAATGTACATAAACTTTCAAGCAGCCAATAAAATAAACATGGCCAAAGATTTAAGATAATTTTGCTTAAAAGGTTGAATTATGGTCATGAGTGGTAAGAGGAATCGCGATTTATTCTATATTTTTGAAGGTGATCGCACTCAAAAATATTCGCAAATCTTACCAATTGGCCGAAACCTCGTTTGAGGTGTTAAAGGGCATCGACTTAAAAATTAATGCCGGTGAATTTGTATCCATCATGGGCTCTTCGGGTTCGGGAAAATCAACCTTGTTAAACATTTTGGGTTTATTAGATAATTACGATTCAGGTGATTATTTTTTGGATGGGCAATTGGTAAAAGATTTATCACAAAAACGCTCAGCTCAATTGCGCAACCAATTTTTGGGTTTTGTTTTTCAGTCCTTTAATTTATTGTCGTTTAAAAACGCCATGGAAAACGTGGCCTTGCCATTGTATTACCAAAAGGTGTCGCGCAAAGAGAGAAACAAAATTGCTTTAGGCTATTTAGATAAAATGGGACTGTTGGACTGGGCCAATCATTTGCCATCGGAATTAAGCGGGGGACAAAAACAGAGGGTGGCCATTGCGCGTGCATTGATTGCCAATCCGAAAGTGATTTTTGCCGACGAGCCCACAGGCGCTTTGGATTCACAAACTTCATTAGAGGTAATGGATATTTTTAAAGACATCAATCAACAAGGCAAAACCATTGTGATTGTAACACACGAAAATGACATTGCAGCGATGACACATCGAACAATACGTTTGAAGGATGGGGTGATTGTTTGATGATAATTAATAATTAAGATTTAAAAATTAAGAATTAAGAATGTTGAATGAATGCATCTGTCAATTTCATTTAAAATTCAACATTCAATATTTAAAATTTATCATTTTAAAAAATGTTTGATCTAGATAAGTGGCAAGAAATATTGGGTACCATTCAGAAGAACAAGCTTCGTACTTTTCTTACGGCCTTTAGTGTGGCCTGGGGCATCTTTATCTTAATCATTTTAATGGCTGCGGGTGAAGGTTTAAAAAACGGCACGCAAGCACAATTCGGCAACGATGTTAATAATGCTATTTGGATTGAAGGTGGCATGACCAGTATGCCAACCGAGGGGTTTAAGGTTGGACGAGAAATTCAATTGACCAATAACGATTTTATTGATATAAAAACCAAACAAAAAGGGGTGGTGATTGCTTCGGCCATGTATAGGCCTTGGGAGAGCAAAGTGCTTTCGTACAAAAATGAACATTTGAGTTATACCACCAGGGCGGTTGCGCCTGATCACCGCATACTCGAAAACG
>CANGGP010000032.1 GCA_947453445.1 Sphingobacteriaceae bacterium
AAAGTGTAATTAACTGCGCCGCCGGCCGTTAAGGTAATGCTGTTGGGCGAGCCATTGATGTTTTGGGCACAAAGGGTATTACTGCTTAAGTTTAAGCTAATGCTAGGCGCAGCAAAGGTGTTAACAGTGGTGCTGAAAACACAGTGGTTAATGGTATCACCCACTTGTAAAGAATAAATTCCGGCGCTATTAACATAAACAGTGTCTGCATTGGCGCCGCTCACAATGCTGCCACCGCTCCAGGTATGGGTATAATTATTATTGGCAGGTGTGGCATACATGGGCGTGATGCCATTGATACAAATGTTACCACCCGGGTTAATCAAACTTACAGGCGGCAAGGTGTTACTAAGCACATTGGTATTTACAATGGTTTGTGTAGGTGGCGAGCTGGGCAAACAACCACCTGCATTAATGGTACAAGTATAGTTTCCACTTACACTTGCAGTGGCAATGGCATTGGTGGCGGTGCTTGCCACAACACCCGGACCAGCCCAGGAATAAGTAACCGGACTTAACACCGTGTTAACACTCACCGTTAAAGCAGCTGTTGAACTAGCACAACTGATGCTGCCGGCCGATGCACTAACGGTAATGGAGTTGGTGTTGCAAACAGGGCAGGAAGCGAAATCATTTACGGGAATAAAACCACTAATAGGTGTGAAAGTTATCGATGATCCATTGATTACACCAACATAAAAACCGCCACCACCGGTGCTGCCGCTTAAAAGTAGTGAATTGCTAACAGAAGCATATGATGTGCTGGTTCTTACATATACAGAATTACCTATCATGGCTAAACCACCATTGTAATTATTTACACCCACTGAATAATTTCCGGCAATGGGATTTGTTATGGAATAAGAACAAACTGGTGTACCATTGGAATTGAATTGTGTTAAAGACTGGGGAGTGCCGCCAAGTATATAAAAGTTACAATTACAATCGGCTACAATATCATAAGTGACCAAAGTGTAATTTAAAGTAGTGAGTAACGTTGCATTACCTGTTCCAGTATATTTATAAACATTTGTTGGTCCGAAGTTTGAAGTAATACTTGGGGAGACAGCAAATAAAGAAGAGCCGCAACCCGCAATACCAAACTGCCCACCGGAAAAATTGCCGGGAGAATGATTTGTAGAAGACCAGGAAGTGCCATTCCAATAATTATATTGATTAACACCACCTATACCCGGTGTGATATAAAATGTTGGGCTCAGGCTTCCGGAATTTATATTCGGCATTAGGGCGATAGCCCTAGATTGTCCACTACTATTATTACTAAATGTTGTTACAACACTAGGATTACTTGAAGAAATTGGCAGTGAAGGGTCAAATACATATACCTGATTGGCTGACATCGAATATGTTGGGTCCCACACACCCGTGAGGTAAATCAAATTGCTTGGACAAATAGGATTTTGGCCTATCAATCCTTTGCAAAAAAATGCAAGCAGTATAAATGAATATTTTAATCTTTTTAGCAAATGAAAAATTAGTGAGAACTAGGGCCTTAACCAATAAAGGTAAGTAAAGATATCGTAAATTAATAGTGAAATTTTGGAGTTTAAATATGCTTTATTGGGTCACAATTCCCAAGTTGCATACGCACTGGTCCTGCCTCATGCCGTCTTGACTCTTGTCTCTGTTTACTGAAGTGCCATGGATGCAAGAGACCAGGATGCAAGAGACAAGGATGCAAGAGATAAGACATGCTACTGCCTACTGCCACTGCCTTCTAGTCTTGTGGCTTCGATCCCGAGGTACCTCGGGACCACCGTTTCCTATAGTCCTTTAAGTCTCTTGAGTCTCTTTCATCCTTTAAGTCCATTCTATCGGTTGACTTCGACAAGCTCAGTCACCGGTCAATTAAGACTCTACCGTCCCTTCAGTCCTGCCACTGCCCATTGCCTCCTGCCGTCTTGCCTCCTGCATCATACAACTCTTCCCTCCATAACATTGACCAAGGTCATTCCTACATGCCCGCTAATTTATTTTTGCCATTCCACACAATCAATTATATTTGTGTATTAAGCAATTATCATGGCAAAAGCGGAAAGAGAAATCAAGTCAAGTAACTTGTCTTTCGAAGAATTTAAAGTATTGGTGCTAAGCGATTACAAGTTGGTGAACGAAAGCAGGCAAGCAAGTTTATTGGGTAGAAAGGAAGTGCTCACCGGTAAGGCCAAGTTTGGCATTTTTGGCGACGGCAAAGAATTGGCGCAAGCGGCCTTGAGCAAGGTGTTTAAAAACGGGGACTTTAGAAGTGGTTATTACCGCGACCAAACTTTTATGTTTGCCATTGGTGCTTTAACGCCACAACAATGGTTTGCCGGTTTGTACGGTCATACCGATTTAACGGCAGAGCCCATGAGCGCCGGCCGTCAGATGGGCGGGCATTTTGCCACCCACAGTTTAAACGACGATGGTAGCTTTAAAAATTTAATTGATCAAAAAAATTCAAGCAGCGATATTTCACCAACAGCCGGGCAAATGCCGCGTTTGTTGGGCTTGGCTTATGCCTCGCACTTTTACCGCATTAACCAAGATTTACAAAAAGAACCTTTTACAAAGTTTAGCAACAAAGGCAATGAAATTGCTTTTGGTACCATTGGCGATGCCTCCACATCTGAAGGTCCTTTTTGGGAAACCATCAATGCCGCCGGGGTATTGCAAGTGCCTATGCTGATGAGCGTTTGGGATGATGGTCATGGTATTTCGGTGCCAAAAAAATACCAAACCACCAAAGAAAGTATTTCGGAAGTATTAAAAGGATTTCAGCGCGACAACGAAGGCAAGGGTTACGAAATATTTAAAACCAAGGGTTGGGATTATGCCCATCTTTGCGAAACATACGAAAAAGCGGCAGAGATTTGCCGTACACAACATGTGCCCGTATTGGTGCATGTGGAAGAAGTAACACAGCCCCAAGGGCACAGTACCAGCGGTTCGCACGAGCGTTACAAAAGTAAAGAACGTTTAGATTGGGAAGCAGAATACGATTGTGTGCGCCAATTTAAATTGTGGATCATTAAAAATGCTTTGGCAACGGAAGAAGAATTAACGGCCATTGAAAATGAAGCCAAAGAAACCATCCGTCTGGCTAAAAATGCTTCTTGGAGCGAATATTTATCACCCATTAAACAAGAAGTGGAAGAGGTGTGTGCGCTTTTTAACGCCATTGGCAGCGAAGAAGCACACGCCAATGCCGCTAAATTACAAAGCATTAAAGAACCCATTCGCCGCGAGATTCACACCGCGGTAAAACAAGTATTGCGCAACACCGAGCATGGCAATGCGCACAAACAAGCCTTAATGAATTGGCTCGAAGTGTCGAAGCAACAAAACGCTAACCGTTATGGTTCGCATGTGTATTCACAATCGACTATGCAAGTGGCGAATATTCTACCAAATGCGGTGCAATACAGCGATGAAAAACTGGTGGATGGCCGTGAAATTTTACGTGATAATTTCGATGCCATCTTGGCAAAATACCCCGAAGTGATGATTTTTGGGGAAGATTCAGGCAAAATAGGCGGGGTGAACCAAGGCTTAGAAGGCTTACAAGCCAAGTACGGCGAACACCGCGTGTTTGATACAGGTATTCGCGAAGCCACCATTATGGGACAAGCCATTGGTTTGGCCATGCGTGGCCTAAGACCCATTGCCGAAATTCAGTACCTCGATTATTTATTGTACGCTTTGCAAATTATGAGTGATGATTTGGCCACCTTGCAATGGCGCAGCAAAGGCCGCCAAAAGGCACCGGTGCTCATTAGAACCAGGGGTCACCGTTTAGAAGGTGTGTGGCACAGCGGTTCGCCTATGGGCATGATTGTGCACGCTTGTCGCGGTATCAATGTGTGTGTGCCACGTAACATGACCGTGGCTTCTGCCCTTTACAATGCCCTTTTGCAAGCCGATGAACCTGCTTTAATTATTGAGCCTTTAAATGCCTATCGTTTAAAAGAAAAACAACCTGCCAATTTTGGTGAATACAAAATTCAATTGGGTCACCCCGAAATTTTACAAAGCGGCAGCGATATTACTTTGGTAACCTATGGCAGCAGTGTGCGTGTGGCGCAGGAAGCCATTAAGTTTTTGGAACAAAAAAACATTTCGGTTGAATTGATCGATTTGCAAACCTTGATTCCTTTTGATGTTGAAAAAACCATTGTTGAATCTGTTAAAAAAACCAACCGTTTGGTGGTGTTGGATGAAGATGTGCCGGGAGGCGCCAGTGCCTATATTCTTCAAAAAATAATGGAAGAGCAAAAAGCATATCAGTATTTGGATGCCGCACCAAGCACCATCAGCGCCAAAGAACACCGTCCGGCTTACGGCAGCGATGGTGATTATTTCAGTAAACCAAACAGCGATGATGTGTTTGAATGCCTCTACAATCTCATGCACGAAACCAATCCCCAACAATTTCCTAGATTGTATTAAATAATGTATTTTCGCATCATTAAGAAAAAGCTATTCATGGCCTTAAAAATAAAACAAGCATATTTACTTTTTTGTTTTTTGTTGTTTAGTACTTTATCAATTGCCCAAACCGGTAATCTTGATGAAGAGTTTAAATCAAAAAACAATGAGGTGAAATTAACCGAGGTGGTGCCAATGGATTCAATTATGGGTTCAGAGCTGTCGAAGCGGGCTGCCATATACATGAAGCATGAAACCGCCAAATACAAAAAAGTAGCCGGTGGTGCCACGAATGGTAAATACGATTGCACGGTGTCGTTTTTAATCAAGTCGAAAGAATTAAATCCACGCATCGATATCACCGGAAAAATAACCATGAAAGTGGTGATTGAATGCAAAGACAATAAATTCAGATACATTGTTTCAGAAATTACCCATATCAGTAAAACAGGCTCAACCAATGGTGGCCGCATCGACAATATTGTGCCTGATTGCGGCAGTGCCAGCATGGATGATGTAACCTGGAAAAAAGTAAAGGGTGAAGCCATGCGCGATGCCGCCATGGTGGTGAGTGACATTAAAGAGGTGATGCAAAAAAACTCAGCTGACGCGGCTGCAGAAAATTGGTAATTAATACCCGTATTTTTCTTTCCACAATTTTTTAAGGTATTGCCTTTGTTCAAATTCTTTTGAATTGTTACCGGGCTCATAAAATGTTTTACCGCTCAATGAATCAGGCATAAATTCTTGTTCCGCAAAATTGTTTTCGTAAGCATGGGCGTATTTGTAATCCGCTCCGTAATTGAGTTTTTTCATCAGAGCTGTTGGGGCATTGCGTAATTGTAAAGGCACCGACAAATCACCCGAACGATCTACCTCGGCCAAAGCCGCATCAATGGCCATGTAAGCGGCATTGCTTTTGGCACTGCAAGCCAAATAGGTTACACATTGCGATAATATTATGCGGCTTTCGGGCATGCCAATAATGTTCACTGAATTAAAACAAGCATTGGCTAATAATGAAGCATTGGGATTTGCATTGCCAATGTCTTCACTCGCCAATATTAAAAGCCTGCGTGCAATAAATGATGGATCTTCACCGGCCTTGATCATCCTAGCCAAATAATACAAAGCGGCATTTGGGTCCGAACCGCGAATGGATTTAATAAATGCTGAAATAATATCGTAATGCTGCTCACCGTTTTTATCATACACCGCCAGGTTTTGTTGAATCGTTTTTTGCACCAATTCATTGGTAATGATAATGTTTTCATCTGGCGTGCTGTTAACGGTAATTTCGAGGGCGTTTAAAAGTTTACGCGCATCACCGCCGCTGATTCGGATAAGGGCATCGTATTCTTGAACTTGAATGTTTTTTAGTTTTAAAAATTCATCTTCAGCAATGGCACGATTAATTAAATCAATGAGTTCTTTTTCTTCCAATGATTTTAAAACATAAACCTGGCAGCGTGATAACAATGCTGAAATGACTTCAAAGGAAGGATTTTCGGTGGTGGCACCAATGAGGGTGATGGTGCCTTTTTCAACGGCGCCTAACAATGAATCCTGCTGCGATTTGCTGAAGCGATGAATTTCATCAATAAACAACACCGGTTTGCTTTGGTTAAAGAGATTGTTGTCGGAGGCTTTTTCAATCACCTCACGCACATCTTTTACCCCACTGTTAATGGCACTTAAACTGTAAAAGGGTCGTTTTAATTGGGTGGCAATAATTAAAGCCAAAGATGTTTTACCCACACCGGGTGGTCCCCAAAAAATAATGGAAGGCAATAAATTTTGTTGAATGGCTTGGCGCAGGGCACTTCCTTGGCCAATGATGTGCTGTTGGCCTAAATAATCATCCAGTGTTTTGGGCCTGATACGTTCGGCAAGGGGTTCCATTCGCTAACAAATTTTAGCATGAAGTAAACAATTTATTCCTACTTTTATGCGTTGTTTTTATCAATACTTTTAAAATAAATGAATCTGAAAAATAAATATTTTACAAAAGCATTGTTTGGGATTTGCCTATTGGTGGTGGTTTTTGCCTTTAAAGCAGAAAAAGATTTTTTACACAAACGCAAATTCAACATTAGTTTAGATGAGGTAAAAGACGGCGTGGCCAGTAAAAAAACCATTCCCGATGTTTTAACTTTTAAAGATGGTAAAGTGTTCAGTGATTACATCAATAAAAAATATGGTTATGATTGGATACGTTACCGCATCAACAAAGATTCGGTGTTTATTGATTCAACCGATACAGAAGTGCGAATGCTTGAAGTAGAAGGAAGTGCAACTGATTTAACCAACCAAACGGTGATGATTAATTTTGTGTTGCAAGAATGGGATATTGATGGTACCATTAAAGTGACAAAAAACGACAAGATCAAACGTTATTTCGATTTTGTTGGTCGTGAAAAAGGAGGTAAACCTAAAAAACCCAAATCAGATAAACAACGCTTGATTGAAATTAAGAAGGATGGTGCTTCAACCAAAACAGAAACATTAACACCGCCACCACCAAATAAATAAGGGAATGATGAAACTTGAAAAAAATATGAATTTGGCTGCAACATTTATTGCAGCCATTTTGTTTATTACAGCATGTGGACAAAATAAACCAACATCAACAAAAGAAAATATGACACAAAGTTCTCAATCAGATCAATCAAAACAATCGGTCGGAAACATTGATACTGCTACTTTTGGAGCAGGCTGTTTTTGGTGTGTGGAAGCAGTATTTCAGCGCTTAAATGGTGTGTTAAGTGTGAAGAGCGGATACAGCGGAGGCAATGTAAAAAATCCTTCGTACAAAGAAGTTTGCAATGGCAGCACCGGACATGCTGAAGTGTGTCAAATTATTTTTGATAAAAATAAAATTCATTACGACGAATTACTTGAAGTGTTTTGGAAAACGCATGATCCTACTACGATGAACAGTCAGGGTAACGATTTCGGCACCCAATACCGTTCGGTGATCTTTTACCATCACCTTGATCAAAAACAATTGGCTGAGAAATATAAATCAGAATTAAATGCGGCCAAGGTGTATGATAATCCCATCGTCACCGAAATTGCACCACTTACGAATTATTATCCTGCAGAAGATTACCACCAAAATTATTTTAATCAAAATGGCAGTGAAGGTTATTGCAAATTTGTGATTCAACCAAAAGTTGAAAAATTTGAGAAGGTGTTTAAGCAAAAGTTGAAGCACTAATTTAGGATTCATCTGCTGAATTTTTCCGTTAAAAGGAAATAGTGATCATTTTCGGGATTTTTTGTCCACATTCATTTTTTTGAATGTTTTGTTGATATAATTTTGGCCTTAAACCTCAAAGCCCAATCTTATGTCGAAACCCAACAAATACCTTTGTTTTGTAATTTTCTTCGTTTGCACCTTGATGGTTCAAAAGGCGCAAAACACTTTTACTTTTACCAATGCCGGCGCAACAGGCAGTGTGGGACCATCACAAACCATGGTCAATAACACGTATTCAAATACCGCCTTAAATGGATTGGTTACCGTTTCATTGGGTATTCAATCTTTTACAATTCCAAGCACGGGCAATTATCGCATTGAGGCAGTGGGCGCGGCCGGCGGCACGCAATCATATTCACCGGGTTATCCCGGCGGTTTAGGTGCTTCTATGCGTGGTGAATTTACATTTACAGCAGGAACAGTTTTAAAAATTTTGGTTGGTCAAAAAGGTGAAGATACGCGGGTGAGCACAGAAGACAATGCCGCGCCGGGAGGTGGAGGAGGTTCCTTTGTTTACATAAGTCCAAGCAGTTCAGTACCACTGATAGCAGCAGGTGGCGGTGGCGGTGGCGGAAGAAATGCGGGTGCATTGCACGCTTCAATTACATCAAGCGCCAATTGGGCATTCAGTGGCGGTGCCGGTGGTACAGGCGGCAATGGCGGGCAATATAATTTTGCGGGTTTAACCTATTATGCCGGTGCGGGGGCAGGTTGGTTAACCGATGGTACCAGCGGAGGAACGGCCACCTTGTATTCGAATGTGCCGGGTTCTTCGGGTGCAGGCGGAGGACGCTGTCCACAAAACGGCGGACTTGGAGGCATTCGATACAATGATGGTTTTGATGAAGGTGGTGATGGTGGATTTGGCGGTGGTGGTGGCGGTGGCTCAGATAATATGGGTACCGGCGGCGGCGGCGGATTTTCAGGCGGCGGTGGCGGTAATGGTGGCAGCACAACGTCCGGCAATCCTACAGGTGGCGGTGGCGGTTCATACAATGGCGGAATTAACCAAGTGAATACAGCCAGTGTAAACGCAGGTCATGGTTATGTGATTATTACGCGACTGTCGGGTGTTAACTTAACACAAACTGGCATCATTAACTGTTATGGTCAATTAAGCGGTGCTTTAACGGCCTCAGCATCCGGCGGTACCGGACCATATACTTATTCTTGGTCACCGGGTGGATCAACGGCTACTTCCATTACAGGACTTGGAGCAGGCACCTATACTTGCAGGGCCACCGATGCAGCGTCGGTGGTATATACCTCAACATTTGTGATTACACAACCGGCACCTTTAACATCAAGCATAAGTGCACAAGTCAATAATATTTGTAGTGGTGGTGTTACCGGTGCAGCAACAGTGGCGGCTTATGGCGGCACTTCACCATATTCATACACCTGGTCGCCGGGCGGTGGATTTTCTGCAAGCGCAAATAATTTGGCCACGGGCACTTATACTGTGAGTATTAAAGATGTAAATAATTGCAGCAGTTCGAGTACCCTTAGTATCACCCAACCTGCACCAATCAATGTGGTTGCTTTTGCTATTAATTCAACAGTTTGTGCCGGCAATACTAGTACTTTAATTGCGGCCGGTGCATTAACCTATTCTTGGTCGGGCGGTGTGATTAACGGTGTTGGTTTTGCGCCTGTGGCCACCGGAGTATATTCAGTGATTGGCACCGATGCCAACGGTTGCACAGGTACCAACACAGTGGCAATAACAGTTAACCCGGCGCCAAGTATGAGTGTGAGTGGACCAAATTCAGTTTGTTCAGGCAGCGCCATTACATTAAGTGCAAGTGGAGCCAATTCATACAGTTGGAGTACCGGTTCTACTGCCAGCGCAATTTTTGTTGCCCCAACAAGCGCAAGTTCATATACCGCTTATGGATTTAATACATTTGGATGTTCTTCGTCAATGGTGAAAAGCATCAATGTGTTGAGTTTACCAAGTGTGTCGGCGAGTATCAGTAGCAATAGTATTTGTGCGGGATATCCTGTACTGGCATTTGCCTCAGGTGCAAATACCTACAGTTGGAGTGGTGGGGTACAGAATGGCGTGGCCTTTACGCCAAGTGTGACCACTACCTATACTTTAACCGGAACGGATTTAAATGCTTGTTCTAATTATTTCATCACAACGGTTAGCATCACACCGTCGCCTGTTATCAGTATTTCAGGCAACACGATTGTATGTCCGGGCAATGCAGTTAGTTTAAGTGCATCGGGCGCAAATTCTTATACATGGAGCACAGGTTCAACAGCTACGGGGATTTCAGTGAGTCCAAGCGCCACAACAGTTTATTCAATTACAGGCATGAATGCATCAGGTTGTACCAGCAATGCCTTTAAAACCATTGTTGTGAGTGCTTTACCCACTGTATCCATTTCAGCTACCAACACATCGGTGTGTGATGGTGTGCCGGTTACATTGGTAGCAGTTGGTGGTGCTTCAACCTATACTTGGTTGCCAATGAATGTCAATCCATTGTATGTAACGGTTACGCCAAGCATTAACACAACTTATACCTTATTGGCTGCAAATGCTGCAGGATGCAGTAATTCAACATCCATCTTAATTGGTGTGAATGCGGCACCAAATATTTCTGTTAGCAGTCCTACTTCCATTTGTTCGGGTTATGCATTAAACATGTCGGCTAGCGGCGCTGTTAGCTATACATGGAACACCGGTGCCACCACAGCCAATGTGGCCTTGAATCCAACAGCCAGCGCAGTTTATACGGTTGTTGGAACAGGCAGTAACGGTTGTTTAAAAACCACCTATCAATCGGTTGTGGTAGATCCATTGCCTATTGTTGGCGCCGGAAGCACTTCATCAGTTTTGTGTTTGGGAAGTCAAGTGAGTTTAATCGGCAGCGGCGCCACTACTTATACTTGGTTACCAATGAATACTGTTGGGGCATTTGTAAATGTTAGTCCAACTTCGAATTCAACTTATACAGTAACAGGAAAAAATAATTCAGGTTGTACCAATACGGCTGTGGTGTCTGTCACCGTAAATCCATTGCCGGTATTAAGTGTGAATGGGGCAGGCAACTTGTGTGCCGGTAACAGCAGCACGCTTGTTGTAAGCGGCGCCAATACCTACACTTGGAGCAATTCAACAAATGCCGCAAGTGTAGTGGTTAGTCCTGCTCTCAGCACCACATTTGTTGTGAGCGGAACTGCAGCGAACGGTTGTGTGGGCAGCACCAATGCCGCGGTAAATGTGTTGGCCTTGCCAAATATAACTGTTATTGGAACCAATAGTGTTTGCGCAGGTTCGCCAGCCATTCTGGTGGCTGGGGGTGCAAACAATTATGTGTGGAGCATTGGTGGAAACACGCCAAGTATAAGTATTAATCCTACAGTTAGCACTGCATACATCGTTACAGGAACAGGCTCCAACGGTTGTACAGCTATTTTAAGCGGCACCATTGTGGTTGAAGCATTACCAAATGTGGCGGCTACATCCTCTTCGAGTATGGTTTGTTCAGGCGCGGCGGTTACACTCATTGGCTCAGGTGCCAATACCTATACTTGGTTGCCGGTGAATTCAAATGCAGCTTTAAGCACAGTTAATCCAATTGCTTCAACTACCTACACGCTCATTGGAAAAACCTTAAGTGCTTGTTCTAATTCTACCACAGTGAATATCGCAGTTTCGCAATCGCCTATTTTAAGTATTAGTGGTAATACAAGTATTTGTAATGGTCAAACTGCTACGCTTACTGCAAGCGGCGCCAATACTTATACCTGGAATAACGCAGCAAATGCAGCAGTTATCAATGTTTCGCCTGCTTCAACAAGCAGCTATGTGGTGTATGGTAGTAATTCTGCCGGTTGTATTGGTAGCGCCAACTTCCCTGTTACAGTGTTTGCTTTACCTATATTAAGTATTAGCGGCAGCACGGCTGTGTGTGCCGGCTCAAGCGGAACATTGCTGGCCGCCGGGGCAAGCACTTATTCATGGAGCACTTCTTCTAATAGTACAAGTGTGAGCATTAATCCAACCACATCAAGTGTTTATTCTTTGAACGGAACCAGTGCCAACAATTGTAGTGCCTCGGCTTCGGTAATGGTGATTGTGAATGCCTTGCCATCCATCACCATCAATGCAAGCAAAACAAGCATTTGCAAAGGTGAAAGTTTAGAACTTAGAGCAAACGGTGGTACCAATTATTTATGGAGTGAAGGCAGCCAATTAAATGCCATCAATGTGAGTCCAACAGTAAACACCACATATACCGTAAGCGGACAAGGCCCTAATAATTGTTCTAATTCAGCTGTGATTAGTGTGTCAGTTTCTGAATGTACAGGATTAAGTGCCTATGCTGCAAAATCAACAAGCTTGCTCATTTATCCAAATCCAAGTGCAGGCAATATTAAATTGAATGCTTCTGAAACGCTTGATTTAATTTTGGTGAACAATTTAGGGCAATGCATCCAAAAAATTCGACTCAATGAACAAAATCAATTCGAAATGCAAGTGACAGAACTTGCCAAGGGTGTGTATTTTGTGATTGGGAACAATGACGGAAAGAACATCAAACAAAAAGTCATTATACAATAAGGCTTTGGTTCAAAAAAAAACCGCAGACATGTCTGCGGTTTTTTTTATGTATTAAGAATTACTTTTTAATGCGTTCAACATAATCGCCTGTGCGGGTGTCGATTTTAACCCAATCACCTTCGTTAAAGAACAATGGTACACGAATTTCGGTACCGGTATCAATGGTGGCGTTTTTTAATGTGTTGGTGGCAGTATCACCTTTTAAGCCCGGTTCGGTATAGGTAATTTGTGCTTCAATAAATGTTGGAGGTTCAGCAATGATGGCTTCTTCACCTTCAAAACTTACTTTTACTTCCATGCCTTCCTTTAAAAAACGTCCGCCATTGCCAAACATCACCATTGGAATGTGCACTTGCTCGTAATTTTCATTGTCCATAACAACAGCAAAATCACCTTCAGCATAAATGTACTGCATCATTTTGTATTCAACGCGTACAATTTCAACGCCTTCACCGCTTCTAAAACGGTTTTCGGTTTGTTTACCGTTTTTTAAGTTGCGCATCTTTGCTTGGTAAAATGCACGTAAGTTACCCGGAGTACGGTGTTGGTACTCCATAATTTGAACTAATTCACCATTAAATCTGATAATAGATCCTACACCAATATCGCCTGTGTCTGCCATAAAATTTTTTTAAAAATTGCTTGTAAATATACTGTTTTTTTGAATTATGCCGGTTCTTCCTCTTGCTCTAAGTCGTGCACCACACCCATAGAGGCAAATTTTTGAATACGCTCTTCAATGCGCTTCGCCGGTTTCATTTTTTTAAGTTCCTTTAAGTGTTTTAATATCTCGGTTTTAACGGTAGCAAACATGGCTTCATGATTACGATGTGCTCCGCCCAATGGCTCTTCAATTACACCATCAATGAGTCCGTTTTTTTTCATGTCAATGGCCGTTAATTTTAGGGCTTCAGCAGCTTTTTCTTTAAAATTCCAACTGCGCCACAAAATAGAAGAACACGATTCGGGTGAAATTACCGAATACCAGGTGTTTTCTAACATTAATACCTTATCGCCAATACCTATGCCCAATGCCCCACCACTGGCGCCTTCACCAATAATGATACAAATTACAGGCACTTTTAATTGTGCCATTTCCAACAAGTTTCTGGCTATGGCTTCACCCTGACCGCGCTCTTCAGCCTCTAATCCCGGATAAGCACCCGGTGTATCAATAAAAGTGACGATGGGTTTATTAAATTTTTCAGCCATTTTCATTAAACGCAAAGCTTTACGATAGCCTTCAGGATTGGCCATACCAAAACGGCGAATTTGACGCATCTTGGTGTTAATCCCTTTTTGCTGACCAATAAACATTACTGTTTGTCCATCAATCTCACCAAAACCGCCTACCATGGCTTTATCATCACCTACGGTTCTGTCGCCATGCAATTCAATAAAACTTTTGTCTGAAACGGCATCAATATAAGCCAAGGTATAAGGTCTTTCGGGGTGACGACTCACCTGAACCCTTTGCCATGCCGTTAAGTTCGAATACAGTTCCTTGGTTTTATCTTTAATGTGTTGTTCTAATTCTTTGATCTTATCCTTTAAATCAACCTTGCTCTTTGAAGCCACTTCATTCAGCTTGGTTAATTCTGCCTCTAGTTCTTGAATGGGTTTTTCAAAATCCAAATACGTCATGCTTTTTAAATTAGTTAGGGCTCAAATATAGGAATTTTTAAAAAAACAAATTTTAAGGCCAAATCCCGGGCATTTTCGTCAAAATACTGCTTGGGCATGCGGCTTGCTCATTTTTTGACTAAATTTGAAGCATTCACCAAAGTTCTGTGCATATGATTTCTAAACGACCTATACACCTTCTTTTTAAAGGCACCTCATTGTGTTTGTTATTGATTTTGATGGCCTGTAAAAAGGACCCGGTGAATACCAATACCGATCCAACACCTACGCCAGAGGCCACGGGAAAATTAAATCTCGAATTTCAAGCCAAGGTGGATACTGCCCGCTTGGCTTTTAATAAATTGTACATCAACCTGAATGGGGATTCATTGATGGTAACGAAATTTAATTACTTCATCTCCAATATTGTTTTAACCAAAAGCGATAACAGTGTTTATTCTGAAAGTGAAAGTTACCATTTGGTGCGCCATACTTCAGCAACATCCTTTACTTTACCATTGAGCAATGTGCCGGTGGGCAATTACAAATCCATTTCATTTATGCTTGGGGTAGATAGTACCCGCAATGTTTCGGGCACACAAAGTGGTGATTTAGATCCGGTGAACGTAAGCGATATGTTTTGGAGTTGGAACACCGGTTATATTTTTCTAAAACTGGAAGGTACTGCAGGCAATGTGCCGACAAGTGATAAAAAATTTCAATTCCACATTGGCGGTTATGGCGGCATTAATAAAACCCAACGCCGATTTAACTTGTCGTTCGGAAGCGCCACTGCCAACGTTAAAGAAACGGCAACGCCTTTGGTGCAATTAAATGTAGATGTAAATGAGGTTTTTACAAAGCCTTACAAACTCGATTTTAAAACACAGTACAATATTTTGAACCAAGGCACAACGGCCAAAATGGTGGCCGATAATTATGCCGATATGATTCGATTTAATTTGGTGCAAAACAACTAAATGAAACACTTTTTTATAATTGCCTCTTTTGCTGCGCTCTTTTTTGGCTGTAAGGTCGATCCGAAAATTGTGGTAGCCAATTCGCCAATACAAGAAGTGCTGCCTGATGGCTGGCCAAAACCCGTTTATACTTTTTCAAACAATCCTTTATCGGAGGCCAAATTTCAATTGGGACGCGCTTTGTTTTATGATCCCATTTTAAGTATCGATAGCACTGTATCCTGCGCATCCTGTCACCAAGACTTTGCCGCTTTCGCCAATGCCGGACACCAACTTAGTCACGGTATTAAAGAGTTAAACGGTAATCGCAATGCGCCGCCATTGTTCAATTTAAATTGGCATCCTTATTTTATGCATGATGGCGGTATTAATCACATTGAAGTGCAACCGCTTGGTCCAATTTCAAACACTGTTGAAATGGGTGAAAACATTGGGCATGTGATTACAAAATTACAACGGTCGGCACGCTACCGCAATTTATTTGGAAGTGATGAAATAAATTCGCAAAACATGCTCAAAGCCATGGCCCAATTTATGGGGATGCTTTATTCATATAACAGCAAATACGATCAAGTAAAAAAATCAGGAGCACAGCAAAGCTTTACAGGAAGTGAATTTCACGGTTACCAACTGTTTTTAACGAACTGCAATGGCTGTCACAAAGAACCTCTCTTTTCTGATTTTCAATTTCGAAGCAATGGTTTAAAAGTGAATCCTGCTTTAAATGATTCGGGGCGCGCACACATTACCGGTTTAAGTACCGATAAATTTAAATTTAAAACCCCAAGTTTACGCAACATTGCCCTTACCGCACCCTATATGCACGATGGGCGTTTCGAAAATTTGGATTCCGTTTTAAACTATTATACCCGTGCCTTCGAAAACACACAAAATTTGGATGCCCAATTACCGGCAGGTGGATTTCAATTTTCGGCCACTGATAAAAAGGACATCATTAATTTTTTAAAAACACTGAGCGATACAGCTTTGATTAACAATGCACGTTTTAAGGACCCAAAACATTTTTAAACCATGAGGGTATTTATATATAGCTTTTTAGTGTTGGCGGGAATGGCATTCACGACTTGTAAAAAAAATCAACTCGGCGGTAAGTCGCACATCAGCGGCACAGTAATGCATCATTCCCGTTATTTGCCATTTGCCCGTGTGTTTATCAAGTTCAATGCCACTGAATTTCCGGGTAAAGATACCACCGTTTACGATGCTAAAGTGTGGGCCGATGACAAAGGCAATTATGCCATTACCTGTTACCAGGGTAATTATTATTTGTATGGCTTTGTGTATGATGATCAATTTTTAAAGAATGTCAGCGGGGGCATGCCCGTTAAAATCCGAAACAACGAATCGCTTAGTTTGGATGTGGCGGTGACGGAATAAAAAGCTTCAATCATTGCTTTTATTTTCATCTGTTTTTTACTGATCGATACCCAATCATGGCTTTTAAAATGATGGATGCCGTCATAAATAATTAATAAAATCAAGTTTAATATTTGTTTATTTTGCTTTAATTTAAATTTTAAATTCAATTGTTTTGTCGATTAAAGTTACATTTTTAGGAACGGGTACATCGCAGGGCGTGCCGCTGATTGCCTGCGACTGCCAGGTGTGTACAAGCAGCAACCACAAAGATAAACGTTTGCGTTCTTCCATTTTGGTTGAATCGAGCAGTACTAAAATAGCCATCGATTCGGGTCCGGATTTTCGCCAACAACTATTGCGTGAACGCGTTAAAATGTTGGATGCCGTTGTGTTTACACACGAACACAAAGACCATATTGCAGGTTTAGATGAGGTGCGTGCTTTTAATTACGTGAACCGCATGCGCATGCCGGTTTATGCCACCAACCGCGTGCAGCAGGCTTTAAAGCGTGAGTTTGCCTATATTTTTGCGGAAGAAAAATACCCCGGCATTCCTGAAATCGATTTGTTTGAAATACAAGATGAAGCATTACAAATTGGGACATTAAAATTAGAACCCATCAATGTGTTGCATTATAAACTGCCTGTAAAGGGATTTAAAATCAAACAATTTGCCTATATCACCGATGCCAATTTTATTCCTGATGAACAAAAGGAAAAATTATACAATTTGGATGTATTGGTTTTAAATGCTTTAAGAAGGGAAACACACATTTCGCATTTTACATTTGATGAAGCCATTGCATTGGTGAATGAATTAAAACCACGCAAAGCTTATTTTACGCACATTTCACACCAATTGGGCTTGCACGATGAGGTGAATACCGAGCTGCCCAACAATATTGAATTGGCCTTCGACGGATTACAAATTATTATTTAATCATTATGAGTGAAGAAATTAAAATTACCGCACAAAACAAAGATGAGAAATACCAAGAGCTGATTCCGCAAATCATGCATTTAATTGAAGGTGAAAATGATTTGATTGCCAACATGGCGAATATTTGCGCTGCACTCAAACAAACATTCGGATTTTTTTGGATAGGCTTTTACCTTGTAAAAAATGATGAATTGGTGCTGGGTCCTTTTCAAGGTCCTGTTGCCTGCACCCGCATTCAAAAAGGCAAAGGTGTTTGCGGCACAGCATGGTTAAATGAAGAAACAATTATAGTGCCCGACGTGGATCAATTTCCGGGACACATTGCCTGCAGCAGTTTAAGTAAAAGTGAAATTGTGTTTCCACTATTTGATCAAGAACAAAAGGTGGTTGGTGTATTGGATGTTGACAGTGATCAGTACAATGATTTTGATCACAGCGATGCCATGTACCTTGGCCACATTTGTACATTATTAAAATTTTAAGGAATGAATGCCTCTGAAGCCGAAAAAAGAATTGTTGAATTAAGTGAACAAATTAATTTTCACAACCATCAATATTATGTTTTAGATCAGCCAAGCATTTCCGATTTTGACTTTGATCAATTGTTGGAAGAACTCATTCGCTTGGAAAAAGAATTTCCGCAATTTTTATCCGATCTCTCGCCGAGCCA
This sequence comes from Sphingobacteriaceae bacterium, assembly GCA_947453445.1. Taxonomy (GTDB): domain Bacteria; phylum Bacteroidota; class Bacteroidia; order B-17B0; family Aurantibacillaceae; genus Aurantibacillus. The sequence goes on from CANGGP010000032.1 coordinate 17,863, forward strand.
GCGCGTGGGTGGTGCCGTGACCAAAAGTTTTAAAGCGGTACCACACAAGTATCCCATGTTGTCGTTGTCAAATTCATACAGCAAGGAAGATTTACTTGATTTCGACCGAAAAGTGAAAGAAGGTTTGGGTATGAATACTTTGGATTTATTTTCTTCTCCAAATATCAATTATGTATGCGAATTAAAATTCGATGGTTTATCAATCGGTCTTAGTTATGCCAATGGCTTGTTTCAACAAGCGGTGACGCGTGGCGATGGGGTGCAAGGGGATGATGTGAGCACCAATGCAAAAACCATCCGTTCTATTCCTTTGCAATTAAAAGGTGATTTTCCAAAATCATTTGAAATACGCGGTGAAATTTTTATGCCACGAAAATCATTTGAAGCCATTAACAAAGAACGTGAAGAAATTGGCGATGCCCCATTGGCCAATCCGCGCAATGCTGCCAGCGGCACCATGAAAATGCAGGACAGCGCCGTGGTAGCTTCAAGAAATTTAGATTGTTATTTGTATTATTTATTGGGTGAAGATGTAGCGCAACTCTCTCACTATGAAAGTTTACAAGCAGCAAAAACCTGGGGCTTTAAAATATCTGAACACACCAAATTGGTATCGAGTATCGAAGAGGTGATTGCCTTTATAGAACACTGGGACAAGGAACGTTTTAATCTGCCATTCGATATTGATGGCATTGTGATAAAGGTGGATGATTACAAACAACAATTGCGTTTGGGTTTCACTGCCAAATCACCACGCTGGGCCATTGCTTATAAATTTAAAGCCGAGCAGGTGAGCACCCAACTTTTGGAAATCACTTATCAGGTAGGACGTACAGGGGCCATTACACCGGTTGCCAATTTGCAGCCCGTTGCTTTGGGCGGCACCATGGTAAAACGGGCTTCATTGCACAATGCCGATATTATCGAAAAGTTAGATGTGCGTGTGGGTGATTTTGTATTTGTAGAAAAGGGCGGTGAAATTATTCCAAAAATTATTGGGGTTGATTTCAGCAAACGCAATCCCGCCGCAGAAAAAACAAACTACATTACTAACTGTCCTGAATGTGACGCATTGTTACAACGCCTTGAAGGTGAAGCCAATCATTTTTGTCCGAACGACAGTGCTTGTCCACCACAAGTGAAAGGCCGCATCGAACATTTTGTGTCGCGCAAGGCCATGAACATTGATAGTTTAGGCGCCGAAACCATCGACCAATTGGTAAAAGCAGGATTGATTCACAACATTGGTGATTTGTTTCAATTGCGCAAAGAACAGTTGCTGCCATTGGAACGCATGGCTGAAAAATCGGCGCAGAATTTAATCGCCGGTATTGAAGCCGCAAAAATGGTGCCCTTTGAGCGGGTATTATATGCTATTGGCATCAGGCATGTGGGGGAAACAACAGCAAAAAAAATTGCGAAGAAAGTCAAATCCATGCAGCTGTTGATGCAAGCGAGTAAGGAAGAATTATTACAAATTGATGAAGTAGGCGAGACCATTGCCGAAAGCATTGCGGCCTATTTTGCCGATGAAAAAAACCGAGCCATCATTCAGCAATTGATGCAAGCCGGTTTGCAATTTGAATTAAGCGAAGCACAGCAGCAAGCAGGCAGCGACAAACTACAAGGACTCACCTTTGTGATATCAGGTGTGTTTAATAAATACAGTCGCGATCAATTAAAAGAAATGATTGAATTAAACGGCGGTAAAAATTCGGGATCCATCAGCGGAAAAACTTCCTATTTGTTGGCCGGTGAAAACATGGGGCCCGAAAAGTTAAAGAAAGCACAATCTTTAGGCGTAAAGCTTATTTCAGAAGATGATTTTATAGCGCTTTTGGCAAATACTTAGCCTAAGGCTCAATCTTTTTTTCAATCGCAAATGCGGCCTTTTAAGGCGGAGTAATCCGCATGGATGCGGGCGGAGAGGTGTATGGAGGCAGTGATGATTCTTTTCTTTTTTCTTGATAAAAAAGAAACAAAAAATCAAGACTACCGAAAAAAAGCTCAAAATCTACGTGTCATTTTTCTCCCCGAAAACAAGGCAGCGGCTGGAGTGCAAAAATGCAATTATTGGTTTACGCTGCTATCGCACTTTCTGGCCCAAATGTGTCTTAACACATTTGTCCTGTTTTCTTAGCGCATTGCCCTCGCACAAAAATGCCACTTGATTTTTACGCTTTTTTTAGAAGGTCACCCGGAATTAGTGGAATTTAAGATTACGAGACTCATAGTAATTTAAGTTTTGTTTTAATTCAATTCACGCAACCCTGCTCCGCGCCTTGCCAAGGCCTGCGCACGCGGATTTTACGAAACTTTAAAATTGATATTGCCTTTGAATTTAATTTTTTACACTCCCCCTACACACAGTTCTCAAACGCAAAATGTTTCAATCATCTCAATTCCCGTGCGGTGGCATTGGCACGGCGCGATGCCAGAGCGGGGAGGGTTCGCCGTGCCTTGTTTTCTTTTGTTTCTTTTCTTTAACAAGAAAGAAAAGAAATAATTTTATAAAGCTTGATTTTTATTTTGAATCAATTATTTGAATCAGATAGGATTCACTCCTTTGCTTTTCCATGTCGCAAAGAAAGCCTCCATATGCAATGGGCATAAAGTTTAAGCCAAAGAATCCCTTCAAAACTTGACCTTCAACCATTATCTAAATTTTTTAAATTAAGAAAACCCGAATACTTTCGGGGCCTGCCCCAATTTCTCCTTCAATCCTTAAAAAAAATCACCCCAACATTTGTATTAAATTTCTACCTTGCGCCACCAAATGACACATCACAAAATAGCATTTAATACTGCCGTTGCCATTGTTATCGCCAACATGATTGGCACTGGCGTTTTTACCAGTTTGGGTTTTCAGGTAATGGACATTCATTCGGGATTTGCCATTATCATGTTGTGGTTTGTTGGGGGTATTTTGGCGCTTTGCGGAGCATTTACCTATGGTGAAATTGGTTCGGCTTTTCCTGAAAGCGGAGGCGAATACAATTACTTATCGCGTTTGTACCATCCTGCCATTGGTTTTTTGAGTGGATGGGTGAGTGTTACCGTTGGTTTTGCCGCGCCCATTGCGGCTGCATCGGTGGCCTTGGCCCAATACGTCACGAAAATTTATCCACAATTGGATGCACTCACGATTTCATTTACGGTGATTATTGTGATTACCATGATTCATTCCATCAATCTGCAAGCCGGTGGTATTTTTCAAAGGGGATTTACCTGGGTGAAAATCATTTGTATTTTAATGTTTATTGGTTTCGGCTTGTTTTATGTGCCGGAGCATCACACCGATTTTATGCCGCATGCCGCTGCATGGAAAGATGTGTTATCGCCCGCCTTTGCCGGTTCATTGGTTTATGTGACTTATGCCTATAGCGGATGGAATGCCGCAGCTTATATTTCGGGCGAAATGCTCAATCCCCGTAAAAACTTGCCGCGTGCTTTGTTTGTGGGCACTTTAATTGTAATGGCCATTTATACTTTATTAAATTTTGTGTTTTTGTATTCGGTGCCAATGGACGAATTAAAAGGCGTGATAGAAGTAGGTTATTTAAGTGCGAACAAAATTTTTGGTTTACAGGTGGGCCAGTTCATGAGTTTGGTGATTGCCGTGTTATTGGTATCCACCATTAGTGCCATGATTTTAGCCGGACCGCGGGTAATGCAAAGCATGGGACAGGATATTAAAGGCCTGCGATTTTTTGCCCGTTCAAACAAAAACAATGTGCCCTATGTGGCCATAATTTTTCAATCCATCATTGCCTTGGTGTTGGTGGCAACCTCTTCATTTCAAGCACTGATTACTTATGTGAGTTTTACTTTGAATCTGTTTACCTTCCTCACTGTTGCCGGTATATTTGTTTTACGCCGCAAATACAAACACATCGACACAGCCTACAAAACACCCTTTTATCCCATCACACCCATTCTGTTTCTTGGCATTTTGTTATGGGTCATCATCAACATCATCCGCGAAAGACCAATGGAATCGATGTACGGCCTTTGCACTGTATTGTTAGGGCTCTTGATTTATTTTGTTGGGAATAGAAATAAGGCTGCGGAAAGTAAGCCAAGTGTATAAGATTGTTAAGGTATTTTATTCAAATTTAGTGTCCAACAAAATATCTACAGAATTGTAAGGCTGTATACTCCTTCAACACCTTAAAAAACAATTTGGGTATTTCTACCCTTGACAATCGAAATTTAATAGTATAATATTGTATTGAAACAAAAATTAAAAAGAGATGTGATTTTGGAATGCAATTTTTTGTTTATTTAGTACATATCTTTTTTTGATGTTTACGCCCTGATAAAAAATGAAATAAAACATAATTGTATTCTTAGATTTTACATTCGCGCAAGAAAATTAATTAAACAAGACTGATGGGTAAGTTGATTAGCACATTTTCATTTTGTTTACTGACAAATTTACTCTATCCCCAAGGTTTTGTAAGCCGTATTTATTTGCCGCACTCCCAAAACATGATGACACAGGCCATCTACGAAACCACACCGGGTAATTATATTGGCGCCGGGGTGAGCTGGGATTCTATTAATGGGCAGGTGATTAGTAACTTGGTGATGATGGGCTTAAATAGTGCCGGACAATTAACCTGGACTAAAAAATATGCAGGATTTAATGTAAACACTTTGGCATTGCGGTGTTTTTACAAACGGGGTAATTATTTATACCGTGTTGGTGTTGGTTTAGATAATAATAATAAAAACTTTGGTACCTTATTAAAAATTGATTTGAACGGTGACACCCTTTGGCAAAGAAAATACATTGATGCTACCGATGGTTGCATACCACAAATGGTAACGAGCAGCGTGGATGGGGGCTTTTTAATGACCGGCTTTTTTGAAGGAATAAATCGGACCACACTTTTAATAAAAACCGATGCCAATGGCAATGAATTGTGGAGAAAAAAAATAGGTAAGTTCATTCCAAACGTAAGCGATGGACAATCAATTGTTCAGGATAGTTTAACAAAAAAAATTGTAATAACAGGGTATCAGAGAATAATAAATTTTGGTGAAACTGATAATGTATTAATTACCGATAGTTTGGGAAATAATCCGATACGTTCAAATTTTCTAACTTCAATAGGTGGTATTGCGAAGGACCTGATTCAGTTGTCAACTAAGGAGTTCATTGTCGTTGGTATTGAAGATTTCCCACAATCAATTGGAGGTAATAATTTAACAAAAGCATACATAGCTAAATTTAATTTGTGGAGTCCTAATTTACTAATTTGGAAGGTAAATTTTGGGAGAACACTAATTTACAATGGTTTTGGTAGTGTTAGGGAAACTGCAAATGGTGATATTTCAGTTATTGGTTGGTATGATACTTTGCTAGTGAATAACAAGGCTCCAAATTTATTGATAAATAAACTAATTTTTAATCAAAATGGCCTTATAAAAAAGCAAAGATACTATGATTACAAAACTAATTCGGACAGTTTAGATAATTATATCTCAGCTAATTCTTTCGAATTAAGTTCAGATGGGGGTAGCATTGTATCTTTAATAAGACAAAATTCACCCAATCCCAACCCCTTTATGTTCGTAAAATACGATGCCAATGGATGTGATAGCAGCACCGCCCATTGTGCAACTCTAAACTTAGTAGGGGAAAATGCATTAAAAATTGATAGTGAAGTATTAAAAATATATCCCAACCCTGCGGATGAAATGATAAATGTTGAATGTAAAATGTTAAATGAAGACAGTCAAATAAAAATAATTAATATAATTGGTGAAGCAATTTATGATAAAAAGCTATCAATTCAAGATTCTTCCGATAATGTCGGAATAAACATTCAACATTTAAAAAGCGGTATTTACTTTTTGCAAGTTTGGGATAAAGGAAATTTAATTGCGACTAAAAAAATAATAAAGGAGTAATAATGAATTAAAAATTAAAAAGAAATTTTAAGCGTTTTAAATCTTGAATCTGCAATCTGACTTCGACGAGCTCAGTCACCAGTAATTTATCCAACCCAAAATAATCAACTCGGAACCCGAAATAATCTTAAATAAACTTACATTTCCTGCTCGCAAAGGCGCACATGCGTAAAAGAATAACCCCGTGTTTAAAGCGTGAGATATTGGTGCTGCCATAGGTGCGTTCGCGGTAACGAATGGGTACTTCCACAATTTTTAAATTTAATTTGTGCGCCCCAAATAATAAATCAAAATCACCAAAGGGATCGAAGTCGCCAAAGTATTTTCTGTTTTTTGTGAGTTTAATGTAATCGCTGCGAAACATCACCTTGGTGCCGCAAAGGGTGTCTTTAAAACGTTGTTCTAACAACCAGGTAAATGCCCAGCTAAAAAAGTGATTGCCCAAATAATTTAAAAAACGCATGGCTTCTTTGTCCATTGGATAAACCAAACGGGTGCCATTGATAAAATCGCCTTTACCACTGGCAATTGCATTGTAAAATTTTGGTAAGTCTTCGGGCGGTACTGTTAAATCGGCATCCAGAATCATTAAGATGTCGCCGGTGGCGATCTTGTATCCTTCGCGCACTGCATCGGCCTTGCCCTTGCCTTTTTGTTGGGTAATTTTAATGTCGTGGCTGTGGGCGTATTTTTTTTGAATCTCTTGAATTTTCTCCCAGGTATCATCGGTGCTATTGCCTTCCACAAAAATAATTTCGAGGTGTTTGCCAAATTTGGGTAATCGTAAAATGGCATTTTCGATGTTGCCGCTTTCGTTGCGTGCCGGTATGACCACCGTGGTGCTGAATTCATTTTGAGGGGCATTGGCATCGGGCAATGGCTTTGCAAAGCTGTAAATATTAAAACTAAAAAAACGAAACAAAGGAAACTTCGCCAGGTACTTGTTAAGCAAAGCCGAAAGCAAAGGAAAGTAAAATGGAAAGATTAAACGCTTGGTGTTTCTATACACCTCAAAGCCTGAAATGTAAAGCAGGTTGTTTATGTCGCGGGTGCTCAACCAATTTTGGGTGGGTGTTTTTGTTTTTAAACCTATGGCTTCGGCAATTTTAATCACCGGCTCCCAAAACGAATTGTAAAATTGTACAATCACTTTTGTGTTGGGATGGCAGCATTTTTTTACTTGTTCAAATACCAATTGAATGTCGTCGACAAAGCCAATTAAATTCGAAATGATGATTAAATCAAATTGTTGGTTTAAGTTGATGTTGTTTACATCCATCACCATAAAATCAATGCCCTTGTGTTTTTCTTTGGCCCAGGCAATGGCTTCTTCACTAAAATCAATGCCCACTTTTTTGGCGCCTGCCAGTCCGGCCAATAAGTCGCCACTGCCGCAACCGAGTTCCAACACGGCATTGTCTTCATGCGAATAATAATTACAGTACACAGTGATTTCATTCCAATAATAAGCACTCAAACTTCTTTTTTTGCGTTTGGCGGCGAGTTGATTGAAGTATTGTATTTTGCTTGCTGACACGTTAAATCTTTTCTAATTCGATGGTACAAAATAAACCAATTTGTTTGGATATTGGCTTGACTAAATATTCAATTCCTTTCACAAGGGGATACAAGGCAAAAGGCAACATGGCACTGCGTGATACCCCGCCACTTATCACATACGAAAAGGGGGAATGGTAATTGACCTTGTTAATTTTTAATAGGGGATAGGCCTTCGCAAATTCAGAAAGGTCGCGCTCAAAATAAATATAGGGCAGGGCTTGGTTTGAATTCGATAGGGGATGACCCGGTGCAATGCTTCTGCCGCCATGTTCATCAAAGGGTTCGTGGTGAAAACGTTTATAGATAAATCTAGCCAAAGCACTGTTGGCGGGCTCAATCATCACTATTTTACCTCCGCTTTGCAAACAGCGCATGGCTTCTGATAAAAATAAATGGGGATTAGGAATGTGGTGAAACACATTCAACATCATGATGCCTTTTAAGCTGTTGTTATCAAAGGGTAATTTTTCGGCACTAAACACCTGGTCTACATTTGGTAAATCTAAAATATCGCTGGTGATGATGCTGGGATAAATGTCTTTGATAAATCCGCCGCCGGAGCCGATTTCCAAATATTGTCCTGATGAAAAGCCGCCAAATGATTTTTCAAAAATGGCGTACCAGTCTTTGTACAATTGTTTTAAAAAGGCCTTGTTTAAAATAATGTCGCGGTGCGCCAAGGTGGCTCTTGGATCATCTAAAGGAAATTGTAAGCTGTATTTCTTAATCATGGCGTTGGGCAAATATGTTGAAATAATGTTCTTTACCTAGTTTTTCTAAGCTTTGTACCTCAGCCAAATTTAAAAGTGATAAGGAATTTTTTTGCAAGAGCTCAATTTTAAAACCCAAATTGCTCAAGTAAGTAAAGTATTCCGATACCGAACTGCCCGCGGCTTTTAAACCGTAAGGCCAAAACTCAGAAATGATTTTTATTTTGGGATTGTTTTTTAAGGTGTTCTCCATGCCTTTAATGGCCTGCATTTCGAAGCCTTGTATGTCGATTTTAATAAAATCAATATCGCTTTGATTCAAACTTTTTAAATAATCGTCGATGCTCACGGCATCTATATTGAGTTCCTGATCGTATTGCTCGGGTTTGTAAGTGCGATGGTCGACATTCAGTTCTTTGGATGTGTAAATTTTTAGCGTTTCGGTTTTTGACGAAACAGCTTTTTGATTGATGATTACATTGTTTAAATTGCCCACACCATGTTGTAGGTGTTTAAAGTTTTTTGCATCGGGCTCAAAACAATATACCTGACCGTCGCTGCCTACCAAGCGTGATAAAATTTTGGCGTAATAACCAATGTTGGCGCCAATGTCTAATACCACCTGACCTTTTTTGATGTGTTTGCGCAACATCTGAATTTCGTAGGCATCTTGTTTGTTTTTAAAAGCCGAGTACATGGGCTCATACAACACAAAAGCGTGTTTGTATAAAAAGTTGCCTAGCTGAATAGAAAATGACATGAATGTTAGCGGCTTTAATACAGGATTTGGTAAATATAGGTTTCTTCAAATTGCCCTTCAACGTGCACCAATTTTAATTTATTGGGATATTTGTTGGCAATTGGTCCAATAATATTGTGCACAGTATTGATGATGCCAACATTAGGATCGGTTGGATTCACCCTTAAAGAGCCCAATAACACATGGCTCACATTGTTCTTCTTAAAATAAGCCAAGGCACTATCAGGATTTGATTGATTGGTGGTGGTGTCTTTTTTGATGACACTGTAAATCGGAAAAAACTTTTTGCCTTTACCATACACAAAACTCATTGGGGCCTTGCGGCTGGCAACCAAGGTATTGGCCGGCAAACTATCGGCACACCATTCGCTGGCTTTTAAAAAGTTTTGCCAATCGGGTGTGTAACCAAAATAAGTATCGCCATTCAAGTTTTTCTTTACAATGGGAATGTTTTTAAAGCCGCGCTTAAAGGATGATAACAATACCGAGCCTAACATCAACACCAGCAACATGCTGTAAACCGTTGGAATAAAAGAGGAACTGTCGGAAAGTGAATAAATGCCGTACAAAATTAAAATCAGCATCACCGGCATACACACCAAAGTAATACGGGGCTGATCCCAACGGGCTTGGAGGATTAAGAAAGACAAGACAATTTGCGCTGCCGTAAAAATGGCAATCAATAACATTTCTTTGTTTTTGGCTTTGTAAATTTTATACAAACCAAACAACATGAGCCCCAAGGTTAAAACCGTTATAATGCCATAGGTTTCGGTGCTTAATTCATCGCGCCAGCCCAATAACTGATAAAAGCGTTTGCTGAGTGATAAATTACAATTGTCGATAAATCGTTGGATAAAGCCCGAAAAATCTTCTTCACCCAATCCTTTGTCATAAGGATCTTTTTGCAACAATATTTTACTTTGACCCGCAAATTGGTTTTGTGCAGCCCAAATACTTTTTACCAGTAATTCGTAGGGTAACTTAAACACCAAATAACTGCCAATGGCGGCAAATAGGGCTTTCCAATTTTTTTCCAAAATAAAAAATAAGGCCACAGCCGGTATGGCAACAATGGCGGCACTTTTGGCGGTACTGATTAAAAACATACTGAGGCCCAACATCAACCAGTTTTTCCATTGTGCTTTTATGTCCACCGAATTGTTTTTTAAGAGTTCAACAACTTTTACGGCGTAAAAAAAGAACAGGCCTTGTAAGAAAAAATAAAAGGCTTCGGTAAAAGTCATGCTGGCAAAATACATGATTAAATAATTGCAGGCCTGAAACAATGCAACCGGAATAAAAACAATGGCCGGTAATTTTTTGCTCAAGGCTTTGTAAAAAAAGTAAAAGCCCAACAAATTAAAGAGCATTGAAAAGAGTTTGAAGATGATGAGTTTAAAGCCGATTAACTTAATTAAAACCGCCAAAAACATGGGGTAGAGGGGTGCGTTTTGGGTGTAGAAGTAAGTGGGAAATTCGTGAACATAACGCCAGCCGCCTTCCAAATACAAGGCATCATCATGGGCTTCGCTAATGCGTGCATTAAATGAAATAAATGACAAAAAAAACGACAACAATAAAAATCCGATCAGCAATTTTTGATCATTGGCAGCACACCAATTTTCAAATTTTTGAAAACTCTTGTTGGGGGCTTTAACGGCTAGGGGCACCGCTTTTTTCTCTTTATTCATATTCGCAAAAATAACAATATTTTATTGGCTTATTTTTTTGAAATGTGAATTTTGCGACTGATTTTTAACGCATTATGACCATTTTACCGAAGTCCTTCATCATGTAAGTATCGGCGCCACTGGCATTTTTTTGCACATCCTGCCCGTTTAATTTGGTAATCACCCTGTATAAATACACTCCATTGGCCAATTTATCGCCATAGTTGTCTTTTCCGTCCCATGCAAAATCGGTAATGTTACGACCAATGTGCAAATTACCCAATTCGCCGCGGGTTATTTCACGCACTATTTTGCCACTGATGGTCATAATTTGAATGGTAAACACTTCAGGAATTTCGCTGCCTGTAAGTGTAAACACAAATCGTGTGGCGGTTGAAAATGGATTTGGATAGTTTAAAACTCCTGTAATGCTCGGTTGATTGTTTACTTCAAAATCAATTTGGAAATCCTTAGCACCCGAAGCATTGTTGCTGCGGTCTTTGGCCTTCACAAACAAAGTATAACGACCATCGGTAACCAAATTGGGATTAAATAAAATACTGGCATTGTTATTTGGTAAGTTTGCAGGATTAAATTCTAAGTCCCGCGCAAAATAAACGGCTTGGGCAGTACTTTGATTTGGGGCTTTTAATGAAATTTTAAATGATGAAGTATCATTGAGGGCCAAGAATTTATTTTCATCTTTTAAGCTGATTAAAATGTTTGGTTTAGCAGATACTATGTCGCCATTTAAAATGCGAACACCATCAAAAGTCACATCCAATAATGGATTGGTGACATCTTTACTAACAACAAAAGGATAACGGCCGATGTTGTTAAACTGGTATTGTTCGGCTTGGTATTTTAATTGGTTGAGAGGGTTCACATTAATCCACAATGCGTTTTCGCCATTTAATTGATATGAATTTACACGCAATGTATCAATCAACACTTCACCAGGTAAAAATGGTTTGCGCGTATATTTTGTCGGCAAACTTAATTTATTGTGTTGCTTGTCTTCAATCCAATAACTAATCATTAAGCTGTCTTGAAAATTTTTCACCCCAATGTTTTCAATCGGAAAACGGAAAGTCACATTGTCGCCTTCTTGCAAATTATCGTTGATGCTGGCAAAACCTTTTAGCGGATTGATGGCACATTCAGGGGCTTCATCGTATAACACTTGCCAATAGCGGAGTTGAGGAGCTGTTAAATTTTTACTGTCTTTTATTTGGGCAACCAATTTTAAGTAAGGGTATTTAGAAGCATTGGCATAACGACTCAAATCCAAAATATTTAAGCTGTCTTCCTTAAAAGTCACCAGCGAGTCGTATCTACCTAATCCATTTAATCCAAATACGCTAATCAAAGTTGTATCACCTTTACTTTTGTCTATACCGCGAACCGACCAATGCAAGCTTTTCCAATTATTCGAAGGACCGATAATTTCGGAACTCAAATAACCGGAACTCCATTTGGTTTGAATGATATCGTTTTGACTAATTGTATCGCGGTCGTTTTTACCGATGGTTTCATGCGCTTCTCCAATTCGCATTCCTTTTCTACCAAAGAAAATATAGGGCAATGAATCAGGTGTGCTTCGCATGTTTTTTACGCCTAAACTTTCAAAAGCAGAATAAAGCGCATTGCTATAGGCAGTGTAATATGGGTAGTATTTTAATGTCGGTGCCGCATCATACATCACCGAATAACCCAACACATATTTTCCATTTGGAATTGAATTTAAAAAATTAAGGATATCACGTTTGTATTTTGATGAATAGTATGGGGTGTTTGCACCCCAGCCACCAAAAGTATATACCCTTAGTGTTGAATTATCATAACAAACTGAATTGCCATATTGACCGAAGCCTGCTTGAGGATAAGTTAAGCTTCTTACAAAATCGGGTTGGTTGCTGATTGAATCAAAAACGGCGAAATTCCAAGCTGCAACTAAACACGGTGTATCGTCCATTTTATTGGAGTTGAAGTAATATGAAACTTTTGGAAAATCGATCATGGTTCTGCAAACCAAATTCCGTGTTACAATAGAATTGATTGAATTATTAAATTCAAAGATTCTTTGTTTTTTATTGTAATTGATAAAACTGAAATTGTCGTTTTTAAATTGGTGGAAATGTGATTGGGCCCAGCCTCTCTGTGTGCCAATTGTTTGAAAAGAACTTTCACGCCAGTTATAATAACCGTTCGCACCAACGCTATCTTTACTCACGCGCCAAAAATACACGGTGCTGTCGGCCATTGGTAAATTTACTTCCCATTCTAAAACCCCGCCTTTGCTGCTAATGAGGTTGGATTGCAGCGGATTCGTAAAGGCATCACAGGTATCGAGTTGAAAGCGGTAATTGTAAGTGGTACAAAAAGGATCAGTGGTTGAAGCCTTCAAAGTAATTTTGTTGGTTTTTGGCACCACCGCATATTTATAAGGGTAAACAGGGAAAATATCACCGCCGGGAATAAACAAACTTATTTTCCCAAGGCTGTTATTATTGCTTTCGTTGAGCTCAGCAATTTTATTTTGATAATCTAAACTCACATCAAATTCATTTACACCAAAACCGCGTTTAAAATCAATGGCGGTGTAAAAACTCAAAGTGTCTCTGTTTAACGGAGCCAACACTTTTTTAATGAAAGTCAATGTATCGCCATTCGGAAAATAACGTCGGATGCGTATGCCCAAGGTATCGTGAATGGCCTTGCCGGTGTTAATGCTCACCACTTTTATACCAATAGAATCGGTGTATTTGTTTAAATTAAAATTAACGTTGTAATTTTTTAAAATATAATCGGGTTTGTTGCCGGGGTAAATTTTAATGGCCGGATCACCATGTAAAATCATGTTTACCGATAACCATCGCAAGGTTGAATCACTGGTTTTGTTGGTTTGTTTAATGGCTTCTTGCACCACATCACCAATGCCTTGCCCATATTTGCTGCCTGCCAATGCCGTGTAAAAGTGATGCGAGAACTGGTACAAATAAACATCAATGCCATAAGAGTTGGTCGACAAAAATCCAATGGCACCTTTTTTATCGGTGAACAAAAAATTTTCGCTCACTGATTTAATGACATTTAAATTGTTTGGAATAAATATTTCACCGGCATGGCACGAATTACCCAATACAAAAGGATAACGGCTTTGGTTGTTGTACTTGCTTGGGTCGTCGGCCCCTTGGTCAAATCCCGATGCACTGCCATGGCCGAAAAAGTTAATGAGTGATGCCCCTGCATTAATGATGCGGTAAATGCTGTCGTTAATGTCGGTTTGTATTGGCGCCGTGGTGTTTTTATTAAAGGTGTAAACCTTGGCCCCAAACAGCGTGTCTCTGGCAATATCGCCCAATTCGCTCATGTAGCGCCCAAGTGTTTTATTCAAAGCATCATCGTCGCCTCCCACAAAATGCAACACTTTTTTCTTCCAAGCTGCTGTATCAATGCTTTCTCTTTCTTTTACTTTGTTTAAATAGATGTTGAGTTCAGCATTGTTGGTGGCAGCAACACGCCCAAGTGGAATTTCAGGTACATAAATTTCTTGGTTGTTTTTACTTAATGCCGCACTCAACATGGCATCGGCACTTTGAATACCAAAGGTTGGAATTAAATTTTGTACTTGGTTGCCTGAACCCGAACCCAAATCTTCGTAACGCACACCTTTGCCCAACAATAAAATGTATTTGGGTTTGCTGCTTAAACTGTCGTTTAAAAATTTAAAGAAATTGCGCAAGGCAGCAGGATGACGTGGTACACCAAAAGCAAACTGTTCGTACAAACGATCCACATCAGCCATGATCACATTGTATGAACCACCTTGCGGACTCTCTCTGTATGTTTTATAATCATTGGATGCGCTCGCCAATTTTTGATTCATCACCATCACATATGGATTGTTGAGGGTTGATGTATTGTACTTGCTGTAATAACCATTGTTACCCGCGTTATAAAGCTGTTTTACTTTAATAAATGTTGAGTCTCCGCCAATCACACAGGCTTTTTGTCCGCCGCCATTCGGAATAATAGCACGAATGGTATTGCCGGCAATTTTTGTAACAATGCGACGACCGTTGGTTAAATCATACAAAATGCATTCGCTTGAATTCGATAAATTCAAGGCATTGAATCGGTGAAAATGTTTAGAAGCACTTACTGCATCCAAGGCATTAAAACGAAAAAAAGTCGCATTGTTAAAGTTCAACATGCGGGGATAAGTCATCTCCAAATAACCAATAAAAGTAAATTGCCTCAAGCCGGGGTTAAACGACATGGGCACACAACTAAAAGTAAAATTTGAATTTTGACCTATGCTGCGTACATCTACGGTGTTGGTAATTTTAAATGACATGCGTCCTTTATAGCTTGTATCGGCAAGGGTTTGAGGCGTGTTATTTATATCCAGATAGGTGACCAATAGATGGTGGTCTTTTTGCGGGATATCAGCCTTTGAAGTGCCTGAACCGGTAAATTGAACATGAACAGGTAAGGCAACCGACGAACTGTTATAAGCTTGTAAATTTGAGAATGTAGAAGTGAAGATTACGGGTGTGGGACTATAATTTAAATCAATCCAAGTGTAATCGCCAAAACTTTCAGATTGAATATAAGCCGGATCTCTGGTGTCATTGCCATCCAGTTTTAAATCGTTATAATAACTCGGCGGCGCAAATTTTGCACTGGCATAAACATAATTGGCCGAAGGGTAGGAGGCAGCACTGGTATCGGTTTCTAAAGTAAAGCGCTTGTTATTAATAGAATTGTTGAAGGTGATAAATGCATACACAGTATCACTAAATAATGATAGATAAGGATTCTGCATATACTTGATATTGGTGTATACCAGCGAATCAATGGCGCGCATATTGGGGTCGGCATAAAACTCCAAATAATCACCCGTGTTTATTTTGTTATCTGCATCACCTTTAAAATAAATGCTTTGTTCTTTGCCCCAAATAAATAATTGCAGGTTTTTTGGATTCAGATTGGCAAGGTTAAATTTTTGGGCCAAACAAGCTGAATCGATGCGGTAAAGGCCTTCTTTGTAAATGGGGAATTTTGCGTATTGTTGGTTGTATTTAATCCATTCGTTACAATAGGTTTGCGACCAAGCTTTTTGGCCAAAAACAAGTACGATTAAGAGTAAAATAAATTTTTTCACTTCACAACTTTTGGGTTTAATTCAATTTTTAAAGAAAAAATGTTTGAGTACAATGCTGTTGAACGATCGCCAATATCGGTTAAGGCATAATCCAATGTAAATATTTTATACTTTACGCCAACCCCAAAATTTGGTTGAGCGGTGGTGATATAAAGTGTGGCCCTATCATTTAATTGTTTTTGAATATTGCCAATACCGCCTCTTAAAAAGATGAAGTTTTTGTAGCCCAGTTCCACACCAAAGGCCGGTTCTAAATTCCAATGTTTTGAATTAATCACGGTGTTTCTTTGTCCGTCGAAGGTGTTGATTAAATCTAGTTCACCCAAAACACTCATTTTATTTTTCCAAAAGCTATATGATTTGGCTGCACCTAAAATAACCTGCGGTACTGTGATTTCGAGTGAAGAACTCGGAATTTTATTTCCAGTTTGGGCCAAAGTGGCAATTTGTTTTTGCGTGAGATTAAAACTCCAAGCATTAAAGGTGCCGGTTACATCGCGGGCCATGGCCGCTAATTTCCAACCCTTGTAATTGTATTTGGCACCGGCATCTAAACCAAAGCCCCATGAGCCGCCAAATTCACCAATTTTACGACGGATAATTTTTACGTTACCACCAATTTCTAAACCTTTTAACTGTGGAATTTTACGGGCATAACTTAACAAGGCCGCAAAATCAACGGTGTTAAATTTGGTCACACGGTTGTAATCAATGTTGCCGTTGGCATCCACCAAATCGAGGGTGTTTGGAATATTATCCACCCCAAAACGAATAATTGAAATACCCGCAACGCTATTGCTGTCGATGCGTTTCGAGGCCCCCAAATAATCGTATTTGGCAATGCCTGCAAAATACTCGGCATGCATTAAACCCAATTCTAAATCATTTTTTTGTTTTAACAATCCCGCCGGATTCCAATAGCCCGATTGCACACCTTCCACCGAAGCCACGTTGGCATTGCCCATACCCAAAGCACGGGCACCTACACCTATATTCAAAAATTCATTACTGTATTTGCGGTTTTGTGAAATCGCAAAAAGCGATAAAAGACTAAATACCAGAAAAATTATTCTTGCCATAGACAGCACTAATTTAGTTAAAAAATCAATTTCTTAAGCATTTAAACGGAGCTAACTCGCTTATATTGTTGGTTTTTGACGATTTTGTTTCTTTAAACCAATCATTTTTTTAGCCTTCAGTTTTTTTTCCTTTGCCGACTTCGATATTTTAGTGGCTTTGCGCTTTTTTTGCCTTTGCAATAACTTCATCAACAATTCACCCAATTTAATTAAAACCGCTTCTTTGTTTTGTAATTGACTTCGGTGTTTTTGTGATACAATTTGTATAAAACCTTCAGGACATTTATCCAGGAGCACTTGTTTTTGTTCAGGTGTTAAAGCTTGTGAAGAATTGATTTCCCACTTTAATTGCACCTTGGTTTCAATTTTATTTACGTTTTGTCCGCCTTTGCCACCTGATCGGGCTGTGCTGAAAATAACTTCCGATTCTATTTGCGCTATTTGTGCTGCTGTTAACATGCCGAATTTAATAATGCAAGATAATTATAAATTTATTGCAGCCGATTGCCCTTACTTTTGAGAAGTGAAAAAAATCTTTCTCATCATCATCATCACGGCTCACTTGGCGAAAGGCCAAGATATCAATGTGTGCAAGCAACGTTTTAACCAATACCTCAATTACCACGGTCAATTAAACAATGCTGTGCATTTCGACCAGCAAAGTATTCGACTTAAAAATGCTTCCGGTAAAAACGATTGGTGTGTTTATGCCAATGAAATCAAAGCTTTGGCTGCATATTTTGAAAGCTGCTCAAGTGCTGAGATTTTAAGTTTTATGAATAAAAAAGCTTGCCAAAAATTATCTGCAAAACAATTGGATAGTTTATCGCTAAAGCAAAAAAAGTCTTTTACCAAAAACAAGCAATCGAACAAACCCTTGGCCGGCCTAAAGGTGGCCATTGATGCCGGGCATTTTGGTACCAATTTAAAAGACGCCGCCGCCGAACAAAAATTTTTAAAAATTGTAAGAGAGAACAATGCAGATACCTTGTTGATTTTTGAAAGTTTGCTCACCTTTCAAACCGCATCCTTAACAAAAATGTATTTAGAGGAAATGGGCGCAGAGGTGTTTTTAAGCCGCATGCAAGCCAATTATACCTCCTTTAATTGCAGCTTCGACGATTGGATGAAAAACCACCGACAAAGAACTTTGGATAGTTTATTTGTTGCCGGCACCATGAATAAAGTAAAACTAAATCAACTCTCTACCTGCAATGCTTACAAGTTTTTTTGGGATTTTTTTAGGGAATTTGAATTGGCCAACCGCGCAAAAAAAATAAACGATTTTCAGCCCGATATCACAGTCATTATTCATTACAACGTAAATGAAAAAAATGCACCTTGGAAAAAAACAAGTGATAAAAATTTTACCATGACTTTTATGCCCGGTGCATTTACAAAAAATGATTTTGACAAAGCAGATGGCAAGGCCAATTTTTTGCGCTTGTTAATCAGCAATCAACTCAATCAATCCGAACGCTTGTCGGCACTAACAGTCAATCATTTTTCAAAAGACCTCAGCATCACAAAGGCCCAAAGCGCTGATGCCACTTACTTGGCCGAGAATTGCCTTAAAACCGGCAGTGAAGGTGTTTATTGCAGAAATTTGTATTTGTGCAGAAAAGTGAATTCAGTGATGGTGTATGGCGAGGCATTGTATCAAGACAATGAAAAAGAAATTGAAATGCTTCGAAAAAATGATTTGAATGTGAATGGCATGCAAACAAATTTGCGTGTGCAAGAAGTAGCCAAATGTTATTTCGATGCGGTGATGGATTATTTTAAATAATTACATTTTCTACGGCAGTATTTTTTTTTGTTTTTATGGCGCCCCCGCCTGCCTTTGCAAAAGTTTATTTTCGCGGGCAGGCGATCGGGCTTTCACTTCAGGCCTATAGCTATCGGCCTCGCTTGCCGCTTGTTGTTTGTTTAAGGCTGCGGTAGCTTCCTTCGGGCGCTTTCTCGCCTAACACAAACAAAACAAGCGTCTTCGCGCGGGCCTACGCTCAATCCCTGGCGCTTCCGGAAATTTAAATTCATTTTTTTCATGTGGCTTTTTAGCATTTTCGAAAATAAAATTTGTTGCTTTATGAAATAGAATGCTTGATTTAAAACCACTAGTGTCCGGGATAATTTTAAATTAGCATTTTATAGAACGAGAGTGTTTCTTCCATATTGCGTTTATTAACCTTTAAGTTAATAAGTAAGGCCGTAATTTGCTTTAAGAAATTACTGTAATTTTCTGCTACCCTAAACGGATTTCGGGTAATGGTGGTCAAGAGTGGCCTTCAAGAAATTTCTCGGCAGCCTTGATCCCGATAACCAACGGGATTGTTTCTTTTTTATCAAGTTTATAACAGTTGCCCCTCTCAATCCGGTAAAGTAACTTTCGTTAGAATAAATTACTGAGATAATGCCGCGAAGCACACACAGGGCATCCCGTGCGTTGGCCTGCC
>CANGGP010000033.1 GCA_947453445.1 Sphingobacteriaceae bacterium
CGTGCGCTTGCGCACAAAGCTCTTATGCACTAAAATCTTGATTTCTCAATTCACCCCGACTCGGCTCCTCACTCGCGCCATCTGGCTCATCGCTTCGCGCGGCCCTTGGCAGGCCTGCGCACTCTATTTTCTATCCTTTTAGCTTTAGTGCATTCATTAAGTAACTTAAATTAATTAGCATGAGTATAGTTGATATAAAAAAATTCAATTCACGCAGAGCTCCGCCGCGCCTTGCCAAGGCTAACGCGCGCGTACTTTCCGAAATTTTAAAATTGTCATTTTATTTAAACCTATTTTTTTCACTCCTCCTACACACAGTTCTCAAATTCAAATAGTTTCAATCATCTCAATTACACGTGCGGTGGGCTTGGCAAGGCGCGATGCCGAAGCGGGTGAATTGTTCTTTGGTAGAAAGACTGCAAAGTCCGCAATGGGCAGGCTTTGCGTAAGCTGTGGTTTCAAAGCTGCTGTGTGCGAGAGACAGTGTGATTGAATGCAGCTTTGGTTACTTTGCTAGTCATTCAACAAAAAACAAGAGCGGGAAGGGTTCGCCGTGCCTTGTTTTCGTAAGAAATTTCTCGAAGGCCACTCTTGACCACCATTACCCGAAATCAGTTTAGGTAGCAGAAAATTACAGTAATTTCTTAAAGCAAATTGCGGCCTTACTTATTAACTTAAAGGTTCATAAACGCAATATGGAAGAAATGCTCTCGTGCTAAAAAATGCTAATTAAAATTATCCCTGACACTAGTGATTTTCAAAAGTGGGGATATTAAAGGAAAATTGAAAAATATCTATCACAGTGACAATTTTTTTTAATGGCCGCACCAAAGGGGAGTAAATAGCACGAATTAAAATAGGTGACTGTTGCCTATTTTTATTCACGCTTTTAACACAATTATCCAAGTTGCAATATTTGAAAGTCCACCAAAATTTCAGCTATTTAGTATCTTAGTTTTCGTAAAATTTATCCTTTCCCATCATTTCGGCTCATGCTCTAAAACACTCATAAAGTCGAGAATTAGCTCTATATGTTCGTTAAATTTGTTAGCTGTTTCTCCGCTTGGTTCCACAAAGCCTCACAGAAATGTGGGGCTTTTTGATTTTTAATACGAGCCATTCTGTTTATTTTCTATTTTAAGGCATTCGCAACCGGGTTGGCGTCATAAAACTTTATTGCACCTGACATTATTGAATTGGCTCAAAAGTTTGAGATTTGTTACTTATCGCCTTAATGATTTCATCAAATTCTTTCGCTGATTTCAAAATATACCCTAATAATTCCTTTAAATTACCGGGCATTTCTTCATCAATATTAACTAAATCAATAAGTCCCATTAGGCGAGCCAAAGGAGCCCTAACAATATGCGATTGTATCCAAGCTATTTCTTGCAGTTGTTTGTTTTGCGCCTCAATTGCTTTTAAATGTATTACGCGTTCAGAGATGTCTTGCGATGCGCCAATAATGCGAACCGCATGGCCATGCTCATCTCGAACAATATATCCTTTGCTGTTTACATAAGAAAATTGCCCATTTTTATTTAGCATACGGTATTCATGTTCCCAATAATTGGTGAGCTGATTTTCGATTGCTTTTTGTTGTGTCAATTTAAAATCATTTAAATCTTCAGGGTGTATTAAATTAATCCAATCCTTCTCCGATTGCGACACCAAGCGTATTTCATTATCACTTGCATCAATTTCTGATTGAATTAATTTTCCGGTTTTAATATCCATGTCCCAAATAGAATCATGCGTTGCCTTTGAAATTAGATTATACCGCTTATTGCTTTCCTCTAATGCCAGTTGCGCCTTTTTACTTTCTGTGATGTCCATTTTTACAGCCAAGTAATTTTTAATGATGCCTTTTTTATCGATCACCGGTGCAATGGTGGCCGACTCCCAATACAAATTTCCGTGCTTGTCTTTGTTATGGAATTCGCCGGTCCATTTTTTTCCGCCACTTATGGTTTCCCATAATTTTTTATATTCATGTGAAGGTGTTTCACCCGATTTTAATATTCTTGGGTTTTGTCCAATTGCCTCATCTATTGTATAACCCGTAGTTTTGGTGAATGATGGATTCGCGTATTGAATCGTACCGTCCAAATTAGTAATCACAATTGTTACCGGGCTCTGCTCAACTGCTTCTGACAACTGCAACAACTTCTCCTCAGACTTAATTTTTGCAGTGATATCGGCATTAAAACCATACCAAGTAATACTGCCATCGGGCAGGCGCTCGGGGTTTGATTTTGAATAAATCCATTGCACTTCTTTTCCGGGAATTTGAACCCGAAACTCACAGGTAAAAAAAGATAAATTTTTGGCGGATGTTTCTATTTCATTCAACACTCTTTCTGCATCATCAGGATGAATTACCTTTGCAATTGGCTCAAAATTATCAACAACATCCTCAGGTTTGCACCCAAAAATATTTTCAATACCGTGAGATGCGATCGGTACATAATAACTACCATCAGGCCTTCTTGTGAATTGATATATTAAATCGGAAACATTTAAGGACAACTTTTGAAATTCAATATCCTTCTGCCTCACCTTTGCTTCTGCTAATAACCTTTCAGTAATATCTCTAACCGACCAAACCCGACCAATTGTTTCATTATTTAAAATCAATGGAAGTGAATTATGCTCAAGTGTAATTCCATCTTTAAATTTTAGCGTTTCAACTGTCACTTCTTTCGAATTCGATAGCAATTCAATGCTTCGCCTAAATGCATCTGCATCTTCGATGTGTTCATAAATAAAATCAAGTAAGCTACTTTCTGCTCCATTCTGAATAATTGATTTTGGAATTTTCGTTAATTCTGAAAATCTATCATTCGCATATAAAACCTCCCCATTCAATCCTACGGCCAAAATACCATCATTGGTGGATTGTAATACAGCTTGCAAATACATCTGACTTTTTGTTAAGGCCAATTCTTGTTCTTTGCGTTGTGTAATATCTAAATAAGAACCAATTACACCATTAATTTCACCCTGTCCGGTTAATAGTGGAATTTTATTTGTGAGTAATGTTATCGTCTTGCCATCTTTCGCACTTTGCGGTTCTTCAATATTTAATTTGGGAATTCCCTTTTTTATAATGATTGAATCATCGCTTTGGTAAAGTTCTGCTTGTGCCTTCCATTCCATATCAAAATCACTCTTACCAATAACCTCAGCAACAGAATTAAATCCGGCATCTTTGGCAAAATATTGGTTGCAACCCAGGTAATTTAAATTCCTATCTTTCCAAAATACACGCACATTAATTGAGTTTAACACACCTTCCAAAACCTGTAAATATTCCAGCTGTTTTTCTTTTGCGCTTTTTCTTTCGGTTATATCATATAAAATGATCAATTGATTATTTTCAATTGAATCTCCAAGCCAAGCATTGCTAATTAAGATAAATTTTTTTTCGCCGTTTTTGCAAGTCACCTCGCACTCCATTGACTGGATGGGCGTACCAGTTCTTCTAAATTTTTCAAACTCCTCCACCCATTTCTTTTCAGTTTCTTTTCTATAATTTGGGTTAGGATAGGCCTTTTGAAACCAATGATTCACCGTTGGGATATCATTTATGGTGTACCCAAATAACTTTGTAAATGCTGAGTTAAGAAAAGTAATGTTGTCGTTTACGTCATTTATTGCCATCGGAACAGGCGTTGATTCAATAACCCCTTTCCACTTTTTTTCCATCGCTAAGCGTTGCTCCATTTGATGAACCTGTTCTGTAATATCACTGATGATTCCAAAAATGTGATTGTCCTCGCGATGAAAATCTGCTTTAGATTGAAGCGTTAAAATAGCCCCATCCGATTTTCTTTTAATTTTATAGATCACATCGTATGGTTTGGCAACTGAAATAAGGTCTTTGAGCGCTTTATCTATCAAATCATTGTATTCCGGCAACCGGCAACTTTGAACTTCCTCAATGGTTATTTTACCCTTGTTGAGTCCATAAATTCTTCGAGCGCCTTCAGATGCTGTAAATATCTTGGTTTGAATATTTAAATTCCAGTATCCAATGTTGGCAATTAGCTCCGTATTATTTAGAAAAAATTGATGCTTTAATAATTCATGTTCAGCAAATTCTTTTTTATTTTTTAAATCAGCTAAGGCTTGAAGCAGCAGATTCCTCTCTTGTTCAAATTGCAATTTTTGACTTCTATGTTTCATAGTCCCCATAATATTGCATTTAATGCTTGATGCATTTAAAAGATAGTGCAAGTTAACTAGGCATTTCCTTATAAATATTGACCGAAGTCAGTTGTTATTCTATAAGAATAGATTATCTGGTTAAAATTGTCATTTAAATGAACTTTCTTATGTTATTGCTCAGTAAAAAGGGTTTGAATTATCTCCATTGAAATTATAAGGCATTTACGTAACATGAGATGGTTAATTCCCTTGCGCATGAATTCTTAATGATTAATGCTTCGTGTCGATTTTAGATACCATCCATAGTTCCCACTAAATCAAACATCACTTGTTCCAATCGAAAAGAAAATTGGAAATTTTTTGAATTTAAATCGATTTGCTTTTGGCTTAGAACTTTTCAATCACTACTTTTTTCGAAACAATTGAATTTGCATTTTTTATATACAAGAAATAAGTGCCTTCAGCATTGTTGGATAAATTAAACGCTTCTTGAAAAACATCTGATTGGTAAATGAGCTGTCCATACACATTGTAGATTAAAATACCCGTAACGCCATTTTGATCGCCTTCATATGATAAATTAAACTTGCCACTACCCGGATTGGGAAATATACCTATCCCATCCAGTCGCTGCTTGCAATCGCTTAGGTAAACACTACTACTGTATTTAAACTGACCGTCGAAGTCGTATTGCTTTAATCGATAGTACATTAAAGCATCCAATGTTTGCCCATCCGTAAATGAATAGTTGCATGCGATAATCGAATTTCCTGCACCTAAAAGCCTGCCTATCTCCGTCCAATGCATAGCATCTGTACTTCGTTCAATAAAAAAAAACTGATTATTGTTTTCGGATGCTGTGCGCCAATTTAAAATCGCTGTTTGATTTTCACATCTCACACTAAACAAATACAATTCAATTGGTAAAGCCACATTACTGCTTATTGAAACGTGGTTATTACTAAGTGTTATTGCACCGGCTTTTGAAAGTACTTGACCATCTACAGTCGCACTATCCAATAAACTCATTGCTCCATTGATCAGTGCAATACCTTTAAATACGGATTGATTTCCCAAAGTCAACAATCCATTTATCTGCCAATAAACATGATTAAATAAAGCTGAATTAATGAGCAACACATGTGATAAAGTTCCGGTTGACAAGGCACCATTTATTTTTAAAATAAAAATAGCATTGGGATTACCCTGTGCATCTAAAATTAAATCTCCATTTAAGGTAGCGGCGGCACCAATACAATAAGTTTGAGGCGTAAGTGTTTGATTTCCTCCCAAAATTACACTGATGACAGAATCACAGGCAAGGCCTGTCAAATAGGTATAAGCAAGATCTACATCAATGGCCGCTTGTGCAGAAGTTGCATCCGCTACATGGCTTTGTCCAATAATTATCCCCGGCGGAAAACCGTTAAAGGCGCCTACATCGGTTCCAATATCACCTGTTACATTTGTTGTACCATTACTGTTAATGGCACCAACGGCGGTGTAAATTGCAAAATTGGCACAAGCGCCTAGTGGTGGTGTTTGTGAGAAGAAATTAGAAAAACAAAATGAACCAAATACAGTCAAGCAAAAAAATAAATCCTTTTTCAAAAGACAAATATTTAGTAAGACTTTATTGCGCATGCACAAAGTTAAATGGTATAGAAAAATTTAAATTATAGATGTGAAGGAAAAAGTTACATATATCAGACTAATTGCATTGTGGCATCAGCATCTATAATTTCAGTGATTTTAATGCAAGGAAACTATTCAATAACATCACGCCTAATCTTCTAAATAACACTCATTACCAAGCGAAAAAATATTTCACTGATTACTAGATCAAGTTTTACACCAGTTAAATGAACCTTGTATTAAAGAAACTAATTCCTTCCACGTTCATGCATCAATTTCTTTTTCTCTTTACTTATGTTCAATTTTTCTTTTGCAACAATAGCCGGAAATACCGGATTTAAATCTCTTAATCTCTCAAGAATAATTTTACTGATTAGCCAATGCGCATACAATTTATCATCGGCAGGCACTATATACCAAGGCGCAGATTTCGGGCTTGTTTTTTTTATTGCTTGTTCATAAGCTTTTTGATATGCTATCCAAAACCTACGTTCAGTGATATCTCTCGATGTAAATTTCCAGTGCTTTTCCTTGTGCTCAAGTCGGTCGATAAACCTTTTGCATTGTTCACTTTTTGAAAGATGTAAAAATATTTTAATGATTATTGCACCCACCAATGAATTAACCAATCATAAAATATAATCTGAGATGCATTTAACGCGAAGAACAGCCATTTTTAAGGCAAAAACCAAAGCAGTTCACATTCAACATGTAAAACAAACATTGTTGCAGGTTAAACAATTTGCAAGTGACAATTGGTTGAAAAACTGGTTGGAACAAACAAATAATTATAAAAATCACCCTTAAGCCGCTGGCATGTTAGCCTACAACACTGATGGCTTTTTTGCATAGTGCCGACAACATAGAAGGGCAAACTGTTTATTTGACATGGTATTAATTTCAAATTTGAGCGCGGAGAATTGATGCATAAAGGTATGTTAAGGCCGCCGACGCAGAAACTATTATTATTTCAATTCGACCGAATGATTAAATTTGGCATGATGTGATTAATAACCATTTAAGAGGCCTATAAGCACCTGTCAATGATGTAATCTATAGGACCAACGAAAATACCAATTTGCCTGCCGCGATTTGTGCATACTAAATGCGGTACATGATTTTTGAAAACAAACTCCGCTTAACAAACAGCTTAACCATTAGCAACATTGCCATTGACAATGGGAAATTTAGGTGCCAGTTTTTGTGATTGGTTTTAAAGACAACAATATTTCACCTGCAGCCACCATATTTGTCAACACAGAATTGGTAAGCGGTGAGGTAGAATTTAATTTGGGAGATTCTGGCGATGAAATGGGCGCCATAAATGCCCAGGCAACAACAAATATGTTTACGCCTTAAGTGGCCAATTGGGAAAAGGTTTTGAACATTGGAAAAATACCGTTACGTATTTTGATGGGAGCTAGTGGACCGTTTTGATAGAAGGATTGATTAAATTATCAGGTAATGAAATTAACGCCTTAAAAGTGCGGCAATTCGCTATACAACGACATAGAACCAGCGCTAGGCCGATATGCAAATGAGTTTGTAAAGATTTTATGCAAGTGATACAAGTTTATAGACAAAATTAGGAACACAAAAAAAATAATGCTTGGCATTGCATGTTGGCTTCAAAAAAAGAATATATGTGATGTAAATTTTTTCATTAATCATAGAATACAATCTTAAATGAAAATGTATATTTGAAGATAAGCATCGAATATGTTTTCCACCAAAATATTTAAAAAATACTGTTCAGAAGAGTGGATGTTGATTTTTGATTTAAATAAAAAAACAATCAAAGTTAACGCCAATCATGTCATTTTTAATGCCGGAGATCCTGTAAAAGGCATTTACCTTATTGAAAAAGGCAAGGTTAAAGTTCTTTCCGAAATGGGCATAAACAACAAACGCATCATTCGTTTAGCGGGAAATGATAGCATAGTAGGCCACCGAGGCATACATTTTAAGAAATACCATATTTCAGCCGAAACACTTGAAAATTCAGTATTCACTTTCATTCCAATAGATATTTTTATCAAATTATTAAAGGCAAACCCCGACATGTCGCTTTACCTCATCAACTTTTTATCTGATGAATTAAAAGAAGCTGAGGAACGGATGAAGTACTTAAGTATTTTAGATCCGAAAATAAGAGTGGCCCTTGTTTTACTTAAAACCTTGGAGGTGTTTGGGTATGCAAATAATAAAACCCAATTATTATCATTTACCTTAAAACGTAGCGATATTGCCAACATGGCCAACACCACATATGAAACAGTTATTCGCGCCTTGGCATATTTGGAAGAGGCAGGACTGATTGTTCTGGTTGGCAAACAAGTAGCGATTAAGAACGAAAAAAAACTCCGCGTCTTTTCAAAGTACTAGTGATTCAGTGATAATTTATGTATTTTTAAAATATGATTTTAATCATTTTTTAAATAATATACTAACCAATACCTTCGTAAATTATAATCCCGGGTGCATAATCCCCATTCCATATGTTTATCGATCACGACATTTTAATTACCTGGGGCGCAGTTGCTAAAAAGTATAAAAAAGGTGAGTTTATATTTCATGAAGGTGAAATGCCACAGAACTTCCATCAAATTATTTCAGGAAGGGTTAAAATGTATAACACCAATGAAGATGGCAAAGAATTTACGCAGGCTGAATTTACTGCAGGTGAAAGTTTTGGTGAACCTCCCATTTTTATTGAACAAGCTTATCCTTCAACAGCAGTTCCTATTGAAGACACAGTGATCTTAAAAATTAAAAAAATGCGCTTCCTAGAATTGCTTGATGAATATCCGTCCTTGCAAAAAAAAATCATACAACTTTTTGCCAAAAGAATCTACAACAAAGCTATCACAGTAAGGGAAATCGTTAACAGTTCGCCCGAAGCACGTATTGTGGCTTTTCTTATGGCCTACAAGAAAAAAAACAACAAAGACCTTCAGGAGATTGAAATACCTTACACACGTCAAGAGATAGCTAATTTTGTGGGATTGCGTGTTGAAACAGTCATACGCACCTTGCATAATATGCAAGAAAAAGAAACCGTAAAAATTTTACACCGAAAACTTTATTTTTAAAATGTCGTTCAAGCCTAAATTTTGGATTCAAATTTCTTTGATTAATTTATTGATCATTTCCGTTTTGGGTCTCTTAATGCGATACAAAATAGGATTTGATTTTCCTTATCTCAACCAAAGAAACATACTTCATGCCCATTCACATTTTGCCTTTGCCGGTTGGATTACGCATTCTATCTATATTTTATTGCTCCAATATATTGCAAGTGAAGTACCTTCTTTTAAGTTTAAAACCTACCGAATACTTTTATTGATTAATTTATTTTGTGCTTATGGCATGTTAATTTCTTTCTTTTTTACAGGTTATAGCTCAATATCAATAGTACTTTCGTCCTTAAGCATTTTTAATAATGCTTTTTTAATATTCTTTTTATTCAAAGATTTTAATCAAATTCAAAAGTCAGAAACACCTATCCCTTGGTTCAAAGCAGGCTTAGTATTTAATTTAGTTTCTTCTCTGGGAACATTTTATTTGGCTTATATGATGTCGTCCCGAAACTTTAATGAAAACTTATACTTGGCTTCAGTGTACTTTTATCTACACTTTCAGTACAATGGGTTTTTTATTTTTAGTTGCATGGGTTTTGCGCTAAATTCTTTGAAGCTTTTTATTCCAAGCTTCCAAAACAACAGAATGATTTTTATATTGTTTTTCAGCGCATGTATACCGGCCTATTTTTTATCCACTTTATGGACTAAATTACCGCAATGGTTGTATTTATTCATAGTATTGGCAGCAATCTCCCAATTACTGGCTTGGTTTATGTTAATCAAACAAATACACAAAGCGAACAAAAGTGGTAATCAACTCTCAAAGTTTTCAAGATTTTTGCTTCTTTTTGTAGCCATTGCTTTTACAATAAAGTTATTCCTACAACTTGGTTCAACGATTCCTGAAATTAGTAAATTGGCTTTTGGCTTTAGGCCTGTTGTAATTGCCTATTTACATTTGGTATTACTCGCCATTGTTTCTGTATTTCTACTCAGTCAATTTTATCTTTTGCAGCTGATTAACCCCAATAAACAAAACAAAACTGCTTTAATGATTATTCTGTTCGGCATTTTTATGAATGAGGTGGTATTAGGCATTCAAGGTATTGCTTCTTTTAGTTACTTGCCAATTCCATACATTCATCACGCATTGCTTATCATAGCACTTATCATTTTTTTCGGACTGTGTTTTCTCAATTTCAATCATACAAAATACCGGGAACTAAAAAAGGGTATTCAATAATCAGTTGTTTTTTTGAGCTTCCAGTATTTTTTGAATTTATGACTTGAATCATATTTTATTTTTGCCAATGTATTTATTTTTACAAAAAGTTAATTTATGAAAAAATCATACTATTTTTTAGTAATCTCAGTGTCACTGGCGCTGCTTTCTTGCGGTACAGGCCAACAAGCAAGCACTGAAAACACAAGCAATCAGGGTGAAGTTAAGAATGAAACCTCAACAGTTGGTCAATCAGGGGTTCAGGATGAAACATCCAAACCAAACATAGTTCAAACAGCAGTTGGTAGTAAAGACCATAGCACCTTAGTTGCTGCGGTTAAAGCAGCCGGCTTAGTAGATGCATTGAGTAATGCTGGTCCATTTACTGTATTTGCGCCTACCAACGTTGCATTTGAAAAATTACCGGCAGGAACTGTAGAGGGATTGTTAAAACCCGAAAAATTATCGGATTTAAAGAATGTATTGGAATACCACACATATGTTGGTTCATTAAAAACTGATTATATGCAAGATGGTCAGGACTTTGAAATGGTTAATGGCGGCAAGGTGAAAATCACGATTAAAGATGGTAAAGTATTTGTGAACGGTTCGGAAATAATTGCTTCGATAGCAACTTCCAATGGCATGATTCACGTGATTAACGATGTGTTGCTGCCAAAATAAAAATCAATTCAATCAAACGAATGCGCTTAAAATTTGGCAGTGCATTAAAATTATTTTAGTTTTTTCTAAAACCGCATAATTACTATTTTCATTTTGATTCGGTTTATGATTAAATAAAAGGCGACCAAAAGTCGCCTTTTTTTGCGCTAATTTATACAGCAATTAATGCGCCTATTCAAAATCCATATTATAAACAAAAAGACCTTTAGTTCATTTAAACATTTTAATTTGCATCACTGTACTAATGCTTTGCGCTCTTTGTTTGATGGTGTCTGCATTCTCTCCCTCGAATAATTCATCAACAGTATCATTAAAAAGTTTATTCCACTGCACAAAATCCTTAACCGTAAAAGGATTTTTAAGATGTAATGCCAAATGCTGTTGCATAGGATTACCACTGTAGTGCCCGCTATAAAACAAAATATTATCCCAAAAATCATACATCACAGGCAAGTGCTTTTCCCAATTAACTTTTACAACGTCAAGAAAAAAATAACCAATGGTTTTATCTACTTTTACTTTTTCATAAAATTGATTGACAAGTTTTTCAATGTCCTTTCGGTTCTCAATATCTTTTTTCATGGCTATAAATCTCTTCGTTTAAATTTTATAAGTGAAATAAGGAATGGCACAATGGTCCACAATAACAGGATAACAAAAACAATAGATATGGCGAGATTGGTACCAAAAAAATGTTTAAAAATGGCTCCTGTATAGCCCATCATGGCCGACACATCTAAGTGCATTAAAATTAAAATTCGTGATAAATCAATCGGATTTAATGCACTTAATACCACCATCAATTTTTCAATTGGGTAATCGGAAAACTGAAAAAGTAAAAATAAAACCATTCCATCAAATAGGAGTGCAAAAAATAACCAAAGCATAATGGCAATGCCAATTCCTTTTGCTTTATCACGGGTAAAAACAGAACTTAAAAAAGCCAAAGCCACAAAAATGGCCGTTATAAAAACGCCTACCAAAATCATGATTAATCCCACATCAAATGGCGCATAAACAAGCAGGGGTAAACCGGCTCCAATCACAAACGACAATACAAATGAAAACACCAAGCCTATAAACAAACAAAACCAAATTTTTGTTCTTTTAATGGGTTGACTCAACATCAATTCGATAAATTCGGCGCTGTTGTATAAATAAATGCATGAAAAAATCACCGACACAAGTGGCACTGTTAATAAAATTACATTCAATAAACTTAAAATTCCCTTGGTGCTATTGTCTTCAAGATTAAATACACTCCACGAAAGCACTGCCAGAATCAAAGTATAAAATAGAACAATTTTATTCCTTAAAATATCAAGAATGACAAATTTAACAATGCGGTTCATGACTTGGTATTTTTTAAAATATTGGAAATTGCTTTTGAGATTTTTATTTCACCAGTTGATTGTAATAGTTCAACCACACTCAAATGAAATAAAACATTCCCTTCCTGCATAAAAATAATCTGTGTGATTAAATCGTCTAGTTCACTCAACAAATGTGAAGTGATAAGAATTAATTTTCCTTTTTCCTTTTCTTCAATAATTTTTTCTTTCAAAGTTTCCGCTGCCAGCGGGTCGAGGCCTGCAGTTGGTTCATCGAGAATAAAAATAGCGGGATCAAATAAAAACGCTAAGCTTGCACTAACCTTTTGGGTGGTACCACCCGACAATGCATGCATGCGCTGTTGTAACATTCCTGGCAATAAAAACTTATTCATTAACGCCTCATCAGGCAACCTTTTGGTGCTCCGAATTTCTTTCATCATTTCGATAATTTGACCAATTGTCATATTATCCGGATAACGACCAATTTGAGGCATGTATCCGATTTGCTCACGGTATAAATTTGTTTTTTCAATATTGAACCCGTTTACCTTAATGCTTCCCTTAGTCGGAATAACCATACCAAGGATGCTTTTAATCAGTGTGGTTTTTCCACAACCATTTGGTCCAATCAGGGCAATGCATTCACCTTGGTTTAAACTTAAATTAATGCCGTTGAGTGCCTTTAATTTTCCAAATTGTTTATGCAAATTGTTAATTTCAATCATAAATTAAGGGCCTTCATAAGTGGTAGGTGATCTATAAAATTATCCGGCGTTAAACTTGGAATTATTTTTTCTGACTTATCAAGCAATGACACCATAAAACTTCTAAACAATAACATGGCAGGCGGATTTTTTTCTACAATAACCGAAAATAAACTTAAAGGATGATAAGGAACATCACCAATGGCGTCTTTGTTTAAATCGTATCCTTCATATTTATCCCAGTAATTTGCATTAAACGAATTTAAAACCAAACTGCCATTGGTACTAACATCGAAAGTGTTTGACAAAAAATTATTGGCGGTTATTTCATTGTCCATACAGCTGGCTTGAATTTTCATAGCCCATCCGTTTAATTCAAACGTGTTTTTTTCAAGTTTAATTCTGTTTGTCCCTTCCATATAAATTCCAGTTGTGTTTCTTTTGAATGTGTTGCCCACAATATAACTATCCGAAATTTCCTTCAACATCAATCCATATGCGGCATCGCCCCAGTTTTCTTCAAACCTATTGTTGAACATTTTTACTTTTTGGGTAAACATAACTGCAACGCCAGCGCCATTGTTTTTAAACACATTCGATATGTAAGCATCGTTGTTTGAAAACATAAAATGCAACCCGTAGCGAATATTTTTTGCAGATCGATTTCGCCATATCACCGAATTCGTCACAAATTCAAAATAAATACCATCGCGGTGCCCGCTTACCTCATTGCCTTCAATCACCAAACTATCGCTTTTCCAGCAATGGATACCATTTCCAATTTGTTGTTCTGCTTCGCCGTATGCAACTATCCTATTGTCTTTGATTAAACACTTTTTACAGTACTGTAAATAAATACCAAAAAAATTATCATCCAATACATTTTGAATAATTGTAACATGTTGACTATCGTACACTTTTATTCCGCAGGGATCATTTAAGGTTGCAAACCCAGAATGCTGAATTTTAAAGCCCTTCACCAATACATTACATGCCTTGATAGATAGAACTTCAAATTTTTTTTGGCCATCCAATACAGGCAAATTTTCGCCAATTAAACTAATGGAATGATCAATCACTAAGTTGCCTTCTTGATAAATGCCTGCTTCAACTATAATGCTATCACCATTTTTACAATGCGTTAAGGCCGTTTTAATGCACTTAATTTTGTGGTGTTTGCCAACATGAATCTTTTCTGCAAAAAAGGATGCCGTACTTAGCAAAAAAATGGCTATCAGAATCCGAGACATCATTGTTCCTGTTCAATCTCTTCCCAAACGAACATGCTTGCGCGCCAATATTCCAAATAAGCATTCGCGCTATCTTTATTTGTAAAAGCGGCAATGTTTCCACCCATGGGGCTGCCCACAACATCACCTTTTACAAAAAACAAATTTTTTGCCTTTGCAAAATCATGTGGATAAAGGAAATCTTTGACATAGAACGCCGCTTGGTTTAATTTATCCTTTTGTTCATTGTGATAAGAAATTAAACAAGCCATGTCGTCAAACTTAAATACTTTACCCTTTTGGCTCACAATTTCACAGGCGAAACGTTTATCGGATATACTCATTTTACAATTAAAGCATGCGTCTTTATTAAATTGAATTACTTCAGGTCCAGCTTCTCCACATGAAGTTAGCATAGTGAATAAAATAAAAAAGTTGGATGCATAAAAGTATTTCAATATCCTACTCATGATGAAAATTTGTATTCTTTAATTACAGCTATCAACATACATAAACCACTGCCTATAAACAGCCAACCGCCAATATCAGGAATTGAATAAGCACCAAAATTGAGTAATTGTTTAAACCCTATTAATGGTGGTTGATATGCCATGTCTGGTATTATAATCGCAGCATGCGGATTTAAATCATGGCCATAATTGTATTCCCATCGCCAAAAATCGAACATGGCCACTACGCCAAATAAAACAAAAGTAAAGAGGAGTGCGTACAAAAGTTTTTTCTTACCCAAAACAGCCGTAATGATGGCAAATAAAGCGAAGAAAAAAATGATAAACCTTAAAATCGAGAACTCAACAAAATCAACAGTGTGCAAAGTTTTCATGCCTATGTAATGATTTAATCCATTGATAATTTCAACATCGCCGCCCAATTTATCGGCGTAAATTTTTAAGTTTAATCCCTCGGGGTATTGCGGAGCATCGAGATCAATTTGCCAAATTGGTGTAAACGCCGAACACACCAGTAAAGCAGATGATAAAATCAAAAGTATTTTTGACAATCCCGATAGTTTATTTTTCATATCTATCTTTTTAAAGAAAAAAAAGAGCAGTCATTACCAATCACTGCTCTTTAATTTCAAGTTTCAGTTTTTATTTAGAACCGACTTCATTGGCTTTAGGCAGGTTGGTTCCTAAACTCCAAACCAAAGGAACATTACTACCTGAAGGCGATACACGAACATAACCTTGCATTTCTTGATGCAGTGCACTGCAAAAGTCAGTACAATAAATTGGTGTAATACCTACTCTATCCGGCACCCATTTTAAGGTGGTAGTTTCGCCCGGCATAATTAATAATTCGGCATTAACGGCCCCTTTCACTGCAAATCCATGGGGTACATCCCAATCTTGCTCTAAATTAGTGATGTGAAAATATACCTCATCACCCATTTTAATGCCTTCAATATTATCCGGTGCAAAGTGCGAGCGAACGCAAGTCATATATACATGCACCTGATTACCTTCTCTAACTACTTTGGCTTCTTGTTCACCTTTTGTCACATACTTGTGTTTATTGTCTTCAATTTTATAAATCTTTTGTGAATTCTTCTGAATTTTTTCCGCCAAAACTGCTTGCGCATAGTGTGGTTCACCAATGGTTGGGAAATCGAGAATCATTTCCATTTTGTCGCCGCTGATGTCATATAACTGAGCACTTTGGGCTAACTCAGGACCAGTTGGCAAAAAACGATCCTTTGTAATTTTATTGTAAGCAATTAAGTATTTACCGGTTGGATGCTTTGAATCTCCTTCTACAACGCACAAATGCCCAACAGAATAAAAGGTTGGTACACGGTCGAGTACTTTTAAATCTTTGACGTTCCATTTTACAACCTCAGAAGATACGAAGAACGACGTGTATGCATTGCCATTTGAATCGAATTCAGTGTGTAAAGGTCCTAAGCCCGGTTTTTTTACTTCCCCGTATAAAGCGGCTTCGTATTTTATAATTGGTAATCCGTCGAAAGCACCATCAAAAGCTTTTGCTTCGATGGCCTTTATCATTTTACTAAAACTAAATACCGGAATTAAGGCTGCAAGTTTTCCGCTACCAACAATGTACTCACCACTTGGATCAACATCACAACCATGGGGTGATTTTGGACAAGGCATCATGTAACAGATATCAGGAAAATCTTTAACGTTAAGCACGGTTACTTCATTTCTAATTTCGGAAGTGGCACTGTGTGTTGATTCGTTGTATTTATTGTGTGCGTATTTTGCATTCACTTTTCTGCCTTTACCTGCTTTGATATATTCTTCCGCTTTTTTCCAATTCACTGCCATAATAAAATCCTTGTCTTTTTGCGAAGCATTTACTTCTAACAAAGTATTGGCTTGTTCGGTGTTATAACATGAAAAGAAAAACCAACCATGTGACACGCCTTTTCCGGCTCTACTTAAATCAAAATTAACCCCCGGACACTCCAATTGAAAAGCAATATCTAGTTTACCATCTTCTTTACCCACACTAATAAAACTCAAATAGCCTTTGAAGTTTTGTTTGTAAGTGTTAATCGGCACATCACCGTTAACATTATCAGGAGGAACACTAAAGCGTGTACCTGCAACCACATATTCGGTGTTTTCAGTTAAAAAAGGAGAAGAGTGATTACCGGCGCTATTTGGCAATTCAATTATTTCTTCAGTTTTGTATGTTTTTAAACTGATGCGGGCCACACGGGGTGTGTTATTGGCATTTCCAAATACCCAGCGTCCGTCAGCATCGCCATTTGTTTTTGATAGTTGAACATGGTGTAAATCATCCCACGGCACAAAACCATGCGAAGTGTTTAACATGGGTTTTGTTTCTTCGCTATAACCCCATCCTTTTTCAGGATCCACCGAAAAAACAGGAATTACGCGAAACAAACGCCCACTTGGAATACCGTAAACCGACATTTGGCCGCTAAAACCGCCACTAACAAAATTGTACACCTCGTCATATTTTCCGGGCGCCACATAAGCTTTAATTGATGCATTACCCGTTACCGCATTACTGGCATTGTGGGGTTTGCAAGATTCTAAGGCAGCAGCGATAAGTGTACCGCCCACAACCAATGTAATGATATTTTTTTTCATATTTTTTATTTTAAACCGTCATTTTTGCGCATAAATTCAAATATTTTCCTGGCCTGATCATC
Organism: Sphingobacteriaceae bacterium; assembly: GCA_947453445.1. Taxonomy (GTDB): domain Bacteria; phylum Bacteroidota; class Bacteroidia; order B-17B0; family Aurantibacillaceae; genus Aurantibacillus. The sequence goes on from CANGGP010000033.1 coordinate 17,228, forward strand.
GTTTAAACTTTGATTGGGCATTCTCACCAAACACAACTCCAACATGGCTTGTGCTTCAGGATCTTTGTCAATCATTGGGTCAGGATTTGTAATAAAATTGAGTATCCACTCACCGGCACGGCGTTTGGTTACATTTTTCCAGCCAGGGCCAACCAATTTTTCTTCTGTGTATTTGTGGCATGAATTACATTTAACTGAGGCGGTTGCTTCCCCCTCTTTCGCCATGGCTTCATCCAATTTGTCAGTTAAAACCAATGTTTCTGCAGTCCATTTACCTTCTCCCCTTTTAGGATCATAATTTTCAGGATCAGGGACCATGCTTTTAACTTGTTCGCCGCCACCAGCCGCGCTTGATTTAGACCCACCGCCACAGCTAATAAGCACTGCTACCAATGAGAAAAGGGAAAAAATGAGTGTTTTTTTCATAAATATTTTTTAACAAATTTAAAGGTCTAAGTTAAATTAATATTATGATTGTAATCATAATATGAAATTTAGAAGCCATATTTAAAATATGATTATAATCATATTTATAATATTACCAATAAAGCATCTTAATGATTACATATCGAATTTTCATGTTTATTCAATAAAAATGGCATTTCGATGATACAAAGTAACCTTTTGGGAATGACCAAAAAATAATGGCGAAAAACGTTTTTGTGAATGCTGGTGTGAATTTACTTCAGGTACATCTCGAAGTCTTTTTAATGGCATTAATTCTTAAGCTTTATAAAACTTCATACACGATTATATATGCACAAAAAAAAAGGTTGTCTCTTTTAAAGACAACCTTCTAAAATAAAGTTTATTGCTAATTTACTTACTCACCACAATCTTTTGGTTTATTTCTTTTTCGTGGCTTATGCCACTTACAAAATAAACACCATTTGACAAGCCGCTTACATGCATTTCAAAATGATTGCTTTCATCAAGTTTTAAGTTTTGAACCAATTGACCCAATGCATTCATGAGTTTTAATTCGATGGCTTGTTGCGATTGAATTTTGAAATCACCAGCACTTGGATTTGGATAAACAATTAACGCATCATTATTTTGAGATAATTCATTTAATCCTGTACATGCATTTACTTTCACTTGAACTGATGCAGTACCTGAACAAGCGTTTGACCCTATACCAACCACCGAATAGTTGTATGTAGTTACCAAGCTTGAAGTCACAGCAAAAGAAGCGGTTGATGCACCTGTACTCCAGCTATAGCTTGTAGCACCAGATGCAGAAACACTATTGCTTTCGCCCTTACACATTGCACTTCTTGATGCCACAGCCGTAACCGTTGGGTTAGGCAATACATTCACTTGAATTGATGCTGCACTTGGACAATTTACGCCGGCTGATGTAGTTAATGCCGTTAATGAATAAATGGTGTTAACAGAAGGTGTTACCAATATGCCTGCAGTTGTAAATCCATTGCTCCAATTGTATGTGTTTGCCTGTGATGCGCTTAATGTAGCAGATCCACCCGAACAAACAGCCGTATTACCTGATATACTAAGTGTTGGAATAAACACTGAAATTGCAATGGTTTCAGTTGTACTACAACCACTTGTACTACCGGTAACTGTATAAATACTATTTGATGTAGGATTAACAGTAATTGAATTATTGTTTGAACTGTTACTCCAAGTATAAGTTGTTGCACCGCTTGCCGTTATATCAACCGGATCGCCTGAACAAACAAGACTTTTGTTGGCAAGCAATGTAATAGAAGGACTAGCCAAAGCAATTACCACTGCATTTGCAGCAGAAGTACAACCAAATGAATTTGTACCAACAACCTGGTAATTGGTTGGTATATTTGGTGTAACGGTAATGGCTGAACCGGTTTGACTGCCAACCGACCAAGTATAACTAAGCGCACCACTGGCACTTAAATTAACAGGTAAACCCGAACACAACGAAGTTAATGTTGGTGTTACAACAATCGTAGGAATTGGTAATGCATTTACAGCTACTGTTGCAACGCCGGCACATGTACCATCGGATGCAATTACAGTGTAAATTGTATTTACTTGCGGACTCACAAGCATACTGCCTGTTGTATTGCTCACCGGAAACCATGTGTAACTGTTTGCTGCAGAAGCAGTGTTTAATGATGCAGTGTTTCCAGCACAAACAACGGTTGGTGATGCAATCAATGTAACCGGAAGCGGTGCAACCGAAATGGTTGTTATCGCCGTTCCTGTTCCACAACCATTTTGACCGATTACGGAATAACTACTTGTAACAGTTGGCGTAAAGCCTACACCGTTGGTTACGCCATTATTCCATGTATAAGATAAAGCGCCACTTGCTGTTAAGGTAGCTGTTTGACCCAAACATGCTTGGTTTGTGCTACTTGTTACAGAGATAGAAGGTAAGCCATTTGAAACGGTAACAGTTAGTACTCTTGAAGTTGTACAATTTGAAGCAGATGTTGCCGTTAGTGTATAAGCAGTTGTAACTGAAGGTGAAACCACCACTGAAGAAGTGCTTGCACCTGTACTCCATGAGTAGTTACTTACAGCACTGGTTGTGAGTGTTACGCTTTGTCCGGCACAAATGCTCGGATTTAAAGTATTTGAAGTTGATGGTACAAGTGAGATGTTACAAAGTTCAGTAATGATCACAAAACCGTTGCCGGTTACATCAGGACAATTAGTATAACCTGTTGCTCCAAACATGGCAGTTGAACCGCTGGTTACACCGCCCAAATAGGCCGATCCACCACCACCGGCTACACCGGCATTACTGGTTTGAACGCCACCTGCGCCACCTGCATATCCGCCGCCGCCGCCGCCGGCACTACCTGTTGAACCACTCGAAGAAGGTCCGGCAGATCCACCTTGTCCGCCACCTGTACCCGGTTGCCCGATAGATGAACCGGCACTGCTGCCGCCACCGCCGCCGCCTGTGTTTGTACCGTTAGCTGTGGTCACTGAACCTAAGCCCGGCGAAGCTCCGTTTGCACCGGCACCGCCACCACCTGTAGTGATGGCACCTGAGCTGGCAATATTATCACCATTTGCGCCAACAGCGCCACCGCCATTGCCACCTACTGCAACAGATTGACTCATTAAGGTACTGCCATAATAAGCAGCACCACCACCACCACCTGCAACAATAATTCTATTTAATGCGCCTGTACCACCAACACGAATATCAGTAGCACCGCCGCCACCGCCACCCGAACGACCAACAGCAGCACCGCCACCGCCGCCATTCCATCCACCGGCTCCTGCAGAGGCACTGGTACCTGTAGCAGGAAATCCTTTTCCGCCAACCAAAATATTTAAAAGCGTTCCGCTTGTAGTTACATTATATACACCTTGTGATAATCCACCCTTGCCTCCACCACCAAGTGAAGTAATTGATCCGCCATCGGCAGCCCAACATTTAATGCCCCAAACACCTACAGGTAATGTGAGTGTTTGTATTGCACCTGTGTATGCAAATGTGTAAGTTAATTGTGCATGCGATGTAACCGACAGAAACAAAGCAAGAACAAGCAATCCTTTAAACTTTAAATAATTTTTTTTCATAGTTTTAAATTTAAGATTAGCCTAAGTTAAAATTTCTTAAACTAAAAACAAACTTTTTTTTAAAACCAAATAGGAAGTCAAATTTGATTTGGTGTAATCATGATTCTTATCAGGTTGAAACGTGCAATATTTTGATCGCCTGCTCAATGTGAATTTGTGTTGGTATATAATATTTTGCATTATTAAACTTCATCTTGAAAAATTCTGTAATTTCATTCCCAAAATTTTTTTATGACATTTATTAATAATATACATGCCCGTCAAATATTAGACTCAAGAGGCAATCCAACATTAGAAGTTGATGTAGTAACTGATAACGGTATTTTAGGCCGAGCAGCTGTGCCTTCAGGTGCCTCAACGGGTGCCCATGAAGCGGCAGAACTCCGAGACAACGACAAATCACAGTACCTCGGTAAAAGTGTAAACAATGCCGTGAACCACGTGAATACTGTGATTTTAGAAAACTTAAAAGGCAGTTATATTTTTGATCAATCGGAGATTGATGCCCGCATGATTGAATTGGATGGCACGCCAAACAAATCAAATTTAGGCGCCAATGCTATTTTAGGCGTTTCTTTAGCTGTTGCAAAAGCAGCCAGTGAAGAAGCCCGTTCGCCTTTGTATCGCTATATAGGTGGCGTAAATGCCAACTTATTGCCAATTCCAATGATGAACATTTTAAATGGCGGAGCGCATGCCGATAACGGTATCGACTTTCAAGAATTTATGGTGATGCCTGTTGGTGCGCAATCATTTGCCGAAGCATTGCAAATGGGCACCGAAGTTTTTCACCATTTAAAAGCTGTACTTAAAGCCAACAAATTAAGCACCAATGTGGGTGATGAAGGTGGTTTTGCGCCGAATTTAAAAAACAATGAAGATGCGATTAAATTGGTGATTCAAGCCATTGAAACCGCCGGTTACAAACCCGGGCAAGATATTTACATTGCCATGGATGCCGCTTCAACCGAATTTTATTTGCCTGAAGAAAAAATGTACCACTTTAAAAAATCATCTGGCGAAAAATTAACGCAACAACAAATGGTTGCTTTTTGGGCTGATTGGTGCAAAAAATATCCGATTATTTCGATTGAAGACGGATTGGCTGAAGACGATTGGGATGGTTGGAAAAATTTGACCAGTGCCATTGGATCAAAAGTACAATTGGTTGGCGATGATTTATTTGTGACCAATGTAAACCGCTTATCGCAAGGCATCAACAACCAAACAGCGAATTCAATTTTGGTTAAAGTAAATCAAATTGGCACCCTTACCGAAACCATCAATGCAGTGCAAATGGCCCAAACCAGTGCCTATACTTCAGTGATGAGTCATCGTAGTGGCGAAACAGAAGATACAACCATTGCCGATTTATCGGTGGCATTGTCGTGCGGACAAATTAAAACCGGCGCTCCTTCGCGTACCGACCGTGTTGCCAAGTATAATCAATTGTTAAGAATAGAAGAACAATTGGGTAATTCAGCCAGATATTTAGGACATAGCTTTAAATTTGCGAATAAATAAAAATAATGCAAAAGCCTTTGTTTATATACACGCAGGTTGTAATTTAGTAACATTAAAAGATAGGAATTATGGATCCGTTGAAAGAAAAATTCAAATTAAAAGCCGAAGCTTTGTCGGCCGACATCAAAGATATTGTTAAGAATCACGGCGATCTTAAATTAGGCGAAATTACTGTAGCCCAAGTATACCAAGGTATGCGTGGCATGGTTGGCATGGTAACGGAAACCTCACGTTTAGATCCTGAAGAAGGTATTCGTTTTAGAGGTTATACAATTCCTGAATTGCGAAAGCAATTGCCTAAAGCACCGGGTGGCACTGAGCCATTGCCTGAAGGTATTTTTTATTTAATGTTGGTTGGTGAATTGCCATCGCAAGATGATGTTACTTTTATTACAACAGAGTGGACCAAGCGTAACAATGTACCAAAACACGTTTTCGACGTGATTGAAGCATTACCGGTTGATACACATCCGATGACACAATTTGTTGTAGGTGTAATGGCCATGCAACGTGAATCGGTTTTTGCCAAAGCTTATGCTAAGGGCATTAACAAAAAAGATTATTGGGATTATGTTTATGAAGACAGCATGAACCTGATTGCACGCTTGCCAAGAATTGCAGCATACATTTACCGTAGAAAATACAAAGGCGGCATTCACATTGAACCTGATCACAAATTAGATTGGGCAGCCAATTTTGCACACATGTTGGGTTACGAAGAATTCGACATGAAACGTTTAATGCGTTTGTATTTAACCATCCATGTTGATCATGAAGGAGGTAACGTTTCTGCACACACAACACATTTGGTTGGTTCTGCATTAAGCGATCCATACTTGGCATTTGCAGCAGGCATGAATGGTTTGGCCGGTCCTTTGCACGGTTTAGCCAATCAAGAGGTTTTAAATTGGATTATGGAATTGAAAGAATCTTTGGGTGGTGGCTTACCTACCAAAGAACAAATTGCAGAATACATCAAGAAAACTTTAACTGAAGGCAAGGTTGTGCCGGGTTACGGACATGCAGTATTGAGGAAAACAGATCCACGTTTTGCAGCGCAACAAGATTTTTACAAAACTTACATTAAGCACGATGATATTTGTGAAATCGTGCAAATGGTTTATGAAGTGGCGCCTCCTATTTTAGAAGGTACAGGGAAAATTAAAAATCCTTGGCCAAACGTGGATGCCCATTCAGGTGCATTATTGGTTCACTATGGCATGCACGAATACGATTTTTATACTGTATTATTTGGTGTTAGTAGAGCATTGGGTGTATTGGCCAGTTTAATTTGGGATAGAGCTACCAACTCACCAATTGAAAGACCCGGTTCATTAACCACCGAAAATATCAAATCAAAAATAAATGCAGCAAAAGAAGCTGCAGCAAAAGCTTAATCAATTTTTCAATTTTTAAAGCCGATTCTTTCGAGTCGGCTTTTTTTATGTGTTTTTCTGTTAAAATTGATATTTTATCGACAAAAGTGAGTTTTTTATCGTTAAATTTGAATCGTTAATGGGAGTGATTAAGCAATTCGTCCATTCCAACATGTTAAAGGCATGGTGGGCAAGCTAATTCTCAATTGCATACACAACAAAACAAATCAACAAGGCGCGAAAAACAAAATGAAAGTTACTTATTCAACCACCATCGAACTGCCATTTGCAAGTATTTACTTTAAGAAGGAAGGATATATTCATCTGCATTTTAAGAATCACTCTACCAATTTGGAAGAAAGCAAAAAACTATTTGCCACCGTTCGCAAAAATTCACCTTGGGAAAAATGTCCTTTTTTAATTAGTGGAGAAGATTTTTCGAGTCAGGATAAAGAATCCAAAGCATTTAATACAAGTGCTGAAGTTAGCAAACACATGTCGGCACAAGCTTTTATCGTGTCGAATTCAATACAAAAAATTACAGTTAATTTTTTTGTAAAAATGTTCAAACCGGCAGTACCATTAAAGATTTTCACCAATGAGGCGGCGGCCATTCAATGGTTGATGTTGTATGTGCCCAATAATACTGAGGCTAAAAAACAAAAACAATAATTAATATCCGGCTCTAATATTTGAACTTTATTCTCCTAAATTTGTTCTACAATAAACAAACACATGAAAAAAATTTTTTATAAAGTTTCGAAAACCTTTGCATTCATAATCAGCATAATCAGCTTAATGAGCGCTTCTTCAAAAAAGTACACATCCCCTATTCCACCCAACAGTAAGATTTACGATTTTAAATTAAAAAGCATCGACGGCAAGGAGATGAGTTTATTACAGTTTAAAGGCAAAAAATTGTTGTTGGTGAATGTGGCCAGCGAATGTGGCTATACCCCGCAATACAAGAATTTACAAGCCTTACACGAAAAATACAAAGATAAATTGGTGGTGATTGGTTTTCCGGCCAATAATTTTGGCGGTCAAGAACCGGGCAGCAGCGAAGAAATAAAAAGTTTTTGCTCTAAAAATTACCAAGTGTCATTTTTGATGATGGAGAAAATTAGCGTGAAAGGAAAAGACACACATCCTCTGTATCAGTGGCTTTGTAACAAAGAACAAAACGGTACTTGTGAAGATTCACCATCATGGAATTTTTGCAAATACTTAATTGATGAAAACGGAAAAATCATTAAGTTTTTTAAAAGCAATGTTGATCCTTTAAGTACCGACATTACAAGTTTATTGTAAAGGCTGAAGCAGCGATGCTGCCATGCAAACATACAAACCTGCTGTTTCGGTGCGCAATCGGGTTTGGCCTAAATCAATTGATTTTACTTGTTGCGCTTGCGCAAGCCTTAACTCTTCACTTGTAAAATCACCTTCAGGACCAATCATCACCAAAGTGTTGTGTTCTAAGAATTGGATTGATTGAATGGGTGTTTTAATGTTTTGATGACAATGTGCCAATAATTTTTGCTCACATGTATTTTGCTTAATAAAATTTTCGAAAGTCATTAAGGTATTTACTTTCGGAATATATGCTTGTAAGCTTTGTTTGGCTGCACTTTCAACAATCTTTTGGATGCGGTCGATTTTCAAATTAACCCGCTCCGAATTTTTGCATTGGATAAAAGTAATTTCATCCAAACCAATTTCCACACATTTTTCAATCATCCATTCAATGCGATCGATTTGTTTGGTGGGGGCAATGGCCAAGTGCAATAGGTAATTTCGCTTCGGCTGCAACACAGGTAGGCCAATTAATTGTACAGTACATGATTTTTCAGAAACCAAATCAAGAATTCCTTCAGCAAATAAACCTTTGCCATCAATTAAGGCTACCTTATCACCTGCCTTTTTGCGCAACACTTTACAACAATGCCAACTTTCTTCGGCTTGCATCAAGGCTCGGTTGTTTTCAAAATGCGCAATAAAAATATTCATGTTATAAAATTAAAGATTGGCCTGCATATAATCTTGTAAAATAATAATGGCCGAAATACTGTCAACCATTTCTTTATTTTGACGATCCTTCTTTTTTAATCCACCGGCCAACATGGTTTGTTTGGCAATGGCACTGGTAAAACGTTCGTCGTAACGCTCAATGCGTTTATCAGGAAACTTCTTTTTTAAATTTTGCACAAAGGGATCGATAAATCGCGCGCTTTGACTTTTGTTGTTTTGCAAAGTTTTTGGTTCGCCAACCACAATAATATCAACAGTTTCTTTATTTAAATACTGCTCCAAAAAAACCATTAAATCTTTGCTGTGTATGGTATCTAAGCCACTGGCAATAATCCTTAATGGATCTGTCACTGCCAATCCAACCCTTTTACTGCCATAATCAATCGCTAGAATTCTTCCCATTAAAAAATAAAAGTACGTAAATTAGATTGATGATTAAAAAAATAGGCGTTTTAACTTCGGGTGGCGATTCACCGGGAATGAATGCATGCATTAGAGCCATTGTGCGTACAGCCAATTATCACCACATTGAAGTAATTGGATTTAAAAATGGTTATGAAGGTTTAATCGACAATGTATTTGTGCCTTTAAAACGCGAAAGTGTTTCGGGTATTATACACAAAGGCGGAACGATTTTAAAAACGGCGCGCAGCAAAAGATTTATGACTGATGAGGGGCTCAAGCAAGCCCAATCAAACATTTTGAAACATCAAATCAACGGCTTAATTATTATTGGAGGAGACGGCTCATTTAAAGGCGCCATGGCTTTAAACAATGGTTTGAATATTCCTATTGTAGGTTGTGCAGGCACCATCGACAATGATTTGGTGGGCACCGATTTTACAATTGGCTATGATACCGCCATCAATACCGTGGTTGAAGCGATTGATAAAATTAGGGATACAGCCGAAAGTCACGACCGTATTTTTGTGGTAGAAGTGATGGGGCGTGATGCAGGGCTAATTGCCTTACGCAGCGCCATTGCCAGTGGTGCCGAAGCTTTATTGATTCCTGAAATTAAAAATGATTTGGAAATGTTGGTGTCGAAAATAAAAAACTGGCGATCGTCAAAAAGCAGCAAAATAATTGTGGTGGCCGAGGGTGATGAAGCCGGGGGCGCTTATAAAATTGCTGAAGTCATTAAACGCGAATCGCCTGACTCAGATATTCGTGTGAGTATTTTGGGACATATTCAACGTGGCGGTAATCCAAGTTGTATGGAACGCGTGAATGCCAGCATTGTTGGTTATCATGCCGTGTTGGGATTACAAAACGGAGAAAGAAATAAAATGGTTGGCATCATTAATAATGCTGTGGTGTTTACGCCCTTCGAAAAAGTGGTAAAGCATATCGACACAATTGATCCGGGATTAGAAAAAATGTTGGAAGTACTGAGTTCATAAAAAAAAGCCCAAACAGATGTTTGGGCTTTTTGATTTGCTTATTGATTGTTATTGAACAATTATCTTTTGATGCATTTTTTGATCACCCTTTTCCCCAACAATAAAATAAACACCCGGCAATAAACCACTTACCTTGGTTTCGAAACCGTTTGTTTCTTTAATACTGATGGCTTTTACTTCGCGGCCCAATTCATCAACAATTTTTAAATTCATGGCAGCATCACTTTCGATGCTAAATTCACCATTGCTAGGATTTGGATAAACAATAAATACCTGTTGACTCAATGCATTTTCTTTAATACCAATACAAGATTGGCTACGAACTTGCACCGTTGCCGTTCCGTCGCATCCATTGGCATCTGTTCCAACAACTGTATAGGTGCTTGAGTTAGCCGTTGGAGAAACCGGTACTGTTGAACCTGTTTGATTGGTGTTCCACAAATATGTTGCGCCACCACCTGCTGTTAAGTAGGCAGTTTCACCTTTACAAATTAGCGTTCTGTCAACAACAGCAGTAATAGTAGGATTTTGATAAATTCCGATTAATACTGTTTGGGTTGCCGCACAAACCACACCACTTAAAGTACCTGTACCGGTACAAATGTAAATGGTAGGCACTGTTGGAGATACTGCAAATGAAGGGAAACCAGTTGAAGTATATCCGCCACCGGCCCATACATAAGCATTGTTACCTACTAAACTACCTGAAGCATTGATGGTGATTGTACCGCCAACACATACTGCAGTAGGACCGGTAATTGCAAAAGTTGGAACAAAAACACCAACGGTTACCGTATTGGTGCGTTTACATTGCGTAGCAGTAAATGTTGCTGTAACACTGTAAACTGAAGTTGTTAAAGGACTAACTTGATTGGTGCGGGTTGAAGCACCGGTACTCCAGCTGTATGAAACACCGCTTAAAGATTGTGCGCTTAAAGTTGAATTCGCTGCCACACAAACCAGTGGTGGGTTAGAAGTAGCGGTAAATGTTGGTAATGGATTTACCACCACAATTTGATTGGCGCCTGTTACGCAACCAAGGGTATTGCTACCGGCAACAGAATAACTGGTGGTTGTGGTTGGACAATCAACAACTGTAAGGCCTGATAAACTACTTGATGAGGCCGGTGTGGCTGTCCAAGTATATGAATTACCACCTGACACAGTTAATGTTGTACAGAATCCGTTACAGATTACACTGGATGTTGGTACAATGCTGATGGTAGGATTTGCTTTTGTGGTGATTGACACTGTAGATGTGTTTGCACAAGTACCATTTGATGCAGTAAGGGTATATACCACGCTTGCAGATGGAGAAACCACTACGCTTTGGCCTGTTACACCACCCGGTGCCCATGTAAAGGTTGCCGCCCCACCACCTTGTAATGATAAGGTGTTATTGGCACAAACAATTGTGCTTGAAGCAATGATACTTAATCCCGGTAAGTTGTTAACCGTTAGCACAAATGTTTTAGTATCAACACAGTTGGCATTTGATTTAATTACTGTATAAGTTGTTGTAATGGTAGGGTTAACAGCAATTGTATTTGTATTGATATTACCCGGTAACCATGTATAATTCGTTGCTCCGGTTACCGAAATTGTAGCGGTTGCGCCAACACAAATGGCTGTTGGTGTTGAAGTTGGGAAGTTAGCAGGGGTTGTTACAACCGTAATACTTGAAATACCATTTACAGTACAACCATTGGCAGCAGTAGCATAAACAGTGTAATCACCGGTTGTGGTAGGGAAAAATGCTAAACCATTGGTTACTGTGGTTGGTCCAATCCAAATATAAGTACTACCACCGGTGGCAGTTAATGTTGCAGTGTTACCTGAACAAATGGTTGGTGATGAGTTGGCAATGGTAATGCTTGGGCTAGGTAAAACGGTAACGTTTGAAACGGCAGAAGCAGTACAGCCGGCTGCAGAAGTTCCAATTACAGTATAATTGGTGCTTACTGAAGGTGTAACTGCAATGGCCGCCGAAGTGGCACCATTACTCCATGAATACGTTGAAGCACCCGAAGCCGTTAAGTTTGTTGTATAAGTGGTACAAGTGGTAGGACTGGCAACAACAACAGTTGGGATGGGATTTACAGTTAATGTATATGTTTTCACATTACTGCAATTTCCGGTTGTTCCGGTTACTGTGTAAATGGTGGTAACTGTTGGATTTACAGAAATTGAAGTTGTTGTTGCTGCTGTATTCCATGAATAAGTTGTAGCACCACTGGCTGAAACCACAGCGGTGGAACCGCCACATATTGCAGTAGGCGTGCTAATTACGGTTACTGTTGGTGTGGTTAATACGGTTAAACTTGTTGAGGCAGTAGCGGTACAAGAACCCAATGTTGATGCCGCAGTGGCTAAAACAGAATAAACGGTGTTTACACTTGGACTCACCGCAATTGAAGCAGCACTAACAGCAGTTGACCAAGAATAAGTATTGGCACCGGCAGCTGTTAAAGTTAAAGTGTTACCGCTACAAATTGTGTTGGTTGCAGGGCTTATGGCCACTGTTACGGCAGGATAAGCAAAAACTGTTTGTTGGGCCATGCCGTAACAACCATTTACAGAGTTTGTTCCAATGATAGAATAAACTGTGGTAACGCTAGGGCTAACAGAAATAGATTGGGTGTTGGCCAAGGTACTCCATGAGTAAGTTTGAACACCACCGGATACTGATAAAGTTACAGCAACACCCGGACAAACTGAAGGGATAACCGCTGAGCTTAATGTAGCAGTTACAGGAACCGCTGAAGCACAATTGGAATTTAAAACACCCAAAGCATTTGTCCAGTTACTAGTGGTACCGGTTAAAGCATAGTTATTTAAAGTACAAGTATTTCCGTTAGATGTTAAATCGGTTAAAGTGGTTACGGTTGAATTGCTTCCTGCAGAGATACCTTGGTTAAAGTTATAATATGCAACTAAGCCCGGCTCATTTCCTGCCAATTGGCAACTTGCTCTGAAAGATACTTCAGAAGCACAAAGTGGACGGTTCCAAAAACGGAAATCGTCGATTGAACCATAAAAGTTTTCGGTACCAGCTTGGTTTGAACCAATGGCAAAACCACCCGCAGGGGTGTTAGGATTTGTTCCGGCATTATAAGTAAAAGTACTTACACCGTTAATGTATATAGAAAAGGTACTATTGCCCATTACCAATGAAACTAAATTCCAGCTACCGTTACTTAAGGTAATACCGGTTGGTACAGTGCCTAATCCACCATATATTAGTATAAGTGAGTTAGTACCTGCGGCCAAATACAATCCATAACCTGAAGTACTTGAGTTTCCATTATAGAATAAAAACTCATTCGCTGAGGTTGTTCCGGTTACATTCACTCTTGCTTCAACGGTTAAACTGCTGTTTTGCGTGCTCATGATTGATTTGGAACAATAATCATTTACACCGTCGAAGTTTAAGCAACTTGCCGTTTGTGAAAACGACTTAGTGCTTAGAAAGAAAATTGCCAATAAGGCAAGAGTAATTTTTTTCATCATTTTTAATTGGTTTATCGAATAAACAAACATAGTGAAATTTTGTTTTACATCAGCCAATTTTTTAAATATTTCCTAATTTCTTCAATTTTTTGTTCTTTTATATTGCTTTCTGCAATATTTAATTATGTCGAACAAAAAAAGTCCCATCGTTTTTATCTTTATTACCATCCTCATCGATTGTATCGGTTTGGGGGTAATCATCCCTACTCTTCCGTCTTTAATTAAAGAATTAAGCGGTGAAAACATTAGCGCTGCAGCCAGTTACGGTGGTTTAATGAATTTTTCATACGCTTTTATGTCGTTTTTATTTTCGCCTATTTTGGGTGGATTAAGTGATAAATATGGCAGGCGGCCCATTTTACTTATTTCATTGTTTGGCCTTGGGATTGATTATATTTTCTTGGCTTTGGCGCCCAGCATTTTTTGGTTGGTGATAGGGCGTTTAATTGCTGGTATTTGTGGGGCCAGTTTCACCACGGCTACGGCTTATATTGCTGATATTAGCACAAGTGAAAATAGGTCGAAGAATTTTGGAATGATAGGCGCTGCCTTTGGTTTGGGTTTTATTATTGGTCCGCTTTTGGGCTCTTTATTTGGCGGCATGGGTACGCGGGTGCCTTTTGTGGCTGCATCAGTACTTACATTCATTAACTTTTTGTTTGGTTATTTTATATTGCCTGAATCTTTAAACAGCACCCACCGCCGCGCCTTTAGTTGGAAAAGGGCTAACCCGCTTGGTTCACTCAAACATTTGTTCACCCACAAAGAAGTATTAAACATCATTCTCGTTCTGTTCTTTATTAACTTGGCCGGTCAGGCCATGCCTTCGATTTGGACCTTCTTTTGTGTTGAAAAATTTGGTTGGAAAGAAGGGATGATTGGTTTGTCGTTGGCTTTTGTGGGGGTATTGGTATCGGTGGTGCAAGGTGGATTGATTGGAAAGATTACAAAGTTATTGGGCGTTAAACAAAGTATTTTCATGGGGCTTATTTTTTACACCCTCGGCTTTTTTTTATTTGCCTTTGCATCCCAAAGCTGGATGATGTTTGCAATTATGATTCCATATTGTTTGGGCGGTATAGCCATGCCGAACATTCAGAGCATTTTATCGGGACGTGTAGCGGCGAATGAACAAGGCGAATTACAAGGTGCCTTAACCTCTTTGGTAAGTGTAACCGCCATTATTGGGCCCTTAATTATGACACGAAGTTTTACCTTTTTTACAAAAAACCCTGAAGCATTGTATTTTCCGGGTATTCCATTCTTAATTGGCGGCGTTTTAACAGGATTGAGCATCATCCTAAGTTTTTCGAGCCTCAAGAAGGTAAAAGTCGGTTAATTTCCCTGTTGGCAACTCGGGTTTTTATTGTGCTAAAAATCGGTATCTTTGCGCCTTAATTTAATGCATAAAATGAAAGATATTTTCGAAAAGATAAAAACCAATTTAGGACCTATCGGCGAGCATGCAAAAGAATCGCACGGTTATTTTACATTTCCAAAACTGAGTGGTGATATTAATCCGCACATGGATTTTCGCGGCAAGAAGTTATTAAATTGGAGTTTGAACAATTATTTGGGTTTGGCCAACCATCCTGAAGTTCGTAAAGCCGACATTGACGGCGCCACTCAATTTGGCTTGGCGGCACCAATGGGCGCACGCATGATGAGTGGAAACTCTGATTATCATGAGGCTTTAGAGGCAGGCTTATCAAAATTGGTAAAAAAAGAAGATACCATTCTTTGTAATTTTGGTTACCAGGCCATGGTGAGTGCCATTGATGCCATTGTTGACCGACATGATGTAATTGTTTACGATGCCGAAAGCCATGCTTGTATTTTGGATGGTGTGCGTTTGCACATGGGTAAGCGTTATGTATACAAACACAATGATATTGAAGATTGTGAAAAGCAGTTGGAGCGCGCCACAAAATTGGCTGAACAAACAGGTGGCGGCATTTTGGTAATCACCGAAGGTGTTTTTGGGATGCGTGGTGACCAAGGTAAATTAAAAGAGATCATTGCATTAAAAAAGAAATTTAATTTTAGATTATTTGTTGATGATGCACATGGCATTGGTACAATGGGCGCCAATGGTGGCGGCACAGGCGAAGAACAACATTGCCAGGATGGGATTGATATTTACTTTGGCACATTTGCCAAATCGTTTGCATTGATTGGTGGTTTTATCAGCTCAAGCAAAGAGATCATTACTTTTTTACGTTACAACATGCGTTCGCAAATTTTCGCGAAGAGTTTGCCAATGCCTTTGGTCATTGGTTTATTAAAGCGTTTAGAATTATTGAACAATCATCCTGAATACCGCACACAATTGTGGTCGGTAGCCAAAGCATTACAAAAAGGATTGGTGGATGCAGGTTTTGATATTGGTGTTACCAACACCATGGTAACGCCGGTTTACATGCGAGGTTCAATACCAGAGGCCACCAACATGGTGATTGATTTGCGCGAAAATTTTGGTATTTTCTGTTCAATGGTGGTTTATCCGGTGATTCCAAAAGGCATGATTATTTTGCGTTTAATACCAACAGCCATGCATACCATGGAAGATGTAAACTATACCGTTGAATGCTTTAGTAAAATAAAGGATAAATTGTATGGCGGCGAGTATGCTGCAGAACGCATTAAAGAAGGATTTGCGCAGAAACTATAAAAAAACACGCTTTAAATTAATCCCGGTTGAGAAAATCGGGATTTTTTGTTTAAGCCTATGGGTGCCATTTTAATATTTATTTTACATTTGTAATACATTTCGTTTAATCCAAATTTCTAACACATGAAAAAAAATCTACTCATTATTTTATCCATCGTTATTGGTAGCTTAGGCCTAAAGGCCCAATCGATACTTTACTCAAACACTTTTAGCACCAGTTTGGGTACTGCCACTGCTGTTAACGGTTCAAGCGGCAATTGGGTGTTTGCCAATGCATGTGCGCAAAGCAGTGCAACGGGTCACAGTGCCCCCGGTTCAGCTATGTTTCAAGGTTCGGGCTGTATTTATGGTAATGGTGGCAACATAGTTAGTGGTGATATGACTACACCAACGGTTTTGTTACCCCCTTTGGGTGGTACATTAACATTTAATTATTTTATTTTAAATGAGTGTGGTTCGGGTACTTGTTATTACGATCGTCTGGCGGTTGCGGTGACAAACATGAGCACGAATGTAACCACTACCATTACAGATTCATACACAGGCAATATAGCCAACACTTCGGGTTGGACACCTGCCAGCTTCAATTTGTCGAGCTACGGTGGACAACCAATTCGTGTTGTATTTACTTTTAATTCAATTGATGGTGCACTTAATAATTATGACGGCATTTATGTGGATGACATCAATATTCTTGGCGCTTGTTCAATCAACATGTTGGCTGTTTCAGGCGGTAATACTGTAAACCCAATGCTTTGTTCGGGCAACAGCTTAACACTTACCACCAATGCTGTGAGTGGTTATAGCTGGAGCAATGGTGCTACAACAGCAAGTATTGTTGTGTCGCCAACGGCTACTTCACTTTACTCGCTCTCTGCTACCAGTCCATCGAATTGTGTGGCTTCTTCGGTAATTACAGTAACAGTGAGTGGCGGTTTACCCGTATTAAGTGTTACAACCAATTCAAACAACATTTGCTTGGGTAAAACTGTGATTTTAACCGCGAGTGGCGCCAATACTTACACTTGGACCAATGGCGTTATAAACGGCGTAGGATTTACACCAAGTGTTACATCCAATTATGTGGTAAGTGGTGCAAATGGTTGCGGTACTTCTACAGCATTAACTTCAGTGACTGTAGCACCTTTGTCAGTTTCAATTTTAGCCAGTCCAACTGTGGTATGTTCAGGTAGCCAAGCCTTGTTAACTGTTGCAGCTGCGGCCAACAGCTTTACTTGGCAACCAATTAACAGTACTGTATCTAGTAATACTATTTTTGTTAGTCCTCAAGTTAATACAACCTATACTGTTGCAGCAGGCGACGGCACATGTATTGGTACAGCTACAGTGGCCTTGGTTGCCAAAGCAGTTCCAACCATTAATATCGCGGCCAGCTCTACTTTGGTTTGTCAAGGTGACCCTGTAACGCTTACTGCCAGTGGTGCTTTAAGTTATACTTGGGGTCCGGTGACGTCCAATTCTAACAGCGTGGTGGTGAATCCAACTGCACCTACTTTGTATTCGGTAACGGGTTCAAATTCACTTTCATGTAATGCCGGCGCATTTATTGCCATCATCACCAATCCTAGTCCAACCATTAATTTAAACACTGCCAACAATTTAATTTGTAATGGCGATGCAGCTACAATTACTGCAACAGGTGCTAATTCATATACTTGGAGTACAGGTGCAAACTCAAACAGCGTGGTGATTTCGCCAACTGTTTCAAGTATCATTTCTGTTTCCGGTACTAGTAATAACTGTGTGAGCAACCAAACGATTAACATTGATGTATTTACACCAAACATCAGTATTGCAGGTTCAACCAGCATTTGTGCCGGTAAGAGCACTACCTTGGTGGCCAGCGGTGCCAACACCTATAATTGGAACAATGGTATACCAACTGCTGTGAACATTGTAAGTCCTAACAGCACAACTGTTTATGTTTTAAGTACACTCACCAGCACCAGTGGCATTAACTGTTCAAGCACAAAAAGTGTTCAAGTGACAGTGAATCCGAATCCAACGGTAACAGCAATCAGCACACGTTCAGCGATGTGTAAAGGCGAAAATAATGTGATTACCGCAACTGGTGCAACATCATATTCATGGAACACTTCTGCTACCACAGCCTCTTTTGTGCTAACACCTAGCTTGGTAACCACCATGAATTATACTGTAATTGGAACAGGTGCTAACGGTTGTCAGAATACAGCAACAGTTGCCGTAAAGGTAAATGCTTGTACCGGTTTGCAAGAATTAAACAGCAACTTAAACAGTTTAAATATTTATCCAAATCCGAACAATGGTGAGTTTACTTTGAGTTCTACAAATACTGTAAAATTGGCTGTAATCAATCAATTGGGTCAGGTGATTAAAAACATCGAACTCAACGAAAACAATGCTTACCAAAGTAAGTTAAGCGGATTAAGCAGCGGCATTTATTTTGTGAAAGATTTGAGTAATGAACAAAACAATGCCATTAAGATTATTGTAAATAACTAAGTTTAGAATCTAATCTTTTTAAAACGCATCCATGCAAATGGGTGCTTTTTTTTTAGCTGATTTTTTCGATCAGGTAATTGTTGTTATTGAGTTGAATTGATTGTCCGGCTTGGGCCCCCATCATTTTTTGACCCAGCGGTGAAGCAGGAGAAATCACGAATATAACCGTGTTATCGATTAACACTTTACCCAAACCAAGTGCCATAAAAAAAAGTGCATTTGGTGTTTGTATGATGGCGCCTGTTTGCACTTGTGTGCTTGTAGAGGAGGGATCAATTTTAGTCAGTACACTGATTTGTTTTTCAATTTCGAGTAATTGATCGCCTAGGCTGGCTTGTTCGCTTTGCATTTTGGCGCGGGCAGTTTCGTGTTTATCGCCTGACGAGCTTTTGGTTTCGTTGAGCATTGAATCCTGTATTTGACGGATGGCTGCTTGGAGACCCTTTTGTTTTTGATTTAAGAGAGACAAACAAGCTTGCAGGATTTGTGTTTTGTTCAAGGTTGAAAATTTTGTCAATGATAAAGTTTATTTTGGAGAAAAATAAAAGTTGGAAAGCGGAATTCTGTTCAATTTTTCCTTTTAAATGTTACCACCCTTGAAGGGTGATTGGATAGATCCTTCGCGTGAGGGTTCCGATAAGCATCGGAAGTAGCGAAAAGCCCGACCCCTGAAGCTGAGCGCATTGGATCTGATTCACGATGGCGCGAGCTTCAGGGGGCACGCCCAAAAAATTATAGAGGAATGATTTAATGCAATAGAACTTCAGATGTTGACGTGTTCGCAATTTGATAAATAGATTGTTTGCATGAGGGATTGTAGCACGGCGGTAAGCCGGTGGCTTAACGAGCGAGCTGGTGCGTAAGCATAGGAATCTTTAGGGCCGAGGACTTGCAGCGGAAAGCCCGACCCCTGAAGCTGAGCGCATTGGATGTGATTCACGATGGCGCGAGCTTCAGGGGGCACGCCCAAAAAAAGAATGAAGAATGATTTAATGCAACAGAAATTCAGATGATGATGTGTTCGCAATTTGATAAATAGATTGTTTGCGTGAGGGATTGTAGCACGGCGGTAAGCCGGTGGCTTAACGAGCGAGCTGGTGCGTAAGCATAGGAATCTTTAGGGCCGAGGACTTGCAGCGAAAAGCCCGACCCCTGAAGCTGAGCGCATTGGATCTGATTCACGATGGCGCGAGCTTCAGGGGGCACGCCCAAAAAATTATAGAG
>CANGGP010000034.1 GCA_947453445.1 Sphingobacteriaceae bacterium
TAAAAACGATAAAATGGGCAAAGGTAAAAACACCAATAATGTGAGTTGTGCATTTACCTGCAGCATAAAAATTAAGATGGTTAAGGTGGTCACAAAAGTATTGGTTAAATACATGATGGCCGGACCGGTGTACATGCGCACTTTACTTACGTCTTCGCTGATGCGGTTCATTAAATCGCCTGTGGTATTGCGTTTGTAAAAACCGGCATCCAATGATTGATAATGCTTGTAAATTTCATTTTTTTGGTCGAATTCAATGTGTCGACTCATAACAATGGTGGTTTGACGCGTAAAAAACATAAAAACCCCGCTGGTTAAGGCCAAAGCGATTAAAGTTAAACCGTATTGCAGAAAAATGCTGCCATTCACCGATTGTTTTGATTTGATCAGTTCTAAAATTTCGTTGGTGCCTTTGCGCACCACCACCCCTTGGTAAGTGGCTAAAATGGTGGACAATGAAACAAACAAGATACCGCCCAAAAAGTGCCATTTGTACTGTAAAAAGTAGTGGTTCAGAACCTTTAAGTGTTTCATGGGGCAAAAGTAATCTTTTAAAAAAATATGCCGCTTTAATGTTGAATTTCTTTGGTATATTGTTGATAGAAACCTACCTTTGATGTCTTGATTTTTAAAATGTTATGGAAGTAAAAGTTTTGAATAATGCTGATTTATCGAATAATCCGGTAATCGCTCAAATGTCATTATATAACCACGAGCAAATTGTTTTTTGTAACGATAATGCCACCGGCTTAAAAGCCATCATTGCCATTCACAACACAATCTTGGGTCCATCTTTGGGTGGTACCCGTATGTGGAATTACAACAATGAGATGGAAGCATTGAATGATGTATTGCGTTTATCACGCGGTATGACTTACAAATCGTCGGTTGCAGGCTTAAACCTAGGTGGCGGAAAGGCCGTAATTATTGGTGATCCAAAGAAAATTAAAAACGAAGCCTTGTTGCGTCGTTTTGGGAAATTTGTAAATAGTTTAGGTGGAAAATACATTACCGCTGAAGATGTGGCAATGACGAGCAGAGACATGGAAATTATTCACATGGAAACAGATCACGTAAGCGGATTACCTGAAAATATGGGTGGCAGCGGAGATCCTAGTCCGGTTACAGCTTATGGTGTGTACGTGAGCATGAAGGCCAGTGCCAAGGAAGTTTGGGGCAGCGATTCACTGAGCGGAAAAAAAGTATTGGTGCAAGGCATTGGGCATGTGGGTGAAGTATTGGTGAGTCATTTAACCAAAGAAGGCGCGAAAGTTTACATTAACGATATTAGTGAAGAGCGTTTAAAAGCGGTGGCTGATGCGCATAAAGCAGAAGTGGTGAGTGCTGATAAAATGTTTGATTTAGACATTGACGTTTATGCACCTTGTGCTTTGGGTGCAACGGTGAACGATGCCACCTTGGCAAAATTAAAATGTAAAATTATTTGTGGTGCCGCCAATAACCAGTTGGCCAATGAAGTTGTGCATGGTGAAGCGGTAGGTAAACAAGGCATTTTATATGCACCGGATTATGTAGTGAATGCCGGCGGTATCATCAATGTGTATTATGAATTAGAAGGATACAACCGTGAAAGAGCGATGCGTCATGCAGAAGGTATTTACAATACCACTTTTAATTTGTTTCAATTGGCTAAAAAAGACAGTATTCCAACTTATATGGCAGCCAACCGTTTGGGTGAACAGCGTTTGGCTTCAATTGCGGCCATTAATGCTGTATTATAATTTTTTGTTTTAGGGACTGAAAGCTTCAGTGTTTAGATTTTATTATATATTATTTCCTCCATGTTAAACAGAAGATTTTTAAGAATTAAAGTGATGCAGGCCTTGTATGCCTTTTTCCAGCATGAAAATGCCAATGCAGCACAGTTTGAAAAGGAATTGTATAAAAGTTTGGATAAAATTTACGAATTGTATTTTTCAATTCTTGCCCTCATCTTGGATTTGCACCATGTTTCATTGGTGATGATTGACGAAAATAAGAACCGTTATATTTTGCGCAAAGACGATTTAAATCCCAATATGCGTTTTGCGAACAATCAATTGCTCACCAGTTTGGCGAATAACAAGCAATTACAAGGTGAAATTGAAAAGCGTAAAATTTCGTGGCAAAACGACTTTGATGTGGTGCGTAAATTGTTCAATGAGATAAAAAATTCACCTTTATATCTTGATTATTTAAGTGCGAAGGAAGTTGGTGTAAAAGAAGACCGCGACTTTATCGTTGAGTTAATTACTTCTTATTTAAGTGAGAATGAACTTTTAATTTCTTTGTTTGAAGAAAAAAATATTCATTGGGCCGATGATACTTTTGTGGCTTATAATTCGGTGATACGAAATCTTGAAGACTTTAACGGTGAATTTAAAATTCAACCCTTGTTAAAGGATGAACAAGATGATTTGGCTTTTATGAGTTTGTTGTTCAATAAAACTATTTTGTACAAAAAACAATTTGAAGAGCTCATTGGTAAACACACACAAAATTGGGAAATTGAACGTATTGCCAACATGGACATGCTTTTAATGGAGATGGCCTTGGCTGAAATTCTTTACATACCAAGTGTTCCGGTGAAAGCTTCCTTAAATGAATACATCGATATAAGTAAGGAATACAGTACACCAAACAGCAAGACTTTTGTGAATGGTGTCTTGGATAAAATCATCTCTGAATTGCGTTCGCAAAATAAAATCGTAAAAGAAGGTCGCGGTTTAAAAGAAAGCTAATTATTGTCAATTCTCAATGTTTAATTTTGATTTAAGTGCTTCTCACTTAAACTTCCGCGCATAGGCGATATAAGGAATTGGTATGGTGTTGGTATTTAATTTTAATTTGTTGTTTTCGCTGATCACATTGGTATAACAGCCAAAAGTCCATGCAATACGGTTGCTGTGTAAGTATTTAAATCCGGCGCCTGCCAAGGCAACCATGGTTTGTGGAAACAACCAAACTTCACCATTAAAAGCAAATTTTTCGGTAAAACGATTGCAATAGGCGCCACTAACAAATGGAATATTGAAGAAGTATTGGCTCGAGCTTGGATCAATCATCATGGCATTGATGGCTAGTAAGCCTGAAGAGATGGTAAAGTTTTTGTTGCCGGTGCCATGTGTGAATTTAGCCATGGCATTGTAACCCCAAAAAAATTGAGCGCCGCTGCTTCCTGCAAAAATATTACCAAGGGCATTGACTGAAAATCCGTAGTAATTGTAATCGTTAATTTTAAAATTACACTTTGTGCCAATCGACACAGGATAAAACAACAAAGATCCTACTGTGATGGCCCAGTGATCGGTTAGGGCATAATCCATGTTTTGATAAATCAAATAATGGGTGTTGGAGTATGATTCGCCTTCACTAAATAAAAATGCAGTTCCTGAAAACATATAATTCGCTGCGTGTTCATTGTCGCCAAAAATTTCTTCAGTATATCGCGTGTTTTGTTTTTTTTGTTTGTTGTCAATAATTTGTGATTTGTTGATTTCTACTTTCTCGAAATTGTTTCTGTTTTCAATTACAATGTAGTCTTTGGTTTCCTCCACAATAAAGCCCGTGTGCTTGGTGCCGATGCTGGTTTCGATGGTGTATAAAACGCCATGTCTATATTGTGGAACAAAAGTTGCTGTATCTTTGCCGGTTTGTGAAATTACCGCCAAATGCGCTGTAAGGATGAAAAATAATATAACAAAGTGCTTTTTCATTTTTTAACCGCCTTTAAAAAACGACTTTTTCCACTCATGTCGTTGATGAGTTCAATCGTTTGAAACAATCCGGTTGAAGTGGCAAAATTACGCACTTCTTGGGCTGTAATTGGATTTAATTCAAAAAAGAGGTGAGCGCCCGCATTTAAATGTTTTTCACAAAGTTGAATGATGCGGCGGTAAAATAGGATGGGATCTGAGTCAAAAACAAATAAGGCAGTATGTGGCTCATGATTTAGAACTGGGGCTTCAATTTGCGCTTTTTCACTTTCTAGTATATATGGTGGATTACTAATAATTAAATCAAAGGTCTTTTCATTTAAGTATGCATCAGCCTCGGTGCTTAAAATATCACAATTAAAAAAGTGAACGGGTGACTTGAATTTAACTGCATTTTTTTCAGCTGTTGAAAGTGCCTCTGTACTTATATCACAGGCGCTTACATCACACAATGGACTGTGTTTTTTGAGGGTGATAGGGATGCAACCGCTGCCGGTACCGATGTCGAGTGCCGACTTGTAATTTAGTTTTTCTTTTAAGATGATCGACACCAATTCTTCGGTTTCAGGCCTTGGAATTAAAACCGAATCATTAACGATAAAAGGCATATCATAAAAATACGCTTCACCCAATACATACTGAATAGGTATTTGTTTTTTGATGGCTTTACAGGCATCATAAATATCCAACACATCACTTTGGTTGAGGTTTTCATGCATAGAGGTGAGCAGTTTTTTTTTAGGGATACCTAAATAATGTTCTACCACCAAGGCAAATTGCGCTTCTACTTCTGAAAGTTGCATCAAGGGCTTCAACTCGCTTAAATAATAGGCTTGAAGGTGTGCTAATTTGTTACCGGCAATTTTCATTTAGTCCTTAATTATTTTAAAGCGATAAGCTTCTTGTCTGCTTTGAATGTTAATTAAAAGAAGGCCATGGTAATTGCTGAGTTTGTTAGAGGTGATGATAAATGCATCACTGTTGAAATTGCCTTCACATATTTTATCTCCGTTTAAGGCGTATACTTCATAATATCCGCCATCGCCATTGTTTAATTTAATTTGAATTTGTTCTTTAAAAGGATTGGGGAAAAATTGAATGTTATTTTTTTCAAAGGCATCAATACCTGTATAAACTTTAATGTCGTTGCAGGTCATGCTGGCCTTGCCGTCTAATTTCCCGAATCCCCATTGGTAATTGGGCACATTGCTGCCGGTATAAGCATCTTGGTATGCGCAGTAACGGATGGCATCGCGCACATCGCGGTTACTTGCTGAAGGATTTTTTTGTAAATACAAAGCGGCCAATCCCGCCACTACCGGCGCGGCTGCCGAAGTGCCGCCACCCATTACATGGTAACCGCCGGGCGCAACATTTTGCGGTTGCACCGAAATATAAACGGGTTTTAACGACATCACCACTGCACTAAATACCGAATTGCCGGTAGCACATACATCAGGTTTTATGCGTCCGTCGCGGGTAGGACCGCTGCTGCTGGTTTGCGCAATTTTTCCGCCTGTTTCACCCAATGATTGAATTGTATTGTTGTAATCCTTAAACCGATACATGTTCACATAGTTGCCAACCGTTATGACTTCTTCGCTATTTTGAAAACCACTCACCATGGTGTAAAAGGTGTCGGGCATCAAATATTTGGTGATTTTAGGATACTGCAATTGACTTGGTAATCCACTTGACACAAAATCAAAATTCCATGCGTGGTGTAAACCCTTGCCTGTTGTTTCTACACGCCAAAAAGTATTCACCGAGTCGGCGCGAATTTTATAATACCATTCACACACACCGGAGGAGTTAACTGAACTGCTCATTTCGACTATACCAATGCGTTTGTTGTTTGCATAAATGGTGTCGCGTTTTATGCTGCTTAGTCCTGCCGTGTAATTTCTAAAAGGCGTTTTTGGCAGTTGACTATAATTTAAACGGTTGGCACCAATGCTGATTTTTAAATTTTTAAATTGAGCGGTATCGCCGTAACACCAATATTCAACTACTGAGGTATTGTTATTTAACCAGGTAAAGAGGGTGTCATTCGCAGTGCTGTTTGTTTTCACATGAAATTTATAGGCACCTGCATTGCCGGCTGCGGCAACCAAAGCTCGACCCGGATGATTGATGAGTTGGGCTTCAATGAGTTTTGATTCTAAGTCGGTTGCGTCGTGACTGCCATAATAGTCGCCCACGCTCACGTTGATGGCACATGCTTTATTGAATTGTTGTGCTTTTGAAAAAATGTATTTCACGGCATCGGCAATGGTTGGCCCAAAGCGATTAAAATCCAATGCCACCACAATTAAATCGGCTTTTGAAGCAACGCCTTCATGGGTGCCGTTGGCTCTGCCATTGCCGGCAGCAATGCCCGAAACATGGGTACCGTGACCATAATATGCCGCGTCGCTATGGCTGCATTGTCCGGCATTGATTTCGGTGGCTGTCCATTCGCGCCCATAATTAAATGGTGTTGGTGCATTCAAACTTGGGGAAACACTTTGATCCCACAAAAATTGGATGCGTGTAAGGCCAAGTGAATCTTTAAAATCAGGATGGTTAAAATCAGTGCCGGTATCAATGATGCCAATTAAAACACCTTCACCGTTGTAGGCCTGCGTTAGCGGTGCCGTCCATACCTTAACCTGCTTAATTCGGTTGCGGTAAATCATGGTATCGTTTAATGGTCTTTTTTTTGAGTGAGGTAATTCGGCATATTGAATCAATCCTTTTTCCTGTAATGAAAAGAGCGTTGCGTAATTACATTCAATGGATGCAATGTTTTTATCGCTGTACAATATTTTGAATTGCTCGCTTTTTTCGTATTTTTTAAGATCGTTAACTGAGCCTTCCACCAATATATTTAAACGTAAATCATTGTTCGGTGAATTTTCATACATAAAGCGCAAGGCTGCATTCATCTGAGCGTTTTGGGAGACGCCGATAAAAATCCGAAACAAAAATATGGCGAGGAATATCTGCCGCATGATTAATTTTATGTCTAAATTAGTCAAAAAAACCGATTGGCCTTCAGGAAGAAATATACTTGCTTGTTAATTGTTATGTTGCTGGCTATTTTAAATAGCAAAGCGCAAAACGACAGCATTCCATTGAATGTGATTTTCGGTATTTCTGATGGTGTATATTTGAGCTACTTTGATTTCAGGCATGGGCACGCCATTAAAAAAGCAGATATCGTCTCTAAATTGGATAGCAGCCAGATTGATTTTATGACCAAGGTTTTGAGTCAGGATAAATTTCAATTTAGCAAAGATGGTCAACTCAATACCATGGAAAGCAAAAAGGTGTTTGCTTATTTTCAAAACAATGCCCTGCATTTGGCCTATAATGATGAATTTTACAGGGTACCGGTTTTTGGTGCTATATCATATTTGGTGGCCAAGGTGAAGGTGATCACACCGGGATATTATGATCCGCGGTTTGGTTATCAAACCGGCAGTACCACTACTACTGAATTAAAAGAATTTTTAATGAGTGTTTATGATGGCAGCATTCAGGAATTCACCTTGCAGCGTGCAGAGAATTTAATGTCGACAGATAAAACTTATTATGAAGAAATTAAAAAATTGAGCGCCAAAAATCGTAGAAAGCAAATTTATAGCCTAATTCGGCGCTTTAATGAATTGCATCCTGTTTATGTGCTGAAGTAAAATAATTTAAGTTTAAAATTAATCTCAAAGCCCAATTAGTTTTTTCGACATTAAAAAATGTTGAATTTGCCCCCACAATGAAAATGTTTTTTCCACCATTTGGTAACCTTGTTTTTCGTAAAATATGAGGGCATTTTCGCGGGCCTGTAATTCAATGACTTCTAATGATAGTAATTTGGCCTTTTCTTCCAGAAATTGAAGAATTTTTTCGCCGTAACCTTTTCCTTGTTCGCTTTTTGCAACAGCCATAAAACGAATTTGCCCAATGTTGTTTGTGTTTATTTGCAAACGACCGCAGGCAATTATGTCGGTATTTTCATTTTCTATATAGGCATTGTAACTCGTGGCCTCCAATTCATCGGTGGCTGATTCGATACTCTGCTGCCAATCTTGGCGTAGTATCAAATAACGCAGTTGAATGATGCGCTGAATTGTTTCATCGTTATGAGCCAATTGCACATTAAATTTCATCTTCAATAAATTTAAAGGCGATACCTGACACAGCTTGAATTTTCTGTTTTTTAAATGCGAAGCTTTTGACCATATTTTGGGCAGCTGGCAATTCAAATACTTCTTTCAAGTTTCTAATTTTTCCTATCGGCACATCTTGCTGCAAACAGGCATCAAACAAATAGTTGTATGGAATTTTTTTGATGGCATTGTACAATACTACGTAAAGCTCCGAACGGTTAGTAACCCTTAATTGGTTGTTACGGTATTTGTTTTGTGCAGGAATCAGAGGCAGATCAATGATTTCACACAAACATTTAAATTGTTTGTTACTGCCGATGGCAAATGTGATCAGGTGTTGGTCTTTGGTTTCAAAAAGTTCGCCATAGGGTGCGATATTTGGATGTAAACTGCCACTCTGAATTGGTAAGTGTGTTGCATTTAACCAATTGCTTGCCTGATTGACCAAAGCCGCGATAGCTGCGTCAAACAAAGACACTTGAATGTGTGATCCTTTTTGTTCTTTGTACCTTTTAAGTAAAGCGATTAAGATGGCTTCTTTTAACTGATGACCTGCCAAAACATCAATGAGTGCCACCGGCATCTTCAATGGTTTTTGTTTGGCTTCACCGTTCATCGACATGAAGCCACTTTCAGCTTGAAGGATTAAATCGTAGGCACTACGGTCTGAATCTTTTCCAAATCCATTAATGGCAGCATAAATTATCTTTGGGTTAATTTTAGCGATGCTTCGGTAATCTACTTTTAGTTTTACATCGTCACCTTTTTTAAAATTGCTGAGGATAATATCGGCGTCTTCACAAAGTTGATAAAGGCTTTGAAGATGTTTGGGATTTGTTAAATCTAACATCAAAAAATCTTTAAAAGCATTAATGCTCCAAAAATAAGCGCTGCCTTCATCATCCGCTTTTTCGCTTTTCAGTTTCCAACTGCGGGTTACATCGCCCAGTGTTTTTGGATTTTCAACTTTTATGACCTTGGCGCCAAGTTCAGCAAAAAAATAACCAACGCTTGGGCCCGCTAAAACACCGGCCAATTCAATAACTTTTAAATCTTTAAATAATGAATTCAATTTTTTTGAGGTAAAAAGATAATCAGTAAAATGATAAGGACAATAGGCAATAAAAGCAAGTAAGACACCGGTTTTGCAAAGTTCAATGTTGCCCCCATGGCAGGATTTCTTTTGGGAACCAATATGCGTGAATCAATTGGATTATAGTAAATAAAACCTCCCCAACGGTAATTGTTGGGATCTTGTTCAGGCTTATCTTCCCATTCGCTCATCGCAATTCGGCTTGAAATTTCTCTTTATACTGTTTAATTAATTTTTCCATCACCCCATCAATTTGTTTGTCGGTTAAGGTGCTTTCGTGGTTGGATAAAGTGAAACTAAGGGCGTATGATTTTTTGCCGCCTAATTTTTCACTTTCAAAAATATCGAAGAGGTTTACTTCCTTCAATAGTTTGCGTTCGGTGTGCATAGCCGCATCTACCAAATCTTGGTACTTCACCGATTTGTCGAGCAACAAGGCCAAATCGCGGCGCACACTTGGAAATTTATTCAACTCTTCAAATTGGATGTGGTTTTTATTCATGGCCTTGTGCAACATGTCCCACTCTATACAAGCATAAAAAACCGCTTGCTGAATGTCGAATGCTTTTAAAGTTTTGGATTTTACCAAACCCACATTGGCCAATAGTTTATTGTGAAGGGTATACGTGATGCCGTATTCAAATTGGGTATAATTGCTTTCAATGCTTTTGAAATCCTTAATGCCTAATTTGTGAAACAAACCGGTAACAATTGCTTTGATAGTATTTAAATCAACGGCTTGGTTGAGTTGAAAAGGATTTTCGGCAAACATCTGACCGCACATAAAAATGCTTAAATGTTTATGCTCCAAATATTTTATTTCTTCGCCTTCTGCCATTTGGTAACTGCGACCAATTTCAAACATTTTTAAATCGCTGTTCTTGCGGTTTAAATTATAAGCAATGCTCTCTAATCCGCTTGGCAACATATCGGCACGCAATACATTTAAATCCTGACTCAATGGATTGAGCACCTTCACAACTTTTGCATCACCATAATGTGTTTCTTTCGACAATGAAAGATTCATCATTTCGTTGAATCCTGAGTTTTCAAGTAATTCACCAATTTTATTTTCCAATTCCAAATCAATGTTGCGCCCGCCGTGTGATGCTGTATAACTAATGCTTTTACTTACTTCAATGTTGTTGTAGCCGTATATGCGCATCACCTCTTCAATCACATCCACTTCGCGGGTCACGTCGTTTTTGTATCGGGGTACGCTTAACAACAATCCATCGTTGCCTTCTTTTAAAATGCCGATGCCCAAATGGTTTAAAATGGATTTAATGACCGCATTGTCGATATTTTTACCAATTAAATCTTTGCAATTTTGGTATGAAAAGGCCACTTGGTAGGCTTCCATTTTTTCGGGATAGAAGTCTAGCACATCCATGCTGAGTGTTCCGCCGGCAAGATCAAAAATTAATTCTGCAGCACGCTGCAAGGCGCTAACCGTTATTTCAGGATCGGTGCCTCTTTCGAAACGGAAAGACGCATCTGTTTTTAAGCCATGTTGCTTTGAACTCACACGTACAGTGCCGGGGTCAAAGTAAGCACTTTCTAAAAACACTGCCGTACTGCTTTCTGTTACACCACTGTTTTTGCCGCCAAATACGCCGGCCAAACACATTACTTCTTTATCATTGGCAATCACCAAATCATTGGTTTTTAATTTTCTTTCAACACCATCCAAGCTTAAAAATATTTCATTTTCTTCCGCTTTTCTTACAATAACGGTTTTGCCGCTGATTTTTTCTAAATCAAATGCATGCAAAGGCTGACCGGTTTCATGCAATACATAATTGGTGATGTCGACAATGTTGTTAATCGGACGAAGCCCGATGGCTTTGAGGCGATTTTGCAACCATGTTGGACTTTCCTTCACTTGAATGCCACTGATAACCATGCCGGAGTAGCGTTTGCAAACCGCTGTGTCTTGTACATGAATTTGCACATTGTTTAAACCACTGGCTTCGCCAAAATGTTTTTTTATTTTTAAGGATGCAGTGTAATTTGAATCTTTTTGATGACAATTTAAAATGGCTGCCAAATCACGCGCAACGCCATAATGGGAGGTGGCATCACTTCTATTGGGTGTTAAACCGATTTCAAGAACTGTATCGTTTTCTATTTTAAAATAATCGGCGGCAGGAAGTCCAACAACCGTATCTTCGGGCAATACCATAATACCGGCATGGCTTTCACCCAAACCAATTTCATCTTCTGCACAAATCATGCCTTCACTTAATGCACCGCGTATTTTTGATTTTTTAATTTCGAAGGGTTCTCCTTTGCTCGGATACAACTTTGTGCCAACAGTAGCCACAATTACTTTTTGTCCGGCAGCCACATTGGGCGCACCGCATACAATATTTAAAGCTTCAGCCTGACCAACATCCACTTTGGTAATGTGCAAACGATCGGCATCAGGATGTTTTTCGCAGCTCAAAATATGGCCAACCACCAAGCCTTTTAATCCGCCCGGCAAAGACTCGAAGGGCTCAATGCCTTCGACTTCTAATCCGCTTGCAGTTAGCAGCGCCGCCGCTTCATCGATGTTAATATCAAGATTGATAAGGCTTTTCAACCAATTAAAAGAAATTTTCATAATCTAAAAGTAGATAAAGTTAAGCATAAATTTTGGCAGGCATTCGCTCGTATGCAGGTTCTTTTTTCCTTGTTTTGTGGAATTTAAATTGTCCAGGTAATCAAACCTTGTTGGGTAAATTTAAAAGGTTGACAATTACCGCCCATGCTTTGAATGGCATGTGCCACCTTGTTTTTGGTAACGCCGGGGCAATAAAAGAACATAAAGCCGCCGCCGCCGGCACCGGATATCTTTCCGCCGGTAGCACCATGGTTGATGGCATTTTGATAAATTTCATCAATAAAATGATTGGAAATGCTTTGCGCCATCTGTTTTTTATTTTGCCAACCAAAATGCAAAATCTCACCAAATTTTGAAAGTTCTTCTCGCAGCAAAGCATCCTTCATTTGTTGGGCTTGTTCTTTTAAATTATGCATGGCCTCAATGCTTTTGGTATTTTTCTCATTCACGTTTTTAACCTGCTCATTGATAATACCGGCCGAAAGTCGCTGTGTTGAGGTAAAGTAGAGCAGTAAACTAAATTCTAATTCATTCACAATTTTAGATTTTAATTGCAAAGGATTTACAATCACTTTGTCATTGGCGGAAAATTCCAAAAAATTGATGCCGCCAAAAGTAGCTGCATACTGATCTTGTTTGCCGCCGGCCATTTTTAAGTCGATGCGTTCGATGTCATATGCCAAATGCGCAATGTCGTACTTGCCCAAAGGTAATTTTAACCATTCAACAAATGCACCCAGTAATGACACCACAATGGTGGAAGAAGTGCCAAGTCCTGAACCCTGCGGCGCCTCAATAAAAGAGGTTAAGCGAAATGAAAGGGGTTTTAAATTAAATTGTTTGATCACACGGTTATAAACGCCGATAAACAATTCAAAGCCCTCATGCATGGGCAATTCTGAATCTGATTTCAATTTAATCTGTTTATTTTGCCCGTCGATAACAAATTCAATTTGTCCGTCATCTGTTGGTTCTAATGAGGCATAGGCATATAAATTAATGGTGGCGTTTAAAATGGCGCCGCCATATAAATCGGAATAAGGACTCACATCGGTGCCGCCGCCGGCCAAACCGATTCTTAAAGGTGCTTTGCTTCTTATGATCATATTTTTTTCTTAGTCAAAAAGGATAATTTTTTGGGCGCCAACCGGGCTGCTTCAGGCTGCGGCTTTTTTCAAGGGAAAGAGGCAGGCTTGAAAAAGAGCTAAACCCTCCGCATCCCTGGCGCAGCATTTCGACCCTTTAACATGTCGATTCAATTCTATTTTAAAATCCTGCAAAAAATTCTTTTATGTGTCAATAATGAAATAATTTCTAAATGGTGCTTTGCTTCTGATGATCACGTTGTTTTTTTTATTTTAGTTTAAAGACGATTCCTGTTTGGAGTACTGTCCATTTATCAAAACCTGCTTCAAAATATAGTGCCATAACACGGCTTAAATACAAACGCACACCCGTGGTGGCGGAAAAATTTACCGGGAAAGGTGTGAGCTTTTGTGTGTTTAAAGCACTTGATTTAATTAAGGGATTGCTGGAACCGAAACGAAGGTAAAAATCATCAATATTAATTCCGGTGCCAAAGCCGCTGTAAACATCAACGGCAGTTGAAATACAGTAGTGAAAATTAAATCTCACACCAAGTGAAATACTTTTGTATTGCACGGTTGTGGTGTCGGCATATTTAATGGTGTTGGTGTTTGTGCTTGATGGAATATAATACGTGTGTGTTTCTGAAGCATTCACTTGAAAATAATTACCCGTAAACTGCAGTCCAATGTTTTTACTTAGCGCTGCTTCAATTCTTATTTCTCTGTTCAAAGTACTGCTCACGCTGTATGAATAGGCATTTTGAACAATGTTATCAATTGCATGCAATTCTTTATTGACCTTATCAATTTTATTCACCAATATTTTTTGGTACAGATTCGGAAAACCCAAGCCCAAAGATAGATAACCACAGTTATCGGCAAATGCAATCACCTTTGGTTTTTGTAGACTGTCTTGGGCCTTCATTTGCCCAAATACAATGCTGAGGCACAAGCAAACTAAAATTGTTAGTCGGGTTTTTTTCATCTTGCTTTTATTTCATATTGATAAATTGCAATGGCACCTCATAATCTCCTTTGCGGCAAAGGGCAATCACTTTTTGCAAGTCATCAATGTTTTTGCTGCTAACGCGAATGATTTCATCCATGATTTGCGCTGTTACTTTTATCTTACTGTCTTTAATGTCCTTCATTATTTTTTTGGAGGCCTCTTTATCAAGGCCTTGACGCGCCTTGATGTCTTTCTTAATCAGCGGTCCGCTGGGATAATGTTCCTTGCTTTCATCCAATCCCCTGGGATCTAATCCCTGTTTGATCATGCGCGAGTGAATGGCATCAATAATGGCTTCCAAACGCATGTCGTTTTCGGTGGCAATTAAAATGGTGTTCTCCTTTTTGTTGAGTTCAATACTGCTTTTACTATCTCTAAAATCCCATCGGTTTAAAATGTCTTTTTTTGCTACATTTATAGCATTATCTAATAATTGAGCATCCAGTTTACTGGCGATATCAAATGAAGGCATAGGTGTAAATTGTACTCAAAATTAGGGAATAGATTTAAATAAGAAACTGATTCATTGGAAATTTTTAAGCGATATCTTTTAATTCTTTGCTTTTTTGCCTTGCAACTTTCTAGTCGCGCTGAAATGCCCGTTATTCAAAGAGAGCAGAAGGTATTCCATTGTTCTTTGATTCAGCCGCCGGATACCTCTTATTTAGAATATGTTTACGGCATGTATGATTTGGTGAATATTCAGGACATTGACTCAAGTATTCATGTTCAATTGCGTTACGCCGACACCGCTAATTTTTTGCACCGTGATTTTTATGACGGACTTCGACATGCTTATTTAACCTGTTATGCGGCGGTTAAATTGGCAACAGCACAATGGTATTTAAAACAAGTGAATGCCGATTATTCGCTTTTGGTGCTCGATGCGGCAAGACCATTACACATTCAACAAATGATGTGGGACTCTGTGCGTTTGCCGGAAGAAAAAAAACAAAAGTATTTAACGCCGGCTTCGGTCACCTCTTTACATAATTATGGCGTGGCCCTTGACATTACCATTCTTGATACACGCAGCGGTAAAGTATTGGACATGGGTACCGACTTTGACCACTTTGGTGACTTGTCGCAGCCAATTTTCGAAGAAGAATATTTGCAAAAAAAAATACTCACAAAAGAACAAGTTGACAACAGACGCCTGCTTCGTAAAGCGATGAAAAGTGCCGGCTTTAAGCACATCAGCAGTGAATGGTGGCATTTTGTGGCATGCAGCAGAGAGAAAGCCGTTAGTCAATTTGAATTAATAAAATAACATGGCCTTTGAATTAATATCTGAATTTCAACCCACCGGTGATCAACCGGAAGCCATTCGCCAATTGGTGGAAGGCATTCACAATGGGACTAAAAACCAAGTGCTTCTGGGCGTAACAGGTTCTGGGAAAACCTTTACTGCAGCAAATGTCATTGCGCAAATAAACAAACCCACACTCATACTTTGTCACAACAAAACATTGGCAGCTCAATTGTATTCAGAGTTCAAAATGTTTTTTCCCAACAACGCCGTTGAGTATTTTGTAAGTTATTACGATTATTATCAACCTGAAGCCTATTTACCAACCACCGGCACCTACATTGAAAAAGACTTGGCCATCAATGACGAAATTGAAAAGTGCCGTTTGAGTACTACTTCGGCATTGCTTTCAGGCAGAAGGGATGTAATAGTGGTGAGTTCAGTGAGCTGCATTTATGGTATGGGTAATCCAACTGATTTTAAACAAAACATTTTGTCGATACATGTTGGGCAGGCTATTTCACGTAATAAATTGTTGCATCAATTTGTGGGTGCTCTATATTCAAGAACGACCGGGGATTTCGACAGAAGTACCTTTAGGGTAAAAGGCGACACCGTTGAAATTAATTTGCCGTACGCCGATTATTGTGTACGTATATTATTTTTTGGTGATGAAATTGAAACCATCGAAACTTTCGACAATGCCAATAACCACATCTTAAACAAACACGAGTCCATTACCATTTATCCCGCCAACATATTTGTGACCACGCCTGATACCATGCGCAAAGCCATGGTGTTTATTCAGGAAGACATGGAAAAACAAGTGGCCTTTTTTAAGACACAGGATAAAATGTTGGAAGCAAAACGCTTGGAAGAAAGAGTGAATTATGATCTTGAAATGATGCGTGAATTGGGTTATTGCAGTGGCATTGAAAACTACTCACGTTATTTCGACGGTCGTTTACCGGGCACCAGACCTTTTTGTTTGATGGATTATTTTCCAAATGATTTTATCATGATGATTGATGAAAGCCACGTGACTTTACCACAGGTGAGGGCCATGTTTGGCGGGGATTTGAGTCGTAAACAAAATTTGGTGGAATATGGTTTTCGATTGCCTGCGGCGCTTGACAACAGGCCTTTAAAATTTGAAGAGTTTTATGCCTTGTTAAATCAAACAGTGTATATTTCTGCTACGCCGGCTGATTTTGAATTGCAGGAGGCAGGTGGCATAGTGGTAGAGCAATTGATTCGTCCGACCGGCGTATTGGATCCTTTGATTGAAGTTCGACCATGCACCAATCAGGTGGATGATTTGTTGGATGAAATTCACAAGGTGGTGGAATTGGATGAACGCGTGTTGGTGACCACTTTAACCAAACGCATGGCAGAAGAGTTGACCAAGTACTTGACGAAATTAAATGTACGTTGCAGATATATACACAGTGAAGTGGATACTTTGGATCGTGTAGAAATTTTAAGGCAGTTGCGTGTTGGCATGTTTGATGTATTGGTGGGCATTAACTTATTGCGTGAAGGATTGGATTTACCGGAAGTATCGCTGGTGGCTATTTTGGATGCAGATAAGGAAGGCTTTTTAAGAAATGAACGCAGTTTGGTGCAAACCGTTGGTCGTGCTGCCAGAAACGTGAATGGTCGCGTGATCATGTATGCTGATAAAATAACTGACAGTATGCAAAAGACCATGGATGAGACTTTGCGGAGAAGGAAAAAACAAATAGAACATAATTTTAAACACAACATCACGCCCATTCAAGCCGGTAAAAAAAGCAAGCTCAGCAATTTTAGCGGCTTAGAAATTACGGTGGATGGTAAATTGGTGAAACCATACATTGAGCCGGATGAATTCAGCATGGCTGCAGATCCTGTGGTGCAATACATGAGCGCCGAAGAATTAAAAAAACAAATCGGTAAAATTAAAACAGCCATGATCAAAGCGGCTAAGGATATGGACTTTGCTCAGGCAGCAAGGTTGAGGGATGAAATGTATTCCTTGGAAAAAATGCTGGAAGGGAAGGAGTAGTTACAGTTATTTTTTTCGTTTAACGCTTTTGTATTTTTTGTTTGTGCTTGCCCTGCTTGGATAAACACCGTGGATATAAATAAAACTTTTTTCTACAGTATAAATAAGTTTGTAAGGAAAGTTTTTAGTTTTTCTTTCTCGTGTCGATTTATAGTAACTTGCATAGCCTAGCGGTAACAGAGATATTTCTTCTGCGGCCAAATCAACTTCTTCCATAAAACGGATACCAAGTCCATTCTGTTTTTCTTCATAGTACAAAGCATGTTTAACAACATCTGCTTTTGCATTTTCAGTGAAGATAAAAGGAAGCATTTTACTTTTTTATTGCTTGTAATACGGCCTTTCTTACTTCATCAATTGTGTAATATTTTAACTTACCGGCTTTGTGGTCTGCCAATCGCTTATCTAATTCCTTTTTTTCCGCAGAAGTTAAATCTACGGTTTGTTCTGAAGGATTAAGTATAGATTCAACTGCTTTCAAAATCCTTTTATCTTCCGTGTCAAACAGTTTCTGGGCTAATAATATTTTATTTTTTGCAGTTATCATTCTTCAAGTATTTACCTTAATAACAAATTTAATGATTTTATTTTTATGTTTATTAAGTTAATAGGATGTTTAAAGCTTTCAAGTGTATAGACTTTTCGATGGCACCGAGATTAACAGATGAAATGTATTCCTTAGAAAGAATGCTGGAGGGGAAGGAGTAATTTCAATTTTTTTTGTAAATTGTATTGTGTTTGGAACCCATTTTTCTTAATCAAATCGGAATAGAATGAAAAAAGTCTTACTTCCATTTATTTTAGTTTTCTTTTTTAATTATGCAAAATCACAAGTAGTTTTTTGTCCACCGGGTGCAACTTGGAATTATGTTGAGAAAGGAATTATTGCCGGGATTGATGGCATTATGGAATTTAAGTATACAAACGATGTAATGGTAAATGGTATTAATTGTAAATTAATTCAGGGTTCTTTTAAAGGAAGTAGAATAGGTTATACAATTAATGGCAATGCTGGTTTTCAAAATGTTGTTGATTATAAGGTCTACGAAAACAATAAAGTTATTTATTTGTACAATGGCTCAAGTTTTGATACAATAATAAATTTTAACGCTGTTATCGGCGATAAGTGGCGTGAATTGTACCGTGCCCAAAGTGTTCGTTGCTCAAATCGGAGGGGGTATTATACGGTTATTGACACTAGCCATATTACTATTAATAACATAAGTTTAAAAAGAATACAAGCAGCTTATTATAAAGTTCCACTTGCTATTGGAATTCCAAGTGTTCTCACATTCACAACTTATTTTGTGGAAAGATTAATGTTTCAGGGTAGCATTTTCAATACTTATGGTGATTTGTTCAGTTATTATTGCAATTACAATGATATTAATGAGAATCCTTCGTTTTACTTGTTATGCTATCATGATGATACTTTCTCTACTTATCAAACTTCTGCCAGAAATTGCGATGATCTCACTGGAATAACAAATACAAAATCCCAAAGTTTTAACATACAATTGTATCCTAATCCAACAAATGGTCTGCTGACTATTAATTTTGAAAGTGCTGACCATATGGGTAATTGCGAAATTAAATTGATTGATGTTTTAGGCGTAACTGAGATTTTACATTTAAATAAGTCGAAACAAATTGGTGAAATACGACTTGATTTAAGCCCATTACAGAACGGCATTTACTTTTTACAAGTTTGGGATCATGGAAAACTAATTGCCAATGAAAAAGTGCTGAAGGATTGATTCGATTAAATGGAACGCAGATGACGCTGATAATCATGATTTTAATTGATTAATCTGCGACTATCTGCTCAATCTTAGTTATCTGTGTGCAAAATATAATCTGCGCTAGGGACATGCAGGGCTTGGTTCTTTTGGGTCGGTGCCTCTTTTACCGACCCAAAAAACCACGACAAATTGCATTGCACTTTTGGGCGAGCCTGTGTGAGGATAGCGGAGCCCGAAATGGCCCGCTCGAGCGCCCAAATAAAATAAGTATAATTGTTTAAGTGTATAAAACTTTATATGTCTCTACTTTCCCCACACCATCACAAAATCGTTCATCACATAACCGTTACCAATATCAAAATCAGCCACACGTTCAATCACAAAGCCATTTTTAAAATAAAAATTAATGGATTTGTAATTCTGACGGTTTACGGTTAAGG
Source organism: Sphingobacteriaceae bacterium (assembly GCA_947453445.1). GTDB lineage: Bacteria > Bacteroidota > Bacteroidia > B-17B0 > Aurantibacillaceae > Aurantibacillus. The sequence goes on from CANGGP010000034.1 coordinate 19,141, forward strand.
TTATTTTTTTTACTTGCAGTTGTTTGATGATCATTTGCAAGGCAGCGCTACCAAGTCCTTTGCATGCTTTGTGCTGATTAATGTAAAATTTATTGAGAAACCATTCATCTTTTGCTTCTTCATGCATTGACAAAAAACCAATGGCTTCATTGCTCAAGTGCAAAAGAAAAAAACGGTGCTTTTTAATTTGTATTTGCTCCTTTAAACTATCGGCACTATACATTTTTTCAAGCATGTAATCAATTTGGTCTTGACTAATAATACTTGGATAATGTTGTTGCCAAATGATGTGCGCCAATTCGGCAATCACAGGAATATCTTGTTCTTTGGCCTCAATCAATTGTAAGGGCTGCATAATTTTCGTAACTTTGTGTTGTGACGAAGTTAAGCAATACCGTTAATATAGAGAACCGCAAAGCCAAGTTTGATTATCAGTTTTTAGATACGCTGACTGCCGGAATGGTATTAAAAGGAACTGAGATAAAATCAATTCGCGAAGGCAAAGCCGGTTTGGCCGATAGTTTTTGTTATTTCAAAAACGACGAGTTGTATGTGCGTAACTTCCACATTACCGAATACGAAAATGCTTCCTTCAGAAACCATGAACCCATGCGCGAGCGCAAATTGTTGCTCACCAAACATGAATTGCAAAAATGGTTGCGCAAGGTGAAAGACCAAGGTTTAACCATTGTGCCCATCCGTTTATTTATCAGCGATAAAGGCTTTGCGAAAATGGACATTGCTTTGGCCAAAGGTAAAAAGGCATTTGATAAAAGGGAAGACATTAAAAAACGCGATGTTGAACGTGAAATGAACCGTAAATTCTAATGAAAAAATTCGCCATTCTATTTTGCAGTATTCTTTTCTTGAGCGCTTGTGATAAAGGTTATCAAATTCGTTTCAATAATTTGTATACTGAAGCGATGGATTCGGTGGTGGTGGGGAATAAGAAAATTATTTTTACCAATATTGAACGGGGCGCCGCCACCTCATATACTGCCATTGCACGCGGACAATACGATGCCAAATGTGTAAGTCATTCGAAGAAAAGATTCACAGTGTCTTTTTTCGTTTCAGGGAAAGGAACCGGTACCAAAACCATTCAAGTTGATGCCAGCGGGCAAACGCAATTAATTGAAAATTAAAAATTCATAATTTTTAATTTTTAATTTTCAATTATTAATCAATAAGCTCTCTTATTACTGCCTTCCATATAATTCACAAAAGCTTGATTGCTCACTTTATTACCACCCGGTGTAGGGTAGTTACCGCTAAAATACCAATCGCCGAGGTGATTTGGACAAGCTGCATGTAAACCATCAAGGTCTTGGTAAATGAGTTCAAACTCTGCTTTTAAATCTGACGGTTTAATGAGTTGGGCAATTTTTGCAGTCACTTCATCATCGGTAAAAGGCGCGTAAATTTCTTTCACCACGTTTACTTGTTCTTCCTTTGGTTTTAGTAATTCAGCTTTTGCCTTTTCATAAATTTCTTGAATCAGATGCCCTTTGCCGGTGTCTTTTAATAAACCGATGGTGGCTTCAAATGCAACAAATTTGCCCAACACAGCCATATCGATACCATAACAATCGGGGTAACGAATTTGAGGAGCAGAACTGACAACAATAATTTTTTTAGGATTTAAGCGATCCAATATTTTGATGATGCTTTGTTTTAAAGTAGTACCACGCACAATGCTATCGTCTAACACCACCAAATTATCTTTTCCTTTATGAACAGTGCCATAAGTGATGTCGTAAACCAAGTTTACCAAACTGTCGCGGCTTTCGTCGTTGGTGATGAATGTACGTTGTTTGGCATCTTTTAAAACCACCTTATCCACGCGTGGTTTTACACTTAAAATTTTATCAAGTTCAGCTTGTGTGGGTGCGCCTTTTAACTTGAGTAATTCATTTTTTTTCCACTGGTTGGTGTAATCATACAATCCTTCTACCAAGCCATTAAAGGCCAATTCGGCGGTATTAGGTATGTAACCAAAAACAGTGTTGTTTAAATCGTAATTCACTGTTTTGAGTACATGTTCGGTTAAATTTTTACCCAACTGTAAACGTTCCCGGTATATTTCGGCATCGTTGCCGCGGCTAAAATAAATGCGTTCGAAAGAGCAAGATAATTTTTTAGCAGGTTCAATAATTTCTTCTTCTTTAATTGTTCCGTTTTTCTTCACAATCAAAGCATGTCCGGGTTTTAATTCATGCACCGTTTCAAAAGGCACATTTAAAACAGTTTGAATCACCGAACGTTCGCTTGCAGCCACCAAAATTTCATCGTCCTGGTAAAAAAAGGCAGGACGAATACCGTTAGGATCGCGCAAAACGAAGGCATCGCCATGACCAATCATACCGGCCATCACGTAACCGCCATCCCATTTTTTACTACTTTCTCTTAAAATGGCAGCCACATCCAAATGTTCTTGAATGAGTTTAGATATTTCGTAGTTTTTATCGTTTTGTTCCTTGAATTTTTTAAAGAGTTTATCATTTTCTTTGTCCAAAAAATGCCCGATTTTTTCCATAACGGTTACCGTATCGGCTTTTTCAACGGGGTGTTGGCCCAATTCAACCAAATGTTGAAACAATTCATCCACATTGGTGAGGTTAAAATTACCTGCCACTACCAAATTACGGCTCATCCAGTTGTTTTGGCGTTTAAAGGGATGGCAAGATTCAACGCCATTTTTCCCAAAAGTGCCATAACGCAGGTGACCCAGCATTAATTCGCCCAAAAATGGGATGTTTTGTTTTTGCCAGTCCGGATTTTGGTAATCATTGGGGTTGGCTTTTTGGGCTTCAGAGAAATTATGGTTGATTTTGCTGAAAATATCCATGGTTGCCCGCGAATTGATGGAGCGCAGGCGGTTTAAGTATGAAGTTCCGGGTTCGGCATCGAGTTTTATGGTGGCAACACCGGCCCCATCCTGACCCCGATTAATCATTTTTTCCATGATTTGATACAGCTTGTGTAAGCCATAGCGGGCGCTTCCGTACTTGGTTTTGTAATAGTCAATAGGCTTTAATAACCGGATTAGGGTAACGCCGCATTCGTGGTGGATAAAATCGCTCATAGTAAAAAGGAGCACAAAGTTAGGTTTTTGCTTTGGGAATTAACAATTACAATTTGAAAATAATGTGAAGGCTTTTAATCATTTTTTGAGTTTTGTGGATGTTATGTGTATATTTGAAAAGTACTAAGAACTATAACTTTTATTTAACATGATATTAAAGAGAAAACTTTTACTGGTTTTTGCATTTTTATTTATTCTAAGTCTGACCAAAACCATTAAAGCTCAACCAACCCCTAGCATAGGTATTGTTTTGAATGAGTATTGCGTAACCAACACCAGTGGTCCTACCGACAACTTTGGTGTTTACAGCGATTGGGTTGAAATTGCCAACGTGCAATCGTATTCGGTTACCCTAGCCAATTATTATTTGAGTAACGACAGAAACAACCTGAAAAAATGGGCTTTCCCATCTTCATTTAGCTTGCCTGGTGGCGGTTTAGGCGTTGTTTGGTTATCGGGTAAAAACGGGGTGTTTAGTGGAAACTACCATGCCAATTTCAGTTTGGATCAGTGTAAAAACCAATGGTTAATTTTAAGTACTTCAGCCGGAACCATTCGTGATTCGGTTTTTGTGCAACAAACCAAGGCGGGACATACAAGAGGCAGGATTGACTACAACACCAAAGGCATCAATGCTTGGCGTTTATATACCACCAATTCACAGATGATCATCAATCCATTAACCAATAATTACATGGGTTATTTGCCAAAACCAAGTTTGGCACCTGTAAATCCTACGGGCACATTGAGCATTGGAAACGCCACTTCAAATACCGGTTTTTTTGCTGCAGGTTCACAAATTATGAAAGTGATGATCAACGGCAGAAATTACGATACAATTAACTATCCTTGTTTGTCGGTTTATTATACCACCAACGGCGATTATCCTCGTCCGGGCGCTTCAAGTACCAAAGTATACGTCGACAGTTCTGCGCCAAACCCTATTAACATTGATGTTACCACCATGGTGCGTGTGATTGTTGTGCCGCGAACGTATTCAAGTTCATCAGGAGCCTCTACGCTTGTGTGTTCAGAAATGGCCAATTACTTGGAGAGTTTCTGCGAAACCAATACTTATTTTGTTGATCCGGGTCATCAAACTTTTAACAAGGATTTTGGTGTTGTTTCCATTGCGATGGATTATGCTGACACATCATGGTTCACAGCCCAAGGTAATCCGCCGGCCACCACCATTCATGTGGAATATTACGATAAAATGAAACAAGTGAGTGAAGGTTATGGCACTATTGATAGGCCTATAAACGAAACTTGGGCCACCAAACAAAGGGGTTATAATATCAGTATTGACGACCGAAATGGATTTGGTTGTAATTTTGAAGGTCCGATTTTTAACCTCGATAGTTTAGGCTCATCCAAACGTCGTGTGTTTCCAACCTTGCAATTATATGGCGGCGATATTGAAAGCCATTCCTCACCTTTGTCGGTTACCACAAATACCTCGTTCGGTACTTCATTGAGGGATGTATTTATAGAATCATTGGCAGCCAAGTATAATTTAAATGTAAATCCGCTGCACATTAAACCGGTTGTTACATTTGTTAACGGTAAATACACCGGCTTGTACAACTTTAAAGAAGTGTATGATAAGTATTACGAAAATTATTATTACGGTCAGTCGAAAGATTCGGTAGACATGTGTTTTTACCACAATGGGGAGGGTTCAGTAAACTATGCTGACGGAACCAAATCAAATTTCAATAATAATTTTAGATCCACCATTATTGATAAAGCGTCGGCCTCTTCATTAAAAGGAGCCACCAATCCAAATTACACCACGATGATGAATAATTTGGATAAGGCAAGTTTTATGGATTACATGATTTTACAATCTTTCTTCTTGAATAGTAACTTGTGGAATTACAATATTGCTTTTGCAAAAGGCGGTCAAGCCAAGCCGGGTAACAAATACCATTTTTATTTATGGAACATGCCGGCCATTCTTAATTTCACCAGCGTAGCCACCAATACCTTAGTTATTAATAACACCCTTCAATCACCTTGTGCTTACGAACAAGCCAATTATCTATTAAGCACAAGGGGTTTTAATGGTGCAGCCTATGTATTTAGCCGTTTAATGAATGGCATTACAGGAAACGACGGCTTTAAATTGGAATATAAAAACCGTTATCAAGATTTATTGAACAGTGCCTTAAAATGTGATAATTTGATGAAGCACTATAACTATGTATATAATTTGTACCGTTCAGAGATGCGTTGTCATGAAGATCCAAGTTGTGTTGCCGGAAACAATCCGTTTAACACGGTAACAGATTTATGGGACACCAACGTATACAGAATGAAAACGAAATTGTTGCAACGTTGCGATTATGTTGCTAGTTCATTTACCACATCAGGTTGTTATGGCGTAACAGGCCCATATCCTCTAACGGTTCGTGTTGAACCGGAAGGTGCAGGAACAGTAAAAGTGAATAGTTTGCCGCTTGTGACTTATCCATGGACTGGTAATTATTACGCTACGTTAATGAGCTTTAAAGCCACATCAAGCAATACAACCAATTTTTCTTTCCACCATTGGAAGTTTCAAAACCACACCACTATTGAGCCTAGCAGTAAAGATTCGGTGACCACAAACTTTTATACTTTCGATGATGTAACCGCGGTATTTACTGATAAATCAAAAGACATTTCAAACAGCGGTGATAATCCGAATATCCCAACCGGTTTTACGCCAAATGGCGATGGCAGAAACGATTATTTTAAACCATTGGGCTCAGCCGAGTTTGTAAGTGAATACCAAATGACCATCTGGAACCGTTGGGGACAAGAGGTTTATCGTTCGGTAGATCCAAATGATTTGGGTTGGGATGGTAATTTTAGCGGCCAAATGGCCATTACAGGTGTATATGCTTATGTGATTACCTATAAAAATGTTTATGGTGAATCAAAATTATTAAAAGGCAATGTTACACTCACCAGATAATTTAACAGGCATAAACAGATAACATAGCGATAGGCAAATATAGAATTTGAGTATGAAGAAAATTTATTATTTAGTTGTTTTACTAACGGTTCTCTACAAAGGGCAATTTACTTTGGCGCAAGATATTCATTTTTCGCAAGCGCTTGAAACACCATTGGCATTGAGTCCTGCCAACACCGGCTTTTACAATGGTTACGTGCGTGCAATTGTAAACTACCGCAACCAATGGGCGTCGATGAATAAAGCTTTCCAAACGCAAGGTATTTCAATCGACGGGGGTTTGTTTAAATCAAAAAAACGTCCGGCTTTTATGGGCTTGGGATTAACCATTTTTACCGATGCAGCCGGTTCAGCCAAATTAAGAACAACCGGTGCATTATTAAATGTAAGCGGCTTGGTGAAATTAGGTCGTCGCAGTGCCATTAGTGTGGGATTAGCAGGTGGTACACAGGCCACAAACGGCAACTACGGTAGTTTAACCTATGCCAATCAATTTAATGGCAATTTTATCGATCCTAATATTAACAGCGGCGAAACGCCTAACCGCCAATTTACAAATGTAGACATGGCTGTTGGTGCTGCTTATGAATTTACGAGCTATAAAAAAGATCAAGACCACGATGATATTTTCTCTTTTAAGTTGTCTTTTGGCGGCTTTCATGTGAATCAACCTGTGCAAGATTACAGAGCCGGGGCCAATTATAAATTACCGGTTAAATATGTTGGTGCATTAACCTCAGTAATTGATTTGGAAGATACCAAGTTTACAATTACACCTACTTTTATTTATCAAGCACAGGCCAGAAGCCAAGAAATATACATGGGCTCTTATTTAAAATACAGAATGAGTACAGGCACAAAGGTAACCGGTGTTAAAACACAAAATGCCATTGGTTTTGGATTGTTTTACCGCCGTAACGCCGACATAATTCCTTCATTAATTTTCGATATGGGTGATTATTCAATTGCCATGGCTTATGATGTGAATGTTTCGGCTTATACTACTGCGTCAAAAGGTTTTGGCGGATTTGAAATTGCTTTGCGCTTTAATAGTTTAGCATCTTCACTCTTCGAATCGAGAAAAGAATTTAAATAGGATTATTCAATACATGAATAAAAAGAACTCGGTTATTTTTATTGTACTTTTTTTATTGATCCTAGTTTCGGTATGGGTTTACCGTTCTAAATCCAAACTCAGTACCGTGGATGAAGATTCACGCAATTTTAGGGTGAAAGACACCGCATCGATAACCAAAATTTTTATTGCTGATAAGGCCGGTGATCAAGCCGTTGTTGAGCGTACAAGCAAAGGCTGGGTGGTGAATCAAAAATACCCTTGTCGTGCCGAAGCCATTTTGAATTTGCTTGAAGTGATTAAAAACGTGGAAGTGAAAATGGCTGTGCCTAATTCAATGAAAAAGAATGTCATCAAGTTTATGGCCACCAATGCATTGAAAGTGGAAATTTACAGTGGTGATGAAAAAATTAAACAATATTATGTAGGCCACGAAACCGATGATTCTGAATCGAGTTATATGTTGCTCACAAATTTGGATGAAGATAAAAATTATGACAGTCCTTACGCTTGTTTTATCCCCGGATTCAAAGGCTTTTTGTTGCCAAGGTACATTGCCAAAGAAACCGAGTGGCGCGATCGTGTGGTGATGAATTTTTCTCCGCCTCAAATTAAGCAAATCAATGTGATTTATCCTCAAACACCCGATTCATCGTTTAGCATTGATGTAATGGATGCAAAGTTTTTTAAATTAAAAGACAATAAGGCGAAGGAATTGGCTTTTGATGAAGTGAAAATGCGTCAATATTTGGTGTATTTTCAAAACATTTCGTACGAAAACTTAATTAGTGGCAGAAATAAAAAATTACAAGATTCCTTATTAAAAGTGAAGCCATTTGTAAGTATTCAAATTGTGGGACAAGATTTTAAAACCAAGGTGTTTGATTTTTACCGCAAGGCTTTTACAGGTGACGTGAATCCTGAATTGGGTGTAAAATATCCTTATGATCCCGATCGTTTGTTTTTGAATTTCGACGACAAAAAAGAATGGGCACTAATACAATATTTTGTGTTTGGTAAATTATTGATCGGACCAAATTATTTCAGTCCAAAAATTACTGTTAAAAAGTAGTTTAAAACTAAAGCCTTGTTTCTATGGCTTTTCGGGCGCTTCCCTTAATTTCGCTTAATCTAAAATCGTCTAACTATGAATTTTGTTGTTTCAGCATCTACCTTATTAAAACATTTAAAAGCAATTGGAGGCGTATTAAATACGAATAATACAATTCCTATTCTTGATTGTTTTTTATTTGAAATTCATCAAGGTGAATTGTTGTTGTCGGCCAGTGATATGGAAACAACCATTACCACCTCGATGAAAATTGATTCGAATGATAACGGAAGTTTTGCAGTGCCTGCTAAAACCTTGATGGATTCATTAAGTAATTTGCCTGAACAACCTATCTCCTTTATTGTAGATAAAAACAAACATTCGGTTAAGCTTAAAACTGAAACCGGTGATTATAACATTAGCGGACAAAATGGCGATGAGTATCCAAAAATGCCGCGTTTAGAGTCGCAAAATTCAATTGTGATTAAGAGTGAAATTTTGGCCAACGCCATTAACAAAACTATATTTGCTACCGGTAACGACGATTTACGTCCTGTGATGAGTGGTGTGTTTTGTCAATTTAGCGAAACCAATTCAATATTTGTGGCCACCGATGCACATAAATTGGTACGTTACACACGCAACGATGCCAAAGCGGGTGCTGCGGCCTCATTCATCATGCCTAAAAAACCTTTGAATGTATTGAAGAATTTATTGTTGGGTGTTGACGATGCTGTGAAAATTGAATTCAACAAAACCAATGCATTGTTTAGTTTTGGCAACATCAATTTGATTTGTCGCTTAATTGACGGCAAGTATCCAAATTATGAAGCGGTTATTCCGAAACAAAATCCGAATAAATTAACGGTTGATCGTTCTTCTTTTTTAGGTGCTTTAAAGCGTGTGAGTGTTTTCTCGAACAAAGCCACCCATCAAATTCGCGTGAAAGTGGCCGGTAGTCAATTGCGCATTAGTGCAGAGGATTTAGATTTTGCCAACGAAGGCCATGAAACACTCACTTGTAGTTATGTTGGTGAAGACATGGAAATAGGCTTCAACTCTCGCTTTTTGGTTGAGATGGTGAGCAACTTAGATTCAGATGAAATTATTTTGGAAATGAGTGCACCGAACCGTGCCGGGATTATTTTACCGAATAACAAAGCCAATCCCGCTGAGGATGTATTGATGCTGGTAATGCCGGTAATGCTAAACAATTAAGCAAGCAAAAAATTTTCTTTAGATAATTGACCGGCCCTATTAGAAGGCCGGTTTTTCTTTTATGTAAAGCGAAAATGCTTTACACCATTTATTCTTGCGCAGAAAAATAAGATTCCAATAAAACTTCCTTGTTATTTTTATCCAAAACCAAATCGCTTACGCCATTGGTAATCATCAGTAATTCGGCTTGTAGCACCAAATTATAACGTTTGGCCTGTGCAACAGTATTCAAATCGAGTTGAATGTAAGGAGCCTTGCATTCAATAATCATTAAGGGTGTGAGGGTATTGTTATACACCACAATATCGAATCTTTTTTTTAGGTCGTTGAGTTGCAATTCTTTTTCGATGGCAATTTTACTTGCAGAAATTTTCAACACATTGATAAGGTAATGCAGTACATGTTGGCGCACCCATTCTTCAGGACTCATCACCAGCCATTTTTTGCGAACAGCGTCGAAAATATAGGTTTTATCCTTGTTTTTTTTCAGCCGCACATCGAAAGTGGGATATTTTAAGCCATTGTTCAATTGGATGAATTTTTTTTTAAATATATTTACATTAATTCAATTGCAAACACTTAAGTTTTAAACCGAATGAAGTCCAAAGCCGAAATAGTAAATGACTGGTTACCGCGTTACACGGGCTTGGGCTTGGCAGAATTTGGCGAATACATTTTATTGGTAAATTTTTCGAATTATGTACATCTGTTTGCAAAACTAAATGGTGTAGAAGTAAAGGGATTGGATAAACCAATGCTTTCAGCCACCTGTGATAATATCACCATTATTAATTTTGGTATGGGGAGCGCAAGTGCGGCAACCGTTATGGATTTGTTGACGGCTATTTCGCCCAAAGCTGTATTGTTTTTGGGTAAGTGCGGTGGTTTAAAAAAGAAAAATCAAATAGGTGATTTAATTTTACCGATAGCCGCCATTCGTGGTGAAGGCACCAGCAACGATTATTTACCGGCTGAAGTACCTGCCTTGCCGGCTTTTAGTTTACAAAAAGCAATTTCTTATACCATCCGTTTAAGTCAAAAAGATTATTGGACCGGCACAGTGTTTACAACCAACCGCAGGGTTTGGGAGCACGATGAAAATTTTAAAGAATATTTACGATCGATTAGGGCCATGGCCATTGATATGGAAACGGCTACCATTTTTACCGTTGGGTTTCACAATGAAATTCCAACAGGGGCTTTGTTGTTGGTAACCGATCAACCCATGATTGCAGAAGGTGTTAAAACCGAAGCCAATGATAAATTGGTGAGTCAAACTTATTCAGATCAACATTTGTTGTTGGGGGTGAATTCTTTAAAAGAACTACAAAACAGTGGTATTTCTGTAAAGCATTTGAAATTTTAAAAATGGCTGCGGTAAGAGATTCAAAATATTATGTGGATGGGATTTTGTCGCAAGACCTCGGTGTATTGAGTCAAGCCATTACATTGATTGAATCAACACGTGCCGATCACCAAGTATTGGCACAAGCCATATTATCGGCCTTGATGCCAAAAACCGGCGCATCGTTTCGCTTGGGAATTACAGGTGTTCCGGGCGTAGGCAAAAGTACATTTATAGAAAGTTTTGGTATGGCGGTGATACAGCAAGGTCACCGATTAGCGGTTTTGGCCATAGATCCTTCGAGTGCCAAAAGTAAAGGCAGTATTTTGGGCGATAAAACACGCATGGAGAAGTTATCGGCCAGTGACAAGGCGTATATTCGTCCCTCGCCCAGTGCCGGTTATTTGGGCGGTGTGGCCAGGGCAAGCTATCAAAGCATGTTGTTGTGTGAGGCAGCGGGTTTTGATTTTATCATGATTGAAACAGTGGGTACGGGTCAAAGTGAGATAACGGTTGCCAACATGACGGATTTCTTTTTACTGTTGATGTTGGCCGGGGCGGGTGATGAGTTGCAAGGCATTAAGCGCGGTATTATGGAAATGGCAGATGCCTTGATTATTACCAAAGCCGATGGGGATAATTTGGCCAAGGCGAAACTGGCAAGGGCAGAGTATGCACAAGCCATGCATCTTTTTCAAACGGATGAAAAGGCTTGGATTCCGAGAACAGGCATTTGTTCTGCATTACAAAATGAAGGTATTGACAGCATCTATCAGATGTTGCGTGAATATAAAAATGCAGCCATTGCAAATAATCAATTCACGCAAAAACGCAATGCCCAGCAATACGATTTATTGATGTCGATTATTCACACGCAAATGATGAATGGCTTTCAGCAAAACGCTGCTATTGCATCACAATTGAAGTACTTAAAAGAACAAATACACTTCGAACCTTATCAAAAAGCACAAGAACTATTAGCCCTTTATTATTCTACATTGGCTCTATAAGTCGAGGAATTAAAGCTTCAAGTGAATAAAGTTTTACAGTTTAAAGCGGAATATATTGTAAATAGTTGATAATCAATTAAATAGGCTATATTCCCATTTCTTATTTATTTTTATTTTTCTTTTTTCTTATCAAAAATTTTTTTTCTTTTGCATGAAATTAAAACGCTTATACTTTAAATAAACAATTATGTATTGGACATTAGAATTAGCAAGTTGGTTAGAGGATGCTCCTTGGCCGGCAACAAAGGATGAGTTAATTGATTATGCGATGAGGAGTGGTGCACCAATGGAAGTAATTGAAAACTTGCAAGAGATGGAAGACGAAGGGGAGAGCTACGAAAGTATTGAGGAAATTTGGCCGGATTATCCAACCAAAGATGATTTCTTTTTTAACGAGGATGAATTTTAAAATTCATTCCATCATGTAAATTAACCGCGGCTTTGACTGCGGTTTTTTTTTGCAGGCACCCTTGAAGGGATTTTAATCGATTGATTTTTTGTTGAAAATAATGTATCCAACATGAAAGAAAAACGAAAAAGGATTTTGGTATTGGTCGTAATAATTTAAACTTAAACTAATGGGGCCAATAGGACTATTGTACACCAATGCAGCAGTGCCCGAGAAGTGATGATACAAAAAGGGTTTGCTGTAAGATGCTTTACCGTCGCTGCCCTTAATGATGGCCAATACGGGTTGAAAGACATAGGCTTCGAGGCGGAAGTCGAGGTTTTTTAAAGGACTCATAACGGTTTTCAGTCCACCGGCAAGATAGTTGTGCGCACGATAGGCATCAATAAAAAATGTTTGACTTTCGGCGGTTGGATTAAAGGCCGGTGCCGAGAGAATGGTGGCTTGGTAATTGCTAAAAAATCCTTGCGTAGAATAAACGCCTTCTAAAAATGTACCCAACTTTATTTGGCGACTGGTTTTGATGTATTTGTCAAAAGTCATTTTTAACTGAAACCAAGGTTGTTGTTTTTTGTTTTTAAATCCACTGAAATCATCTGATGTACTGCCGGGTATATATGTTTCTAGTCCTTGTAAATACCTTGCCCTTATGTTTAAATAAGTACCTTCGGAAGCGTACATTTTGCGGTTGAGTGTATTGATGAGGTAGTTGGCTTGAAAGTAATTGTACTCAAAGGTGGTGATGTCGGCGGTATCTTTTTTGGTGAACACATCACCAATATAATACTGATTGCGCCATTCGGTAATACCTGCCGAGACACTTAGTTTAGAAAAATTGCCGATTGGAACTCCTGCTTTTAATTCACCGAATTTGTCTTCCTGAATTAAATAAGCGGGTTTTAAAAAATCGTAAAACAACACACTGCTGCTAAAATAATCCCAACGGGCATAAGTAAATGATGGTTCAATAAAAACAGGGATCCTTCCGGGTATATCACAGCGTAAACGTAAAAAAGTACCTGAGGTTAATTTACCCAAATAAGCATTGCCGTATGCTGAAAATCCAACGCGACCAAGGTGATTGTATTGTAATCCTAAGAAAGCCTCACTGATCGGGCGATTAGAAAGGATGGCACCGGGCTCTAAGTAAAAAGGTTTCTCTTTTTTACCGGCAATTTTAAGGACATATTTTTTGCTGCTACTATCCAGTTCGGCGATTGGGAAAATATTTTTGATTTTGTCTTCACCCGCCAAACGTAAATACCTTTTGCGTAGTTGCAGCATGTTAAATTCTTTTTTTCTGTAAAAAATGCTGTGTTTAATAAAGGCTTGTTGTCGGTTGTTAAATCCCGAAACTGAGAGTGCATTGAATTCGATGCTTTCGGGTTGGCGATACAACATGAATTGGCGTCTCTTTAAATTTATTTTGGCTGTATCGTTTCTTTCGCTTATTTGTTCTTTTATAAGCGGCATCACACGCAAGGTAGCGGCATAACCACTGTCGATTAGCCGTTGTGCATTTTCGAAATTAAAAACCGCTACATTACACCAAGGATTAATGATGATGGTTTGTTTATTACTTGCAACTGTGTTTGTTGCGGCCATCAATAAATGACGCAACTGCATATACAAGTTGTCGTCGTCGGGTTTTTGGTTTGTTTCCGAAGCATTTGAACCAATGATGATATCGGGATGAAAATCATTTTTCATCACATCAATCGGAAAATTATTATACAATCCCCCATCGAATAATAATTTATCGTTGATACTGATTGGTCGCACATAAAAGGGGTAAGTCATGCCGGCGCGAATAGCAGAGCCCAAATCGCCACGACTAAATACAACTGATTTTTTATCTTCGATGTTAGAGGCAAGGCATCTAAAGGGCACAAATAAGCTGTCGAAGCTATTGTAAAAATGATTTGAAATCCCTGTAAATGTTTCCATCATATAATAATCGATGGGAACCGAGTTCACAAAGTTGGTGGGTAAATTTTTAATGTAGTCGTTTCTAAAATCATATTTAAGCGTGAGCCAAGCAGCGTAATCATCACGTTTTTTAAATAAGTATTCGTATTTAACCGGAACATCACCTTTTGTAACAGTTAGAAAGAAATAGGTTTTCACTAGCTCTTCAATTTCCTTGGGTGAATATCCGGCGGCATAATATCCGCCAATCAATCCGCCAATGGAAGTGCCGGTAATAAAGTTCACCGGAATTTGATTTTCTTCCAAGGCTTTAAGCACACCAATGTGACACAAGCCACTTGCGCCACCGCCGCTTAATACAATGCCGGTTTGCTGGGCTTGTAAAGGCTTGATAAAAAGCAACAACAGGGCAATAAAAATATGTTGGAAAATCTTCAAATACTGTATTTACAAAAATAAACTTTTATCGGGCATACGCTGCACTGAATGCGGTTAATTGGGCGCAATTTGAGAGAATTTACCAACCTGTTTTTAAACAATTGAATTGTGTATTCATTTTACACAAGCGGTAGCAATTGTGATTGAAATAATTATCTTAGTGCAATTCATAGGCCGTGTTAAATTATTTACTCAGAAAATGTTTTTATGCCCTGCTGGTATTGTTTGGTGTGGTGAGTACCATTTTCTTTTTGTTTAATGTATTGCCCGGTGATCCGGCTTCAATTATGCTTGGACAAAGGGCTAACAAAGAAGCCATTGATGCCATTCACAAAGATTTGGGAACCGATCAAGCATTGGGCATACAATACCTGAATTACCTGAATGATTTATCTCCTGTTTCATTGCATAGTTTAAATGCTGAAAATGCTTTTTGGTATTTGAACAAAGACAAATACACCTGGTTGCCGCTTTTGCAAATTGGCCGTCACAAAGTGCTGGTTTTAAAACAACCGTATTTGCGTCGGAGTTATATCACCAAACGACATGTGGCTGATATCATCCGTGAAACCTTGCCCGAAACAGCGGTTTTAGCAGTAAGTGCCATTCTTATTGCCACAGTGCTTGGCATTGCCTTGGGTGTTTTAACGGCCATTAAAAAAAATTCATTCTTCGATCGTTCAGTGTTTGTTTTGGCCACAGTGTTTGGTATGAGTGCACCATCATTTTTAGTGGGTTTGTTGGTGGCTTGGTTGTTTGGTTATTTACTGGCCCAATACACAGGACTGGGGCCTTCGGGAAGTTTGTTTGAATTGGATGTTTGGGCCGGACAACAAATGCAATTAAAAAATTTAATCTTACCGGCCATTACACTTGGTGTTCGGCCTTTAAGCATTGTGATTCAACTCACGCGTTCATCATTGTTGGAAGTATTGTCGCAAGATTATATTCGCACAGCAAAAGCCAAAGGCTTGTCTTTTTCAAAGGTAGTAATGAAGCATGCTTTAAAGAATGCTTTAAATCCGGTTGTGACCGCCATTTCGGGCTGGTTTGCAGGCTTGATGGCAGGCGCAGTATTTGTTGAAAAAATATTCAGTTGGAAGGGGATAGGGAATGAAGTGGTTGAAGCGCTTAATAACAATGATTTGCCGGTAGTGATGGGGGCTACTTTAATTTTTGCTTGCATTTTTATTGTGATTAATATTGTTGTCGATATTATTTATGGATTGTTAGATCCACGTGTTAGAATTCAATAGCTTATGAAGAGAAAAAAAATAGTGGCCGGAAATTGGAAAATGAATACCACGGCCAAAGAAGCGTCGAATTTGGTAAGCGAGATCTTATCAAAAAAAGTTGATGCAGATGTAGAAAAAATATTTTTTCCCCCATTCACTTTTTTACAAACTGTTTGTGATTTAACAGCACATTCGGATGAATTTACGGTTGGGGCGCAAAACTGTAGCAACCATGCCAAAGGTGCATTTACAGGAGAAATTTCAGCAAGCATGATACGCTCAGTTGGGGCCCATTATGTATTGGTTGGCCATAGCGAGCGCAGAACTTTTTTTAATGAGAATGCACAAGAATTAATTGAAAAAATTCAACAAGCATTTGCCAACGATTTAAATGTTATTTTTTGTTTCGGTGAACAATTGGCCGAGCGCAAAACCAACCAACATTTTGAAACAGTAAAACAACAATTGACGGAAGTTTTGTCTCAGATTGATAAAGATCAATTAAATCGTTTGGTATTGGCTTATGAACCGGTATGGGCCATTGGTACGGGCGAAACGGCCAGTCCTGAGCAAGCACAAGAAATGCATGCTTTTGTTCGCGAAGAATTAAAATCATTCTTGGGTGCTGAGGTGGCCGACTCAACATCTATTTTATACGGCGGTTCATGCAATGCACAAAATGCCAAACAATTGTTTGCTTGTGCCGATGTGGATGGTGGTTTAATTGGCGGGGCAAGTTTAAAGGCAGAAGATTTTTGTAGCATTATCAATTCATTCTAATGGCGTATTTGGCGTATCATTTTAAAGTAACACCTGTCCAACCCGGCGCGGAGATTGTGATGGCTTTTTTGGAAGATTATCCTTTCGAATCTTTTGAAAATAATGATGAGGGATTTGTGGCTTATATTCCCGAAGAGGCCGCTCAAAATTTGACATTCGATTTTGATTTAGATGAGATTCAATACAGTTATGAAATAAAAAAAATTGAAACCGTCAATTGGAATGCCGAATGGGAAAATAATTTTGAGCCTGTTGTGCTAGATGATTTATTGTGTATTCGTGCGCCATTTCATGCAGAAAACAAAAGTGTAAAGCATGAAATTGTCATCATGCCAAAAATGAGTTTTGGAACAGGACATCATCAAACAACCCGCTTGGTGTGTAAACAAATGTTTGAGATTGATTTTAAAAACAAACGTGTTTTAGACATGGGCACCGGCACCGGTATCTTGGCCATTCTTGCCAAACAGCTGGGTGCTGCCGATGTGGTGGGAATCGACATCGATGCCTGGAGTGTGGAGAATGCCATTGAAAATTGTGCAAGCAATGCTTTTCCTGATATTCACATTTATCAAGGTGATGTAACATCGCTTGAAACAGAAAAGCCTTTTGAAATCATCATTGCCAACATCAATAAAAATATTTTAAAACAACAAATTCCTGCTTATGCAAAATGCATGAAGGTAGGTGGCCATTTATTTTTAAGCGGTTTTTTTAGCACCGATGTGCAAGATTTAACAGCAATTGCAGAACAAAACAACTTTAAATTCGAACTTACCAAAAATGAGAATGAATGGGCGGTGATGGTTTTGAAATTAAATTTTGAATGTTAAATGTTGAATTTTGAATGCTGTCCCTTGACTGATTGAAATACCACTAATTTAAATGAGAGGAATTTGAAGAGGCTAAATTAGGTTCACAACCCGCAACCCGAAATAATCAATAATTAAAAAAATTATTCCACTTTTATTAGCTTGCTATACCAAGCTGTGGCTCCAAGGTTTGCTTTTATACTATACATCCCAGCATTAAGCAGTGCTAAATTCAATTCATTTTTACCTTGTTGCAGATTTGTTTGCAGAACCAATTGACCGCTGATGTTATAAATTTGAATATCACATGCAGCGCTCGTTTCAATAAATAGTTTGTTTGTAGCAGGATTAGGGTATATACGAATGTCAGTTCGAGCGGAGTCGAGAACGACAGGAGAGAGCCCCAAACAAGGATTTACAGTAA